>CAIXRF010000138.1 GCA_903921825.1 uncultured Microcaldota archaeon | reverse complement strand
GCGGCTCCCCCGGCCGCGAGGCGTAGGATGCCAGCGCCCGTATTTATGGCCAAGGCTCCCGGACCGCCGATAGTGGTGCCGGCGCTTAGCTCGAGGATGCTCGTGGAAAGGGCGAAGCCGATTATCTCCACGAGCCCGGAGAAGAAGAGCAGCGGAATCATCGCAACTACTGCAATGGTGGCATTCGTCATTATGATGTAGAAGGCATTGCCGAGCCTGCGCTTTTTCGTGACGCCCTGCGTCTGCGAGAGCAATTCATCCGTAATGACAATCTGCGCATCCACGCCCGTCCCCAGCGCGCCTATAACCCCTGCCATGGTGCCGAGGTCTATGGTGCCGAATGAGCCGAGGAAGCAGATGAGCAGCAGCAGCTCCGATGCGCTCGTGGCGAATATGGGGAGCACTATCTCGGAGCGCCTGTAGCGGAGGGAAACGAACATTACGACCAGCAGCACCACCACAACGGCCGCGACGAGGCTGTATTTCAGGAATTGGGCGCCGAGGGGCGCGGGAATCGTCGTGGGCGTGCCGATGATGATGTGCACGGGAAGCGCGCCCCCGCTCAGGATGCTCTTGAGCGTCTTCACCTCGTTGGTGGCGTACTCGGACTGCGCAGCCAGCGGCATGTAGGCTGGCGCGGTTCCGCTTATCGAATAGAACCTGCTGATGGAGCCCTGCGTTATGGAGGGATTCAGCAGGGGCGCCGAGAGCAGGCCCACTGCCTTCCACTCGTTCAGGGAAACATTCTCGCTGGAGGTGGAGTATAGCGGAACCATGTCGTCCGCGGGCTTCTTGGTCACTTCGAAGCCCATCGCACGCAGGTCGGCAAGCTTCGATGGGTCCGCGTCCTCCGCGACTATCGTCTTGTTGTAGATGGAGTGGTTCATCGCCTCAAGCTGCGACCTCGTCGAGTTCCAGTCGTCTGTGATGAGAAGCGGGATGGTGGTGTTGTCCTTCCTCAGGACGTCGTTCAGGATGGAGAGCGCCTCCGCCTCCGTGAGCGTGGAGTTGCCGATGAGCTGCGACTTCGTCAGCAGCAGGATGGAGTCCGCGGGCCTGTCGAGGAACATGTAAACCGGGTAGTTCGCCTTCCCATAGACCACGTCCCGGAAGTGCTTCGCCCCATCCTCCGTGATTGCGAAGCTTATCTCCCACCTCATCTGCCGTCCCTGCTGGTAAGGCTGCGCCTCCTGTATGCTCCCGGGCATTATCATGTCGTCGCTGACCGCCACCTGACCGTCTACTATCCCCTCGAACTTCCCCTGCCTGCTCAGCACGCTCATGGTGCTGTTCACCAGCGCGGGGTCGCTCTGGGGCAGCTCGACGTATATTTCGGACTCGCCGATGGTGGTGACCACCACCTGCTGCAGCCCGAAAGTGGAAACGCGGTTCTTGATGTTATTGGTTATCTCGGACATCGTGGACATGTCGACGCTGTGCTCGAGCGTTATGGGGACCCTCGTCCCGCCGGCGAACTCTATGCCGAAATGTACGCTGCGCACGCCTGCCGAGAGCAGGGCGACCGCTAGCAGCGCGAACAGGATTATCATCCGCCTGTCCCTCATGAGCTTTTCAATCATCGCGCAACCCTCTTCTGCTTGCTCTCATAATACCAGAGCACCATGACCGCGTCGGTGCACCACGTCGCTATTACGTCGCCCACCAGGCCCGCGAGCGCGATGGCCGCTATCTGGGAGTAGGTAGGCAGCTGCGTGACTACGGAAAGGACGTAGAGGACAGCGAATGCGAGCAGCGCGGCCACGCTCATGGTCAGTCCCGTCTTCATGGCGCTATAGGCCCTGTCCCTGGCATTTCCTTCCACCCTTTTCAGCACCCTGATGGAAACGAGCATGTCAGTATCAAGCGAGAAGCCTATGAGCATCAGGAGCGCGCCCAGCGAAGCGAGCGTGAGCGGAATCTGGAAGAGCGCCATCGCGCCGAGCGCGAAAGTTATGTCGTTCACCGCGCCGAACATCACCGCAAGCGAGGGGATGAACGTCCGGAACACGAGCACGACCGCCACTGCGGAGAGCAGGAGGGAGAATATAACGACCTGGTAGGTCTTCTGGAGGAAGAACTCGCTCAGCGAGGGGCTCACGTCCTTGTAGGAGAAGTCGGTGACCCGCATGTGCGAGCGGAGGATGCCGAGCACCTTGTCGCGGTAGACGTTCCCCGCGTTCGCGTAGGTCGAGGCGACGAGGTCCCTCAGCTGCGTCGCCGAGGTGGCGTTCGCCCTGCTTACGCCAGGCATGAATGAGGCCGTGCTTGCGAAGACGGTGTCTGCCTGGCTGTCCATGGCAGCTTCCGCGGCGTCCCTCTTTACCGTCGCGTCCGCGAGCTGCGCCTGCGACTTCGCCTTGTCATCATCGGTCAGGTTCGCGCGCGTCAGGTAGTTGGAGATGGAGGTGACGTCATAGTCCTGCGTGACGAAAAGGTTGTACTGGGTGTAGAACTGTGTCAGCGCCCTCTCCGCGTCCGCGAGCTTGGCGTGCTGCTCAATCTCTATCTCTACTGCCGTGCCTCCGAGCGGGCCCGGGGCGGTCTTCACGCTCGCATCGTGGACTCCCAACTCGCTTATGAGGGACTGCTTCAGCGCATCCGCATTCACGGTGGAGGGCGTCTGGAGCGTGATGAGTATTCCGCCGCGCAGGTCTATGCCCGCGGGTATCCCGGGACTGACCAGGACGAGATATGCCGAGATGGCGAGGAAGAAGAACGGGATTACGATGAGGCGCTTGTAGTCGCCCGCGTAGATGTTAGGGATTTGAAGCATCGGCTCACTTTTGAGCGGACGGCTTTATAATTACTTCCAGGGCCGCATGAGCATCATCACGGCTGCTTTCAGCACGAGCATGAGGCCGAACAGCACGAACGTGTATGCCCAGAAGCCGTTGTCCGATATGTTGCCCAGGCTCTTCTGCGCGAACAGCAGGCCTTCCGCTATGAAGAAGATGCCCCAGAAGGTGAGCAGCACGAACAGCCTGCTCCGGTAGCAGTACATCGCATCGACGAGCCGGTCCACATTGTAGGTGATATCGACCCGGTGGGTAATTATCTTCTCTTCAGCCTTCGGCATTCCACATCACCGTCTAGATGTGGCCCTGCAACCCTTAATAAGCTTGACGGAAAAATCCATTCCATGGCAAAAATTCTTGTTACCGGAGGCGCGGGCTTCATCGGGAGCAACATCGCGCTCTCCCTCTGGCGGCAGGGGCACGAAGTTTCCGTACTGGACGACATGTCGCTTGGCAGGCCGGAGAACCTTGCGGAATCCAAGGGGGAAATCAGGATAATTTCCGGCGATGCCTCGGATGCGAGCATTGCCGACTCGGCAGTGAATGGCGTTGAGCAGATATACCACCTCGCCTCCGCCTCATCCGCGCCCATGTACGAGCCAGACCCCCGGAGGGCGAATGAGGCGACGCTCACCAGCTTCCTCAACGTCCTGGACGCGGCGCGCAGGAACTCCATCACGGGCATAGTCTATGCCTCGAGCTCGAGCATATATGGCGCGAGCCACCCGCCCCATTCCGAGGACATGCCCGTCCGGCCCGTCTCCTTCTACACCGCATGCAAGCTGGCGAAGGAGCACTACGCCGAGGTCTATTCCAGGGCGTTCGGCATGAGGATTGCGGCGATGCGCTTCTTCTCGGTCTATGGGCCGCACGAGACGCACAAGGGCAGGTTCGCCAACGTCATCACGCAGTTCCTGTGGCTCATGAAGGAGGGGAAGGCGCCCACCATCTACGGCGACGGGACGCAGACGCGCGACTACGTGTTCGTGGATGACGTCGTGCGCTGCTGCACGCTCGCCATGGAGAGGAAGGCGGACGGCGTCTTCAACGTCGGCACGGGCGAGGCGCGCTCCTTCAACGACGTGGTGGATGAGCTGAACTCCGCCCTCGGGACCTCCATCAGGCAGAAATACGTGCCCAACCCAATCAAGAACTACGTGGCGCACACGCTCGCGGACACGAGGAAAAGCGAGAAGGAGCTTGGCTTCAGGGCGAGATTCTCATTCATGAACGGAATCCGCGAGCTCGTGAAATACTACTAGCCCTTATCCTGCCATTCCGATGAGGAAGCCCACTGCGTAGGGTGCAGCCACCACGATGAGCACGCCTATCACTGTTCCCATGACTATTGAAAGGCTCCAGTTCTGGACGTTCCGCCTCGTGTTCGCATCGAAGACCTGCCCTATCGAATAGACTATGCCCGCGAGGGTGACAAGCGCCAGCCCCAGCGGCGGGACGAAGGAGCGCAGCAGGTCCGCTAGGGAGTTCAACTGCGAAACGGCCTTCCCGCTCATGTCCGCAAATCCACCCGCGATGCAGAAGGCGGGCAGGGCTGCGAAAAGCGCCAGCATGCCCAGAAGCTTCCAGTCCATGCAAAGTGCCGCTGCGTTGAGATATAAAAGCCTATTTCCTTCCCTTGGGTTTCGCGGCCGGCTTCGCCCTTCCCGCCAGCCCCGCCATCAGTGCGCCAATGGCTATCGTTGTCATGGGAATAGAGAGGTAGCGCAGCCCTATCTCGTTGAGGTAGGCTGGGATGCTGAGGTGCGCCATCGGGACCAGTATCGCAAGGTCAATCGCCCAGTTGATGAGCAGCCAGAGCAGCCCGACCTGCACGCCTTCCTGCTGGAATCCCTTCTCGACCTTGCGGAAATACATCACGCACGCGACCGCGCCTATTGCCGCGCCGGCTATCACCATCAGCGTTTTGAATGAGTTCGCGTCGATTAGCAGCGCACCTGCCGGAGAATAGAGCGGCACCGAGATTATGAACGGAACGAGCCAGATTGCAATTCCCCAGAGTATCGCTTCCTTCCACGAGCGCATGGCATCACCGGAACGATTTTGCTGGGAAGCTTTTTAAGCACCCACGGGGAAGAAGCATGCGGTGATTCAAATGGCGTGGGATCCGATAGTCATGATGAACCTTGTCTTCT
>CAIXRF010000137.1 GCA_903921825.1 uncultured Microcaldota archaeon | reverse complement strand
CGAAGAGGGAGCAGATAACCGAGAAGAAGCCCCTCCGCCTTTTGGGGGAGAAGCACGCCTACTCGCCTGCGCAGCAAAAAAGGATGATTGTTGAGGCGCTTCCAGGCGTGGGGCCGAAGATTGCAAGGCAGCTGCTGAAGAAGTTCAAGACCGTTGAGAAATTGATGAAGGCGACGGAGAAGCAGCTGCAGAAAGTTGAAGGGATTGGCGAGGAGAAGGCGAAGGCAATCCGCAAGCTGCTCACGGAAAATTACGAGGAAGAGGAAGACGTTTTATATACCTGAACTTCGCGGAAATCGAAGCTCATCTTTTTGTGAGCCTGAATCTGATTGGAGGGGGTCCGATGGAGAAAATCGAGAAGCCAGCGCTGAAGCTTTCCGAGTCCGAGGCGAAGTGCCTTGAGCTTTTGAAGAAATGGGACCCAGGCTCTGCCTGTGCCAACGGGCTGGATGGCTGCGCAGGCAGGATGTTCATCCGCTCCGAGGAAAACATCGCTGCGGCCCTGAAAGATATCCGCGAGGTTAGGGGCAAGCTGTCTGAGAACGGCGCTGCCGACCCCCTGGCAGTGCGGTTCCTCGACTCGTTCGAGTTCCAGCTATCGCACATCGAGCCATTCGCCCCATTTGGTGAGGCGAGCGGCATGCTCCTGCTTTCGCTTACAAAGGAGGGCGACAGCCCTGAATTAAAGCAGCACGTAACCGGCTACCTGAAAGACCTGCGCGAGAACCTGCGCGAGATGAGCAAGAAGTTCTCCGGCCAGAAGCTCCCGGTCGAGATACGGATAGTCACCTACGAGCAGGCAAACGAAGTCCTGGGCTTCTTCGCTGGCATTAAGGAAGCAACCGGCAACGACGCAGATGTCTGCAAGGAGCTTTCTGAGACGCAATCCGCAATCACCAGTTTCCGAATGGGAATTACCGGGCTTGAGTTCGAGAAATATGGCGATGGCGGCTACGAGAAGTGGATGCCACTGCTCAAGACGGAATCAACGGGTGATGTCGGCCGCAAGGACTGGCATAAGGACAACCTGAAGAAGAACTGGTGCTACCCCTATTCTGCCGAGCAGATACTGAAACTAGGTGAGGACGCCCTGAAGCAGGAACTGCCAGTACTCAAGGATGCATGCCGAAAGCTGGCAGAAGTCTATGGCATTGACCCTGAGACAGCAACCCCTGCCAAACTTCTTGAGACAGCGCGCGAGAAAAGCAAGCTTAAGCCCGAGGAATTCATAACGTTCACAAGAGGGCTCGTCGAAGTGCTCTACCCATTGATAGAGGAGCGCATTACGGAGGTGGCGCCAGGGCACAAGCCGGAGATTCTCGAAACTCCTACCTACTTGCGTGCCTCGCTTCCGATGGCAGCCGTTTTCTCATTCGACCACCTGGCGGAGCATCCCCGTGCCATAACCTTTATGACTCCGCAGGCTGAAGAGCGCCCCTGCGTCTACGACATCCTTTTCACCATTTCCCACGAAGGCGCGCATGACATACACCACGCAAACTCATCCGCTGACGTGGCAAAGAGCGGCTCAACCCCGCTGGCCAGGCTCGCCGCTTCCGGCTATTCCGGCGTGCTCACGGAAGGCGTGGCCCACATGCGGGAATCAGAGCTAATGGGCCTGGTGAGCGGCATACTTTCGAAGGATAAAAGCCTGCTCACCGCCTCCGAGAAGAAGCTCAAGGATTACCTTGCGCAATACTCCAATCTGGGGGAGCTCAAGGCGGAATGCGATTTCTATCTCTCTTACCAGAAAATCGTGCGCCACATCCGCGCAATCGCTGACCCATCCATGAACCTGAACATAAAATCCTATCCGCAGCTCGTTGAGGAATACGTGCAAATGACTGGCATCCCGGAGAAGAAAATCTTCGCGTGGACCTGGAACTTCATAGCCAGACCTTGCTATGGCCCAAGCTACTATGTTGCCAAGTCAGTTATCGGTGAGCTTCAGGAGGCGGCCAAGGAAAAAGGGATAAGCACGAAGGAGGTCAACACGTACATCAGCTCCGTGGGTCCCCTCCCTCTCGACCTCATGGTGCAGAAGGTGGAGGAGCGGTTCGGAATAAAGACGACAATAAACTTCCAGGCTGCTGCGCAAACCTGAGCCTTACTTTTCCGCCTCGAGCATCGCCATCCTTTCCAGGATGAGGTCCTCAATGGAATAGCCGGGCAGCTTCTTAACGCCGTAGAGCTTCGCAGCCTTCGCGCCCCCGAAGGCAGCCTTCTTCCGCTTCCCCTCAATCATTTTAAGCAGCGCCTCAAGTTTCTTCCCATCAGCATCAGTCAGCAGGAGGAAGTTGCCTCCCTTTGCCCCAACTCTACTTATCGCCTCCTCTATCTTCCTCGTCGCTGCCGCCCTCACGAGAACTTCTGCCTCCATCGCCTTCGCAATGTTCCTCTTCTCGGCAAAGGCATCGGAGGCGAGCTTGTGGGCAAGAAGAAGCTGCCTTTCCGAGGCTACGGCGTTCGGGTCGAAGGCCTGCGCGAAAATCTTCTCCCTGTCCGTGAAGGCGCGCAGCTGCCTCATCAATTCCTTTGCGTCACAAATCCTGCTCGAAACCCCGAAGACGTGAACCACGGAAGGCTTTTAATATAAAACGACTTAAAATACCCCCTCACGGAGTGATTTGATGGTAGAGGCATTTCATGGAAGGGGCCGCACCAAGCGCGGCGGAACGGGCGGAAAAAGGAAGAAGCACGGCGATAAGAGCCTAAGCGCGCTGGGCGGCCCGTTCGCAGCGACGAAAGTTGCCGCACAGGACGCCAGGAAGGCGTCGCACACCCGCGGCGGCGGAGCGAAGGTGAAATTGAAGAAGGCGGGATTCGCGAACGTGCTCACGAAGGAGGGCATGAAGAAGGCGAAGATCAAGCGCGTGCTGGAATCCCCGGACAACCGCCACTACGCGAGGATGAACATCATCACGAAGGGCTGCATTATCGAGACCGACCTGGGCAAGGCGAAAGTGACGAGCAGGCCCGGGCAGACTGGCGTGGTGAACGCGGTTTTGGTCGCTTAGCCCCGCTACTTCTTTTCAGGTAATTTTTTTCGCTTTCAATCTCTTTTTTGCCCAAACTCTCCACGTCGGAGAGCCTGACGTAGCGATAAGCTTAAATACTAGAACTGGAGCAACTTTTAAAAATTGTATGCTCGTTTTGGCGAGAAACAAAACGCTAGGCCGCCCCACCGCTGGGGCGCCGGATTAATTGAGGTGTTGGAATGGATGAGAAGTGTCCCGAATGTCATAGCAAGCGTCTTATGCGCGATTATGAGCGCGGAGAGCTCGTCTGCGCCGACTGCGGCCTCATCGTCGCTGAGAACATAATGGATGCAGGCCCGGAGTGGAGGGCTTTCGACTCGGAGCAGAGGGAGAAGCGCGCCCGCGGAGGCGCGCCCGTGAAGTACATGAGGCCGAACAAGGGCCTCGTCACGGAGATAGACCAATACAACCGCGACATACGCGGAGTGAAGATTCCGTCGAAGAAGCAGGCGCAGCTCTACAGGATGAGGAAGTGGCACAAGCGCGCCTCAATCGCTTCTTCTATGGAGAGAAACCTGGCAATCGCCCTTTCTGAACTCGACCGCATCGCCTCTTATCTCGGCCTGCCTGAAAACGTCCGCGAGGCATCCGCCCTCCTATACCGCAAGTGCATAGCCAAGGGCTTGATTCGCGGAAGGCTAATCGAGGCAGTGGTTTCCGCCGTTCTCTACGCAATCTGCAGGGAATACGGCATACCACGCACGCTTGATGAGATAGCCGACGTTTCCGGAGTTGAGAAGAAGGAGATTGGCAGGACATACAGGTTCGTTTCCCACGAGCTTGGCCTGAAGGTCCCGCTGACTGACCCGACGCAATACGTTCCGCGCTTCACCGCTGCGCTAAAGCTGAGCGGAGAAGTGCAGGAGAAGGCAATCAACCTGCTGAAGAAGGCAATCGCCAAGGGGCTGATTTCGGGAAGGGGACCGACGGGCGTCGCTGCTGCCGCAGTCTACATCGCAAGCGCGATGGTCGGTGAGCGCAGGACGCAGAAGGAGGTCGCGGACATTGCCGGAGTCACGGAAGTGACCATCCGCAACAGGTACCGCGAACTCAAGAAGGAGCTTGGGCTTAAGATTGCGCTCTAAGCCCTCTCTTTTTCTTATTTTATTTTTACGCACTGGTCTTTTTCATTTCCTTCATGGTAGCTTTTACCACAATTTCCCTAATAACTGCAGTTCTCACGGCGCCGTCGTTGTTCACGACTTCCTGAGCATCAATTAGCTTGTGCTTCACGAGCAACTCAGCCATCGCCCTCCAATATTTGTAGTTGTCAATCAAATCGCAGCGCTCGCCCGGCGCATTGACCAGCATCGTCAGCCCGACGCCGCTCACGGTCCGCTCAACGCCGTCCCAGCTGAATATTCCGGGCACCGCGCCGCCTTCTGCAAACCGCTCGAACAAATATCCGCCATCCCACGCGCCTGCAATCGCGCCGAAGACCCTTATCATCGCCTCGCCGGCCTTTTCTTCCGGAGTCATAAGATCCGGCTTCTTTCTTGCCCAGTCGCAGGCAGGCGTGTCCTTCATCGCCACTTCGCTAACCCCTTTTCCCGCTTCCCCGAGAATGAAGCCGAGAAGGGGGTGGCCGGTAGTGCGCCACATGTTGAAAGCGCCGACTTTGAACGATTCCCATGTGCAATACATGATAACGAGCCCAATCCCCATCGCAGGCAAATTGGTCTTCGCCCACCTGTTGATGCACCTCTCCTTGTTGTGCTCCTGCACAATCCTCCAGAACTTTTTCTCGAATGGTGCGTTTTCCTCTATTATCTTTTTGTATGCCTTTTCCCTGCGGTTCGAATAGCCCACGGATTCCAAAAACTTGGCCATGAACGTCTTATGCTGCTCCTCATTTTCCTCGTCCGCCTTGACGTCTCTGCGGATCATATCCCTCATCTTCATGTCCTGAGAGGGCTTGACTTTTTCTGCGACCTGCGGAGTCGGGCTTTCCTTCTCGCGTTTCTTTTCCGCACCAGCTTGGATAATTCCACCCGCCATGTTTTCTCCACCAATAACGCAGTCTCTAGCTATAAAAACGTGATTATCGGCCCCGATATGCGCTATCCCTAACTTTTCCTTTCCGCGTACGGGACGTTGGTGTCCCACTTCGCAGCCGCCTTCTCCGTCTCTTTTATCACTTTCCTCGCCTTCTCTTCGCCGAGGGCTGCCGCGAGTTCCTTGTCGTTCTCAAAGAGCATCCTCTGCCCATCCGCAACCCTTTTCCTGAAGAGCTTCCCGAAGACGCGGTTCTCGTAGAACTTCTGCACGACCGAGCCCTTCCACCAGATTGCGGCGTCGATGCAGTACCGCACGCAGCTGTTGATTATGTTTCCGAGCGAATAGACAATCTGCGGGGGAGTGCCTATCATGTCCAGGTTCATGAAGGCGTCCCCTGTCTTTTGGACTGCCTCGAGGGACGACCAGAGCGGCTGCCCGTACCTCATGCCTATCGCAGTAGGCACCACATCCGCAACATAGCCCTGCTTCCTGAGTATCAGCATCTCGAAGTAGGCGCGCGAGGCGTCGAGGCCTATCTCAACAGCCTTCAGCGCTACGCCGACCGGCCTGGAGGCGGGGATAACATCCGCCATCCCCTGCGCGGCGTTCCATCCGCTCCCCGTGTGCCAGTAGTTCCTCATCCCGGTCCCGAGCTGGTCGCCGCCAATCTGCAGCCCGTAGGCGAACCCCTGCCCCATGGTGAGGCCTGCAGCAACGCGGCCCCCGTAGTTGGCAGTCTTCATCTTCTTCCGTGCCCTAATCCTATCGACTGCCAGCTTGTGGAACTCCGCCCTCTGGCCCGGGGGCGCGGCCTCCGCAACTGCCTTGTACTCACCTTTGTAGGGGGAGATTTTGGAATGCCACTTGCTTTTCACGTCAAGAGCAAACTCTGAGAACCCGCTGCGCTTCTCGACGCTTCCGGCCGCCTTCGACATGCCCTATTTCATCCAATTCTGGTATATAAGAGTGGCGCTACGACGCTTTCCACTCCCCCTCGCCCTTCTTCTTGTAGGCCTTCAGCACCTGGATGTAGCCATCCGCCAAATGCGGGGCAATAATCAGGCTCAGGTCGCCATGCTGGGTTGAATAGACCCCGCCGGGGTGGCGCTGTTCCCCCTTGTCGTGGCGGTGCGTGCTGCCGTCCATAATTGCAATGCGTATGTCGCGCTTGCCTACCCTAAGTCTTTGCATGGACTCCTCGACGCCGGTTGTGCACCGTATCAGTGCGCCATGCTCCAGCGCCATCCGCATGAGCCGCTTGATGCCGACCTCAAGCTCTTTTTTTGCCTCGTCGCCTTCGATATTCGCCAGCCCCTGCTCGAGCGTGCCGAACGCATTCACCACTTTGCCGTCCGACTCGAGCAGCTTCGCCTTCGCAAGCCAGCCTTCCTTTTCTCCGGGCCTGAACTGCAAGTATAAATCAAGGTCTACGAGTGCATCCTCCTTTTTCCCCATCCTGCTCCGGATGCCTGCCCTCTGCAGCAGCGCAGCGGGGAAATTCGGGTTGTGCGTGAGCGCGGAATTCAGCGCCATCTCGGCTGCCGGCAGGTCGCTGCTCTCTTCGCAGAAGCCCGCAAGTTTCTTCCAGAGGAACCAGTGGTCCCCGTGCTCGGCAAGCCAGCCGTCTTTGAGCCGCGCCATCTTGCTCTTTACTGTGCTGAATCTCTCGAGGTCCGCGTTCGCCTCCATGAGCAGCCTCTGTTGCTCAGGCCCCATCTGGGTTTCGGGCACGCGCGTGATTTTCAGTTTCAGGTCAACCGGCTGAACGCTCACCGGCCTCGCCTTCTCCTTTTCAAACAGGCCGGGGAATGCTTTGTTGATCCAGTCTTGGTAATACTCCGCCCAGTAGTCCTCCGTCCAGTGGGCGGCCTCAGCAAAAGACCAGTCAGTTTCCTTGAGCCGCTTCCAGACGAAAGCGGTGAATTCGGCCTTCGAGCCCACCGGCGCGCCGACGCATGCATCGAGCAATATCTTCGCATCGGAAGGATGCTCAAAAAATGCGTCTGCGAAGCGCTTCTTTCCAAGGAATTCAAACACCTTCTCCGCCTTCTCCTCCCCAATTCTGTCAGTGGTGAGGGCCAGCAGGAATACGTCATTGAAGCAGTTGGCGGGATGCGAGTCAAGGTAATTGAGGAGTTGCTCCTTCGTAAAAACCCCCGTTATTATCAGCAAGTCGAGCGCTTTCTCGGACGGCTTGCATTGCCCCCTCAGTTTCTGCCAGCCCACTTCCCTGCCGACGTCGAATGAGTCTGCGAATGACTGAAGGAAGGATGTCTTCCTGCCGAACTTCATCATAAGGTCGTCGTCTTCCTTGAGCTTCGCGCAGATTCTCGTTATGAATGCGTCCCTGGAACCAAGCTCAATCCACCGCGAGCCGCTCAGGATGCCATAGACGACTGCGTCCGGCCTCTTTTCCAGGGCGCGGGCGAAGCGCTCCTTCCCAAGGTAGCCAACAATCGTGTCGAGCCTCTCAAACCCCAGCTCTTCCGCCATCCGGTAGAGCCCAACGAAGAGCTCTTCGTTCTCCGAATGCAGCTTGATGAGCGACTCCTTCGTCGCAATCCCAATCTTCACGAAGTGGCCCAGTGTCTGTGAGTGGGTGTCGATAAGGGAGTTCATGAGCTTATCCCAGCCCGGTAGTTCGGGCTCTGCCTTCTTTTCCACAGCGATTTTCACGTCCTTAATCTGCTCGGCGAAAGTCTCCAGGAACCATTTGCGGTATTTGTCACCCATGAACCCGTAGTAAAACTTGCCGGTGAATACATAGGATACAAACTGCTCCTTCGACCAGAGATTTGAGGAAGCAGCGCTTGTTATGAGCGCGACCGTCTCATCGAGGTGGTCTTGCAGCGCCCAGCCGAGGCTCTCAGGCGTCAGATAGGAGGCGATTTTTTCCAGCCTATCGGTTCCTCCACTAAATATTGCAGAGCATAGTTCCGCGAATTTCTTCCTGTCTTTCCAATACAATTTAATGAGCTCTTCCTTCGTTGCAATCTTGTTGTTCACCAAGCTATCCAGCATTCTTTCATCGATGTGCTTCTGAATCGGATTATCATCCCTCGCAAGCAATCCCCAGCCGTGCGGCTCCTCCTCGCTCTTCTTTGCGGGCTCGGCGGCAATTCCCGCAACCGACTCAAGGGGGATGTGGTGCCTTATCTGCTTCGGGAAGATGCGCAGGAGCCATTCCTCGCCCTTCGTCCCTGCGCGCGTCTCCCGCATTTCCGAGAAGTAGCCGTCCTGCGTGAGCTCTCCGGGCTTAAGGCGGCGCAACAGCGCCATCTCCAGGAGGAAGGATGTGTTCGAAGCGTCGTCACGAATCGCCTCGGCGAAGCCATCCACAGTCAGGATTTCCTTCACCAGCTTCTCCGCCAGTGCGGGCTCCATGTGATGCAGGGCGCGCAGGCACGAGTCAAATCCCCCTTTGCATTTCGAGCCTGCTTCAAACAGCGCCTGCTTCGGCACGCCAAACTCCACTAGACGGTCCAATGCGGTCGGGTAGGCGCAGCTTCTCCTGAGAAAAAACCAGGCGCTGGCCCGCTGTACCGGGTTGGCGTTCTCCCAGGTGATAGGCCGCTTTTCTGAGGCAGCGTCCTTAGACTGGACCGTCTTCGAATCAATAAGCACGGCAAATCCCGCGAGGTTTAGGAATATAAAGGTGGGGCAGGAGAAGAAGAGCCATGGACGCGAAAACCCCTTTGCTTGCCCTGCTGATGCTTTCCACGCTTGCATGCGCAGGCACCTTCCTCACTCCTGTCCGCGAGTACCTCCCGGAGAGCCAGGTCGTGCGCATCCCAATCGGGACGATGTGGGCAGACGTGCGCGCATACCAGTTCAACATCACGGAAGGCTACGCGAACTGCACCGGGGTAAACGCGAGCCGCACTTGCGGCCCGTGCCCGGAGCCTTCGGAAGCGGTGAAGTTCATCGTGACTTACTGGAACTTCACGGAAGTAACTACACCGTTCATCAACCAGAGCACTGATTACACTTCGGCCGGGCTTTTCAAGATACATATCGTGAGGATAAACGAAACGAACACCGTAGAGAGCGTGGGCTCCGGCTACTGCGTCTATTCGAACGCGGATGCCACGCTCGACTTCTACGCCTTCGTGGGATGCGCATCGGATTCCGACTGCCCTTCCGGCTACGGCTGCCAGAACGCGACATATGAGTGCGTGACTTCCGAATGCAATACTAACAACGACTGCGCGGAGGATGAGAGGTGCTACGGGCATCAGTGCGCGAGCATACCGCACGGGGCGTGCGGCGAAGTGCGCAACCACACGTGGGTGGCGTACGCGTGCTGCTCGGACTCCGACTGCAAGACCGGGGAGCGCTGCATCAGCAACACGTGCCGCACCTACCGCTACTGCTCGTTCCAGGACGACTGCAGGGCGGATGAGCACTGCAGCAACGAGACCGGGCACTGCGAGCCGCTTTCCAATACTACTTCATGCGGAAGCTTCATCGCGCACCAGTGGGTTTCCTACGCGTGCTGCGCGGATTCCGACTGCCCTGCCGGCTCCCGGTGCGCGAACCACGCCTGCATCGGCTGCACTTCGGATTCGAACTGCCCCGGCGATTCCGCCTGCGTGAACTCCGCCTGCCAAAAGCTGACGGGCTGCGGGCTGATTGCAAACCACACGATAACACGATACCAGTGCTGCGCGGATTCGGAATGCTTCGATGAGTTCGCCTGCGTTGAGCACGCCTGCAGGCCGGTTTCCTGCACGTGCGGCAATATAATCAACCACACGTGCATCGCCTGCACGCCGACGCCGACACCTGCAGCCACTCCCACGCCGGCGCCCGTTTCGCCGACTCCAACGCCCGCGCCTCGCCCGCCGGCCCCCTGTCCAGTGCTTTTCATCCTTGCCGGGCTCGGGCTCCTACTTCTTGCCAAGAATGCGGCCTAGCCAGCCCTTCACTTTTTCCACCACGCCCTTCTCCTCGCCCGGCGCTTTCACGCCAAATTCGCGCAAAAGCAGGTAATTGTGCGCCGAGCGCCTGGCCCGCTCCGCCTCCTTTTTGCGGGAAGGGATGATTTTGGTGGTGGTTATGGTTTTCGTGCGGACGCGCCAGCCCTTCTTCGCCTCTTTCTCCTTCGGCTTGCGCAGGACGACAACGGGCATGGGCTGATTTTGCGCCCCACTTTTTATAAACCCCGGATTCGAAATCGACGGTATGAGAAGGGGTTTATTCGTTGGCAGGTTCCAGCCGTTCCACAATGGCCATCTGGAGGCCATTAGAGCGGTTCTGGGCGAGTGCGAGGAGTGCGTGATTGCCGTCGGCAGCTCGCAGAAGAGCCACGAGACGGACAACCTTTTCACGCTCGGCGAGAGGATTGAGATGATTTACGAGACACTGAGGGCGGAGGGGCTGGCGCAGAGGGCAATCATCGTCGGCATCCCGGACATAAACAACAACTCCCTCTGGGTGGCGCACCTGAAGGCCCTGAGCCCGTCGTTTGATGCGGTCTATTCCAACAACGCGCTCGTTAAGCAGCTTTTCGCAGAGGCGGGCATTAAGGTGAAGCCGCTCAAACTGGTGAAGCGCGAGGATTACGACGGCACGGCGATAAGGAAGTCCATGGGGAAGACCAAGGAGTGGGAGAAGCACGTCCCGCCGAAGGTGAAAGAGTTCGTAGCGAGGATTGACGGCGTGGAGAGGCTGAGGCAGATTGCCGAGGGTGACAAGATATGAAACTTGCTTATTTCGTTTGGGAATATCCGCCGAGGCTGGTCGGAGGCCTGGGAACGTATGCCGCGGAGATAACGAAGAAGTTCGACGAGATGGGGCACGATATCCACGTATTCACGATGAACGAGGACCACAACCTGCCCACGAACGAGCAGATGGGGAAAAACATCCAGGTCCACCGCCCGATGGTCGCCGACGCGAGCACCGTTTTCCCTGTGTTCGTTGACGAGGAGCTGAGGAGATGGGGGCAGGGGTTCAAGTTCTTCTCCGACGTCCTGAGCTACAACGTGCTCGCCGCGAACAAGTACGTGAACGACGTCGCAAGGAAGTGGAAAGGCGACGTGATAGTCTCGCATGACTGGCTTGGCGCGATGGCAGGGATGATTTCGAAGCAGAACATGAAGGCGCCTTTCATCCAGCACTTCCACTCCACCGAATATGGGCGGAGCGGGGGAGGCGGCTCCCAGACTGTGAAAGACCTCGAGTATGAGGCCGCGCAGCAGGCGGACATGATTGTGACGGTAAGCTACGCCATGAGGGAGGAGCTGAACCAGCTCAGGTATCCGGCGCCGAAGACGAGGGTGGCGTGGAATGGCGTGGACGAGAAGAAGTGCAGCATGAAGAACTTCAAGCCCCAGCAGGTCGAGAGCTACAGGTCGAAGCTCGGCGTCAGGCCGGACGAGAAGCTCATGCTTTTCACGGGAAGGCTCACCTGGGTCAAGGGGATAGACTCGCTGGTGAGGGCGATGCCCGCGATACTCGAGAAGGAGCCGAAGGTGAAGCTCGCGGTGCTCGGAAGGGGCGAGATGCTCGACGAGCTGAAGGCGGTGGTGGCGCAGCTCGGCATCGCGAACAACGTGATGTTCATCAACAAATGGGTGGATGAGAACGAGCGCCTCATCCTTTACGCGTCCACCGACCTGGTGTGCGCGCCCTCGAGATACGAGCCCTTCGGCATAGTCTCGCTGGAAGGGATGGCGATGGAGAAGCCCGTGCTCGTGGGCTACGGCGGGCTGCGGGAGGCGGTGATTGAGGGGCAGCACGGCCTCTACTGCGACCCGAACAAGCCGCAGAACATCGCCGAGCAGGCGCTCAAGATTCTGTCGAATCCGGATGTTGCGAAAAAGTACGGGAAGAACGGGAGGAAGCGCGTGGAGGAGTACTTCACCTGGGACAAGGTCTCCGCCGACACGATTGCGCTCTACGAGACGCTTCTCTGAGAAGGTTCATTATGTGCGGAATTGTAGGGATTGTTTCCTCGAAGGAATTCCCCGTGCGCGGAGAGCTGCTGGCGAGGCTGAAGAAGCTGGAATACCGGGGCTACGACTCCGTGGGCTTCGCAACATCGGAGGGGCTCGTGATGAGGGGCGTGGGCGAGCTCTCGAAATTCATTGTGAGGGTGCCTGCGGAGCTGGAGGCGAAGGCGGCAATCTCGCACACTAGGTGGGCGACGCACGGCGGAGTCACGGAGGCCAACGCGCACCCGCACTCCGACTGCGAGGGGAAACTGTTCATCGTCCACAACGGGATAATCGAGAATTACGAGGAGCTGAGGAAAGGGCTGGAGAAGCTGGGGCACTGCTTCGAGACGGAAACGGACTCCGAAGTGATTGCCCACCTTCTTGAGGAGAGACTGAAGCGGGGCGGCATGAAGTCCGCGCTCATGTCACTCATCAGGGAGGCGAAGGGAACGTTCGCCGTGCTCGCCCTCCGTAAGGGCGAGGAGAGGATATATGCGGCGAAGAGGGACTCGCCGCTCGCGCTCGGGATTGCGAAGGGCGGCTTCATCCTCGGCTCGGACATCTATGCGTTCAGCGACGCGACGGACAAAGCCGTCTTTTTTGACGACGACGAGATTGCGGTCGTGGATGCGAAAGGCTACGAGTTCTTTGACGCGGCAGGGAAGCCGGTGAGGAAGAAGGTCACGAGGTTCAAATGGGCAAGGCAGGAGGAGGCGGGGCACGGGCACGCCCACTACATGATAAAGGAAATCCACGAGCAGCCGCTCGCTGCGGAAAGGCTCATACGCTCATTGGAAACGGAGCAGGCGAAGAAGGTGGGGAAGCTCGTGGGGATGATGAGGCGGGCGAAGAGGGTCGTGTTAGTCGCCGCGGGGACGAGCTATTTCGCCGCCCTGCTCGGCGTCTATTTCCTGAACAGGCAGAACGTGATGGCGCACACCCTGATTGCGAGCGAGTTCGAGAATTACGTTTATGTCGACAAGAGCACGCTGGTTATTGCGGTTTCGCAGAGCGGGGAGACGATGGACGTCGTGAGCGCGCTGAAGTTCGCGAAGAAGAGGGGCGCGAAAATCGCCGCCATCGTGAACGTGCCGCACTCCACCGTGCAGAGGATGAGCGAAGTGTCGCTGGAGATGATGGCCGGGCAGGAGGTGTGCGTCGCCGCCACGAAGACATTCACGAACCAGGTGATTGCGATGCTGTTCCTCGCGTCGAAGTTCGGCTTCCACGCGAACTTCGAGAGCCTGCCCCTGCAGATAGAGAAGACCATCGCGGCGAACGAGGGGAAGGCGAAGGCGCTCGCGAAGGAGCTGAAGGGGAGGAACGACGTCTACATAATCGGCAGGGGCATCTCCTACCCGAGCGCGAGGGAGTTCGCGCACAAGCTCAAGGAGATAGCCTACGTACATGCGGAGGGGATGATGGGCGGCGAGCTCAAGCACGGGACGCTCGCACTCGTGGAGAAAGGCACCCCTGTCTTCTCGCTGATGCCCGCAGGCGACGTTGACATAGTCTCGAACACAAAGGAGGTCGAGGCAAGGGGCGGCCGCGTGATAAGGATATCAACGGCCACGGACTCCGACTTCTCCATACCTGCGGAGAATGGCGGCGTGTTCGCAATACTGTCGGTGGTGATAGGGCAGCTCCTCGCATACCACATCGCGAAGGAGAGGGGTCTGCCGATAGACAAGCCGAGGAACCTCGCCAAGTCGGTGACGGTGAAGTAGGTGATTGGATGAGATATGCGCTTGCATTGGTTGCGCTCCTGCTGCTGGCACTTCAGCCAGCCGCGCTCTCGTTCGCGCACATAGCGACGCTGAATGGCACGGAAGGCGGCGGGGTCACGGCGCTCAACAACCCCGCGCAAATTGCGTTCGACTCCGCGGGAAGGATATACATCGCGGACAGCGGAAACAACCGCATAGTAGTCTACGACAAGGGCCTGAAATATGTCACAAGCAAGGGAGGCGTGGCGGGGAACGGGCCGGCGGAGCTCAACAGCCCAACCGGAGTCTGCGTGGGTGCCGACGGCAAGATTTACATCGCGGATACCTTCAACCAGCGCGTGCAGGTCTATAGCGACTACACTGGCACCTACTTCAAGACCATACCCTCTAGTGCGGCCGAAGGGTATGCGCTGCACCGGCCGGAGGCCCTGGCGATGTCTTCGAACGGCACGCTCCATGTTTCGGACACGTTCAACGACCGCATCGAGCTTTTCACGACCGGGGGAGTCTATGAAAACTCCATATACAGCTCCGAGCAGTTCG
>CAIXRF010000136.1 GCA_903921825.1 uncultured Microcaldota archaeon | reverse complement strand
GGCGCATTCTTCCGCTAGGCCGGAGTGCCCGGCCATGGACCGCCTTTCGGTTCTCCGAAGAATGACGTCGTCTAGGCTCGCTTGCTCAGCGCAAAAAATAGTTTTATAAACACTTGCCAACACAAGAAGTGATGTCAGCGGCCATAGGTTGAGGGCAACACCCGTTCCCGTCTCGAACACGGAAGTTAAGCCCGGGCACGGCAAGGATTGTACTGCCTTCGGGCGGGAATTCCTGCTGCTGCTGGGCATTTTACAACCCCTAGCGCGGGCGCTGCCCCTCTCCCCTATTTCAGCAGCCACCAGCAGAGGAATGAGTAAGCGGCAAAAGAGAGTGCGGAAAGACCGAAAACGACGGGGTAGCCGAGGTACTGGAAGGCGAAGCCCGCGAATATTACGGAGGCGAACTCCGCCATCCTGTAAGGTATGTGCAGGAACCCTATGTCCGTCGAGATGCTCGGCTTCCCCTTCGTCGCCTTCGCTATCACCGCCTCGAAGAGCATGCCGGAGAGCCCGTCCCCGAGCGAGAGAAGGAGGAAGAAGGGAATGAAGAGCGACGAATTCGTGAGCGCTATCAGCACGCAGCCCGTTGCGAAGAGGAGCGCCTGCAGCAGCGCGACCCGGCCGAAGGGCGTGCGGTATCTCATGGCCACCCAGGTTGCGAGCGCGCATAGCAGGTAATAGGCCGCAATCACGTAGCCTATGCCGTCGTAGCCCATGCCAAGGTTCAGCCTCATGTAGACGGGCGCAATCAGGTAGAAGATGGAATAGGTGGCAAGTGGGTAGAGCGAGAGCGCGGCGGCGGTGAGCCAGAATCTCCTGCCTTTCTTGAACGGAAGGAGGAGCGAGAGCGTCTTGCGCACGCTGAACCTCGCCTTCGGGTAGGGCCTCATCGTGATGGCGGGGAAGCCCTGGAGCAGCCCTATGCCAAGCAAGAAGATGAGCGCATACTGCAGCCCGAAGAATGCCGCCACCACCCCCACGAGCGCAGTGCCCACTGCCGAGCTTGCGGTGCGGATGAGGTAGAGCTTTATCGCTGCGCGCGCCTCCCTGCCCTCCGCGTAGTAGAAGATTGCCGTGCGGTTTACCGCCCAGAATGCGGAGGCGCGGACACCTTCCGCGACCTTGCCGAATAGGAATGCGATGGGCGTGGCGGCGAAGATGTAGATGAGGATGGATGCGAGCTGCGCGAGCCAGTCGAGCACGAAGAAGCTCCTGAAGCCCGCCTGGTCCGCAACTGCGGCGAAGAGCATGCGTGCGAACAGGAAGACGAGGGGGAGCGCGGATATCACGAGGCCTATCTCCGAGACGGAGACGTTGCGCGCGAGCAGCAGCATTGGGACGAGGACGGCGAGCGCGCTCGCAATGAACATGTCCAGGGAGTTTATCGCAGTGACGCGCCTCATCGTTTTTCACCCGTTGCTTCCATCATCTTCAACTTCCGCACGAGCCAGCCCGCGGTGCGCGCATCGGGCACCTCGGCGAGAATCTCAACGCGCCACTGACCCGCGGAACGCATGGATGAATGGGCGCCGCAGGGCTTGCACGCCAGCTCCGAAACTGAGGCGGTTGCCTGTATGGCCCCGCACTTGGGGCAGCGGACAATGCGATACACGGATTATTGACGAACTACGCTGCTTTTATTACCTTTCGGGCAAAACGGGAAACGGTCGTTATGGGGTTGCTTGAGAAAGTGCTAAAAGGGAAGGTTAAGCTCCATGAAATTCAGGAGCACTGCGAACAGCCTAAGGCGATTGCCATACGGCGGATTGCGCTTGAGCGGCTTTTTGGGGCGAAGCTGAAGCACGTTGGAAGCTATTCCATTGATTTGCCCGCAATAACTGGAAGGAACATTGATTCGCCAATCGGCGCAGTGCAGGTGCCCGTTGGCGTTGCTGGGCCGCTGAAGGTGAGCGGGGACAGCGCGAAGGGCGCGTATCCGATTTTCCTCGCGACCACGGAGGGCGCGCTGGTGGCGAGCGTGAACCGGGGATGCACCGCGCTGAATGCTTCCGGTGGGG
This sequence comes from uncultured Microcaldota archaeon, assembly GCA_903921825.1. Classification (GTDB taxonomy): domain Archaea; phylum Micrarchaeota; class Micrarchaeia; order Burarchaeales; family Fermentimicrarchaeaceae; genus CAIXRF01. The sequence continues at coordinate 9,480 of CAIXRF010000136.1, read as the reverse complement.
CGAAAGTGAAGATTCTGAAGGATGAGATGACGAGGGCGCCAGTTTTCAGGGCGAAGTGCGTCGCGGACGCGGTGAAGTTTGCCGAATGGGTGAAGGCGAATTATGCGACGATTAAGGCGAAGGCGGAAGAAGACTCACGGTTCACGAGGCTGAAGTCCATCACGCCATTTTATGTTGGGAGGAATGTGTGGCTGCGGTTCGCCTACGAGACGGGCGATGCAGCGGGCCTGAACATGGTTACCATCGCCACGCAGAAGGCGTGCGACTGGATTTGCGCCAAGCAAAAGTATGCGGGGATTGTGGCGCTGAGCGGGAATTTGTGCGTGGACAAGAAGGCGAGCGGCCTGAACTTCATCCTCGGGAGGGGGAAGAGCGTTGTCGCGGAGGCGATTATCCCCAAGGAGGCGATGAGGAAGATTCTGAAGTGCTCGCCCGAGGAGTTCGCGGACGTGAATTACAGGAAGAACCTGCTTGGCTCGATTCTTGCGGATGCGCGTGGTTTCAATGCGCACCAGGCGAACATCATCGCTGCGATGTTCATCGCGCTGGGGCAGGATGCGGCGCACGTCGTTGATGGGAGCATGGGGATTACGACTGCCGAGTTGGAGAAGAATGGCGACGTTTACGTTTCCGTGACGATTCCCGCGCTTTACGTGGGCACGGTTGGCGGCGGGACGCGGGTGGAGACGCAGAGAGAGCTCCTCAACGCGATGAAGGTGAAGAGCTCGAAGGAGCTTGCGGAAGTGGTTGCCGCTGCAGCGCTCGCAGGCGAGATTTCGCTCATAGGCGCGCTTGCCGAGGGGACTCTCGCCGGCGCGCATGCAAGGCTTGGAAGGTAGATTGAATGAAGGAATTGGAAATTGCTATTGTGCTCGTTCTTGCGCTGGTTGCGCTATCGCTTTCATATTCGACGTTGGGGCTGGGGCATTTCCTAGCCCAGGAATCGTATGGGCACGCGCTGAATGCGGAGAAGGTGGCGAAGGGCGAGGCGCCTTCTGAGCAGTCGCTCTTCTACAACCTTGCGGCATTCGCGTATTCCAGGGTTGCCTCCGCCTCGGCTGGGGGGTTTGACGTTGAGGCGATGAGCAGCGTGCTCCGTTTCCTGCCGGGCGTGTTCGCGCTCGTCGCAGCGGTCGGCGCATATTTCGCGCTCAGGGGCATTTTCACGAAGGAGTTGGGCGCCGCTTCCGCGCTGCTCGCCATCGCCTCGATGCCCTTCGCATCCGCGTTCCTCGCTAACGTCGTTTCGCCCAATGCATTGGGAATCGCACTGTTCTTCTCTGCGCTCGCATTCCTCACATACTCGCTGAAGAAGGACTGGCTCGCTTCCGCGGCTGGCGGAATCCTCGCCGGGCTGGCAGTGCTTGCCTGGCCCGGATGCGCGCTCGCATACGCCGCCTTCGTGCTCGGGCTGGTTGCGGAAGCCGCGTACAGGGAGTCGAAGAAGGAGAGGGACTACAAGTTCCTGAATGCTGCGGCGCTCTTCATCCTCCTGCCCATTCCATTCGTTGTTATTGCGAACCCCGGGGCAGTGGTTGCGCTGCTCTCAAAGAATGAGTTCGCGCTTGCGCCGAGCGCCTACCTCCTCTTCGCGCCGTTCGCCGCGCTCGCGCTCATCGCAGCCATTGCGAAGGCGCTGGGCAGGCATGAGATGCACAAGCTTGACGTCTTCGTCCTCGTCTCGGCAATTGCGTCCATGGCCATCGCACCGTTCGCGCTCCTTGGCGCGCTGCCGGGCTTCCTTTTCGCATGCGCAGCCGGCCTGATGGAGGTGCCCGCACTCGCGAAGGGGAGGAATGCGGCGCTCGGGCTCGTGTTCCTCGGCGCGTCCTATGCCATGTTTGCGGTTCTGCTGCTGCTCATCCAACTGCCCAGCACTGCGCTGGTGTTCGGGGTGCTCATCGGCGCAGCGGCTACATTCGCGGCTTCAATGTATGAGGGCAAGCACATGGGCGGCTACCTGCAGCTCGCGCTCTTCGCGGTGGTTGCGTTCGCCTCGCTTTCCTCAGTGCTTACCCTCGCCCACTACGAAACGGATTCGGTGGGCCCGGAGATGGACGGCGCGTTTGCATGGGTGGCCGCGAACACGAGCGCGGGTGGCGTGCTTGGGGTGCCCGGGGACGCGGCTACGGCCGCGTATCTGGCCCAGAGGCCGGTGGGAAATGACACCACCTTCATCGCAGGATGGCTGCTTGGCAATGCGGGCGCATCCGAACTGAAGGCGCATGGGATAAATTATATTGTGCTGGACGGCAGCTCCGTGTTTGACGGAATAGAGTCGCTGAAGAATGAGTCCGGCGCCGGAGCCGGCGTGAGGATGGAGTCGTTCATCCCGCTCGCTATTACCTATGACCAGCAGCAGGTGCCGTATGTCGCCATGAACTCCGCAAACGGAGACAACAGGGCTTACATCCCGCTCGACAGCTCGGGCGCGCTTGACATGACCAAGGATGCGATACTTATTGACGCGAGCGGGAGCACAAGGAACATCCCGGCTGCGCGCTTCGAAGTGCTAAAGGATGCCGACGGGAGGCTGAGCCGCATCATCCTGCCCTATGATAACTTCAACGTGAATCTCTTCAAGCTCTTCTTCGGCAGCGTGGACGGGCTTGTGCGCGCCTATCCTGCGGGAGACGGGACGGTGCGCATCTTCAGGGTGGTGTGAGTGAATATAGCCTTTCCCCTCGCGGGCGTGCTCGTAGTCCTCATTTCCTTTTTCGCGACGCTGCTCATCTCGCCGAAGCTCATGAGGCGCCTGGCTTTCAAGAAGCTCGTTTCGCGCGACATGAACAAGCCGGACAAGCCGAGCGTGCCGAAATACGGGGGCATTGCCATCGTCTTCGGCTTCGCGCTCGCGGTCCTCATCTCCCTGCAGCTCCGCTCCGCCTCGATGAACCACGAGCTGATGCTCGCCGCAATCTGCTCCACGGTCATCATCGCGCTGATAGGCCTGCTCGATGACGTGCTGGACATACCGGACAAATACCGCGTGCTCCTGCCCGTGTTCGCGGCGCTGCCGCTCATAGTAGTGAAGGCGGGAACGAGCGTCATGAACTTCTACTTCTTCACGCTCGACTTCAACCTCGGCGTTTATACCCTGCCGATGCTCGGGCCGGTCACGCTGAACCTCTACGGCCTGCTGCTCATCCCGATAGGCGTGGTCGCGTGCTCCAACCTCATCAACCTCCTTGCCGGCTTCAACGGCCTGGAGGCCGGGACGGGCGCGCTGGCGTCGCTCTTCCTCGCGCTCTGCGCGCTAGTGCTTTACGCGCAGGGCTGGCCCGGGGCCGTGGAGGCAAGCTTCCTAATGCTCGCGCTCTTCGGCGCGTGCTGCGCGTTCCTAGTCTTCAACTGGTATCCGGCGAAGATGTTCCCCGGGAACACCGCCACTTACCTGATAGGCGCCGCAATCGTGAGCGCTGTGGTGATAGGGAACATGGAGAAGGCGGGCGTCATCATCCTCATGCCGCAGATTGCGGAGTTCCTGCTGAAGGCGCGCTCCGGGTTCAAGGCCGAGAATTTCGGCGTGCCCGGAAAGGACGGGCGGCTGCGCTACGAGGGGAAAATCTACTCGCTCACGCATCTCCTCATGAAGAAGTTCAGGCCCAGGGAGCCGGAGCTCGTGGGCATGCTACTGCTCATACAGGCGTTCTTCGGCATGCTCGCGCTCGCAAGCATCTTCATTTAGGCTGCGCGCTCACTTGCGCAGGACGAGGTCTATCGTGCTTATCGTCTGGTTCAGCTCCTCGTAGTCTGAGGTGCGCCCGATGTCCAGCCAGTAGTCGTCGAAGACGAAGCCGTCGATTATCTGCTTCTTCTCAAGCAGGCGCGGGAAAACGTTCTTCGCGAAGTCGTCGTATTCCCTTATGTAGTCGAATATCTTCGGCTCGAAGGCGTATATGCCCGCGTTGATTAGGTTCTGGACAATGGGCTTCTCGTCGAAGCGGATGATGCGGCTGTCCTTGTCCAGGTGGGCAATTCCGTATTCCAGCGGGACGCCCGTGCGCTTCAGCGCAAGCGTCGCTATCCCTGGCGTCTTCTTGTGGTAGTCGTAGAATTTGCGCAGGTCCAGGCTCGTGAGGTGGTCGCCCATCACCACGAGGAACGTGTCGGTCTGCAGCTCCTTTTTCGCGGGGAGGATTGAGCCCGCAGTGTTCAGCGGCTTTTCCACGTCCTCGATGAGATACTTCACTTTCACGCCGAACTTCGAGCCGTCGCCGAAGTAGTTCATTATCTCCTCCTTCCTGTATCCCACGGTCATGAGCAGGTCCTTGAAGCCGTGCGCCTTCAGGTTGTTCACTACGAACTCGAGTATGGGCCTCTTGCCCAGCGGGAGCATCGGCTTAGGCAGGGAATATGTGTAGGGCCTGAGCCTCGTCCCCATCCCCCCGCAGAGAATAACTGCTTTCGTCATAATCACACCTTCCTGACTATTTCTTCCACCTTCTTTTTAAATTTGGCTAGGAGTTCGTCCGCACGCTTCTGCATCTTGGCCTCGGCGAACACGCGGAAGTAGTTCTCCGTGCCGCTCGGCCGCGCAATCACCCAGCCGTCGCTGAGGTTGAGGCGCACGCCGTCGAGCGTGATGGCTTTGGCTTTCTTTTCCCTGGCGAACTCTTCGCGTATCTTCGCCAGTATCCTTGCCTTGTCCTTCGAGCCGCAATCGACCTTCCCTTTGGCGTTGAAGTAGGCGGGCAGGGAAGCTATGTGCGCGGAGAGCGGCTTTCCGCTCGCGCAGACCTCCTCGACGATTTTCGCCGCGGTCATGAGGCCGTCTTTTCCCCAGCTTATCTCGGGCCAGACGACGCCGCCGACCTCCTCGCCGCCGATTGCAGCATTCAGCTCGAGCATCTTCTCCGCGATGTAGGGGGCGCCGACCTTCACGTATTCCATTTTTCCGCCGCTCTTTTCAGCGGCCTCCTTCGCGACGTCGCTAGTCGCAACAGTTGTGACTGCCACGCCCTTCCCCTGCCGCATCCTCAGTTTTATGCAGAGGGCGAAGGACTTGTCGCCCCAAACGTAGCCCCCGTTCTCATCGATGAATATCACGCGGTCGCCGTCCCCGTCCCAGGCGATGCCCATGTCCGCGTGCAGGGCTTTCACGCAGGCGATGAGGTCCGCGACGTTGTCCTTTGTGGGCTCCGAATGCCTTCCGGGGAAGAAGCCGTCGGGCTGCGCGTTCAAGGTGACCACGCGGCAGCCGAGTTCCCTGAAAAGATAGGGGGCAAAATTCCCGACGGTGCCGTTCCCGCAGTCAAGGACAAGAAGCGGCCTGCGCTTTGCGATTGCGGCGGAGTTTATATGCTTCTTAATCTCGTCCATGTGCTCGCGGATTGCCAGGTCGTATTTGCGGGCTTCGCCGAGCCTGTTCCACGCGGCCTGCACGTTCCCCGCGCCGTAAAGCTCCTCCACCCACTCGCCCTTCTCCCTGGAGATTCCGACTCCCTCGGCGCCCACGAACTTGAGCGCGTTCCATTCCGGAGGGTTGTGCGAGGCGGTGATTATCACGCCCCCCTTCGCGCCCATCTTCTTTATCTCGAACTCCACGGTCGGGGAGGGGACGACGCCCAGGTCTATCACCTCGCAGCCCGAGGAGATGAGGCCCGCTATCGCGGCTGCGCGTAGCATCTTCCCGGAGGTGCGCACGTCCCTGCCCAGGATGACCTTGCCGCCCTGCACGTGCCTGCCGAAGGCCGCGCACATGCGCAGGACGAACTCCGGTGTGAGAAGGTCGAGCTTCCCCCGTATCCCGTATGTGCCGAAGTATTTGGCCATCGAATCCTCCTTTACCCTTTTAATTCACAGCACTTAAAAAGAGTGGCGCTATGGCGAAGAAGTGGTATGCGTACCTGTTCAAAGAGAACATATGGGGGCTGGGGATACAGGCGGTCACGTTCATCGCTGGAGTCCTGTTCACGCTGGTCTTCCCGAACCTCCTCGGCAAGGAGGGGTTCGGATATTTCTCGGTCGTGATTGGGATTGCGAGCATGGCGGTGGTGTTCGCGGACTTCGGGATACAGGGCGCAGCGCTGCGCTTCATACCCGAGGGCGCCAAGAGGGGGGTTGCGTGGAAATATTTCCGCACGCTGCTTGAATGGAAGTTCCTGCTTTCCCTCGCTGCGAGCGTGCTCCTGGTCCTCGGCGCTGGCTTCATCGCCGCAGCATACCGCAACCCGGGCCTCGCGGATGGCATCAGGACGGGCGCTGTCTTCCTCTTCGGCTATTCCCTCTTCCTTTACCTGGACTATGCGTTCTCCGCGGCGAGGAAGGCGTGGAACTCGCTGCTCCTCAACCTCGCATTCCACTTCCTGCGCTTTGCGCTGCCTCTCGCGACCTTCTTCCTCTACCGCAGCGACTACGCCGGAGTCCTCGCGGGCACTGCGCTTGCGGCCCTGGTGCCGGTTGCCATTGCGGTCTTTTTTGCGGCGCGGGAGCCGCTGTTCAGGGGCGGGAAGGAAGGGGCGTTGGACTTCCCCGCCCTGAAGTGGTACATGCTGTTCGGCTTCGTCGCCTACCTCGCCTACAGTTTCGTGCAGTGGTCGGACATGCTGATTATAGGGCTGTTCCGCCCCATCTCGGAGGTTTCGCTTTACCGGGTTGCGTGGCTTTGGGCGACGGCAGCGGGCGCCCTTCTTCCCTTCTCGAGCCGCATCCTCACCTCCGCGCACGCTTATGAGGACGAGCAGCGGAGCAGGAAGATGTTCGACTTGACGCTCAGGTACAGCTTCATCTTCTCGTTCATGATGATTGCGGGCATAATGCTCGTCGCGGAACAGTTCCTCCAGGTAGTGTATGGCGGGAGCTTCGCCGGCGCCTACCCCGCGATGGTCGCCCTCTCTCTGCTAACGCTTGAGATATCGCTCAACTCGCTGAGTGGCGCGCTCCTGGGCGGAAAGGGAGACGCAAAGACGCCGATGGTGACTTCTGTCTTTGCCGCAACCTGCCAGATTGCGGCGCTGTTTGCGTTTGCGCCGCAGTATGGGATAATGGGCGCGGCTGTCGGAGTGGTGGTCGTCAGGATAGTCTTTGCCCTTGCGCAGGCCAGCCGCGCGGTGCGCTTCATCTCCCATGGCATACCTGCGGGCTATGTGTGGAGGCCCGCGCTGTGCGCGCTGATAGCGCTCGCCGTGCTGATGCCGCTCAAGCCCTACACGTATTCCCTCCCCGGGGCGTTCGCCTGCGGAGTGGGGCTTGTGGCGCTTTACGGCCTGCTCGCGGTTGCGCTGAAGGCGGTCAGCCCAAGGGAGATTATGAGGCTGCTGTCAGGCGCCATTTTCCAGGAGGCGTGAGATGGTCAAGATAAGCGCCTGCATCGTCGCAAGGAACGAAGGGAGGAAAATGCGCGGCTGCCTCGAGAGCTTGAAGGGCGCAGTGGACGACATAGTGGTTGTCGATGGGAAGAGCACGGACGACACGGTGAAGATTTGCAGGGAGTTCGGCGGGCGCGTCTTTGAGCGCGAGCCGCGCAGCGGCTATGGCGACCCGGACAGGGTATTCGCGCTTGCGAAGGCGAAAGGTGACTGGATTCTCGTGCTCGATGCGGATGAGCGGCTTTCTGGCGAGCTCCGCAGGAACGTGCGCAAACTTGCCTCGCAAAACGAGTTCGCAGGCTACATGTTCCCCCGCATGAACTATGTGTTCTCGGAGGACAGGTGGCTGAGCCATGGCGACGAGTATCCAGATTACCAGGTGAGGTTTTACCGCAAGGATGCGGTGAAGTACGACACACGCGTTCACGGCCGCCCGCTGGTTTCCGGAAAAGTGGGCGTAGCGGATTACCCTATCCTGCACAAGCAGGCCCCCCAGACCTTCGGAGACCTGTGGAAACGGTGCCTTGCGTACGCAAAGATAGCCGCTGCGCAGGATGTGGGTGGAATTCCGCGCGCGCTGCGCCCGCTTAACGGGGCGTTTTGGTTTGCTTGGAGGTTTGCGGTGGGCTTCTTCGTAAGGCGCGGGTTCCTGGATGGCATGGACGGGTTCAAGGTTGCGCTCATGCACGCGCTTTATGCGTTCGTGACCAACTGGTATCTCTTCTGGCAGGGGCAGGGGAAGAAGGTTTATTTATAATTCCCCCCAAATTTCAGCCGATGAAGCGCGCTTTAATCACCGGGATAACCGGGCAGGACGGTTCCTATCTCACGGAGCTCCTGCTGTCGAAAGGCTACGAAGTCCATGGAATCATCAGGAGATCGAGCTCCTTCAACACCGGGAGGCTGGACAAGGTTTATCAGGACCCGCACGACCCGGCGAGGAGGCTGTTCCTCTACTACGGCGACTTGGCGGACTCGAGCTCCATCGCGCACGTCGTGCAGCAGGCCGAGCCCGACGAAGTCTATCATCTTGGCGCGCAGAGCCACGTGAAGGTGAGCTTCGAGATTCCGGAATATACCGGGGACGTCACCGGGCTGGGCACGGTGCGCGTGCTCGAGGCGGTCAGGCGGGCGAAGCATCCAATACGCTTCTACAATGCGGCGAGCAGCGAGATGTACGGGAAGGCGGTGGAGATTCCGCAGACGGAGAAAACGCCGTTCCACCCGCGCAGCCCATACGCTGCTGCGAAGGTCTATTCCTACTACATGACGATGAACTATAGGGAGGCATACGGCATTTTTGCGTGCAACGGCATCCTCTTCAACCACGAATCGCCGCGCAGGGGAGAAACGTTCGTCACGAGGAAGGTTGCGCGCGGCGTAGCGCGCATAAAAGCTGGGAAGGACAAGTTCCTCTACCTGGGAAATTTGAAGGCGAAGAGGGACTGGGGCTATGCCCCGGATTACATGGATGCAGTCTGGCGCATGCTCCAGCAGAAGGAGCCTGATGATTACGTCGTCGCCACGGGCGAGAACCACTCCGTCCAGGATTTCGTTGAAGAAGCCTTTTCCTACGCTGGGCTGGACTGGAAGAAGCACGTGAAGATAGACCCGAAGTATTTCAGGCCCGCTGAAGTGGATGAGTTGCTTGGTGATGCGGGCAAGGCGCGGAAGAAGCTCGGCTGGAAGCCCACCATCGGCTTCAAGGAGCTCGTTCATCTGATGGTTGCTTCCGAACTTGAGCTCGAGGGGGTCGCTTGAACCTTTCCGATAAGCGCGTCATAGTCACGGGCGGAGCGGGCTTTCTGGGCACGCACCTCACGAAGAAACTGAAGGAGGAGAGGAAGTGCCGCAATATTTTCGTCCCCAGAAGCAGCGAGTACAATCTTGTTGAGAAGGAAGACGTGGTGCGGCTCTACAAGGACTTTCCCTGCGACGTTGTGATCCATCTTGCGGCGCAGGTTGGGGGGATTGGCGCGAACCGCGACAATCCCGGGATGTTCTTCTACAATAATTTAATGATGGGAGTGCAGCTGATGGAGTATGCGCGGAGGAGCAAGGTGAAGAAATTCGTCGCACTCGGAACCATCTGCGCCTACCCCAAACTCACGCCCACGCCGTTCAGGGAGGAAAACTTGTGGAACGGCTACCCTGAGGAGACGAATGCGCC
>CAIXRF010000135.1 GCA_903921825.1 uncultured Microcaldota archaeon | reverse complement strand
GCGGTCACGTCGGCGCGCATGGAGATGAAGGCTGAGGCAAGCATCAGTGCGAGCAGGAAAAGGGCGGGCAGCACGTACTTCCTACGGTAGATGGCGTAGGCTATGGTGGCGAGCGAAAGCGGGAAGACGAAGTTGAGGCTGAACCTAATTCCGTCAATCCCATAGGTGAGGAGGTAGCCCCACCTCTGCGGCACTATCTCGTAGGGAAGGCCGGCCCGCAGGAAGATTGGGACATAGAATGGGAGGCTTATGATGACCGCCGCTATGGCGATGAGCAGGCCGCTGAGGACGAACTTCCGCTCGACCCTGAAGCCGTTTGCTGCGAACGCCAGGAACGGGAAGAATATGAGCACCAGCGGGTGCGCGGCAAAGCCGAGGCCGAGGCTCACGGCTGCGAGGGCGGTTTCAGTGCCCATGAGCGCGACTGCGCAGTTCATGAGCGTGAATGCGAGCACCTGTATGCCGATTCCAGCGGACTCCATGAGCGTGGCCCAGAGCGTGGCAAGGAACGCGGCTGCGACCAGGCGCTGGCTGAAGGGCAGCCTCCTGAAGACCAGATACGTCGATGCTGCATATGCGAGAGAAAGCAGCAGGTCGAGCGGGACGCGAATGTCCTCGTAGCTATTTGCGATGAATCCGAGTGAGCGCGTGGCCTGGGCTGCGAACTCGAAGAAGACAGGCGGATAGGTGAACGGTCTCCCAAGATAGCTGAGCGAGTCCCAGTAGGCTGTCGTGCCGTGGCTAAGGGTCGCCTCAGCCTGCCTGAAGTAGTAGGAGCCCCAGATGTCATAGTTGGCTATGAAGATGTTGATGAGCAGGATGAAAGCGGCGAATGCGGCGCCAAAAACAAGCGCCTCCTTTACGAGACCTGGCCTCGCACCCGCGGCAGCCCGCTTTTCCCTTGTCCCTGCAAAATGGCAGTAGGCGGCTGCTAGGGCGAGCACAGCTGGTGTGATAAAACTGAAACCTGCCTCTCCGAGCCTGAAATCAATCACAAGCGACGCAACTAGAAGTGGGATGAAGGCAAGGAGTTTGGTGGCGGGATCGCGCTTCCAGAGGATTGCGACCACCACGCAGAGGACGGCGGTGAGCAGGGTCGACATAGAAAATAGCGATGGCTCGTCGGAAGTGCCCGAACCGATTGCAGCTCCATTGTAGGTGACCGTGTATGAGTGCCTTCCGGTCGGAGCGGGTATGGATTCGGTGAATGAAAAGGTGCCGTTGAGCATGTACAGCGGCCTTGAGACCACATTTCCATCAATGGAGATTTGCAGCTGGTGGTAGCCGTTCGCCGTTCCCCTGCCCGAGATGTGAAGCCACAGGGTGCGATTTTCAACTTCGGATGCAACGCCTGCGGTGACCGATTCGCGGGGCAGGACCGCCGCGCTAGCAAAGGAGAACGAGAGGTTCTTGTCCCCGCAGTCAAGGCGCACAAGACCGCCGCACGAAGCCGGATTGAACGGGAGCGAATTTTCGCCGGCATGCAGGCTCACCGGTGAACCGCACAGCATGCAGGAGACTGCATCACTTGAATAAGCTGAGAACTGCGAAACTCCGCCCACAAGCTTCGGGTAGTCGCTGAGATAGACCTCATGCGACTGGGGCCGTGAGAGCCAGAAAAAGCTGTTGTACTCGTTCATCTTCCCGAGCTGCAGAAATAAGAAGACTATGGCTGCGAGCACGAGCAGCTGCGCAAGCCTGCTAGTCCTAAGCAATCCCATTACGCCCTCCCCGCTACTCCTTTTCTTCATTTATAAACTCCCTCAGTGCGGATGTTGCATAAGCGCCAGGTGGCAACATGAACTTGAAAACTGCAGCATCGCCTTTCTGTGCGAAGCTGAACTTCTTCAGCGGGACGAAGGCTGCGCGGAATCCTCCTTTCGGGCTCAGTTCAGGCAGGGGCTTGAGGTGGAAGCTTTGGGGCGTTAGGCTCTCCCTGCGCAGCAGGGCGTCCTCAGCCTCGCTGAGCCCGCTGCTCTCGTAGCCTATCAACGGCAGGCAGAGGAATCCCTTCTCCCCGGCTTTGGCTGCCTTCTTTGCCTTGCCTGCTTCTGGAAAACCAATCTTGCCTTTGGGGCATACCCGATCGCCTTTCTC
>CAIXRF010000134.1 GCA_903921825.1 uncultured Microcaldota archaeon | reverse complement strand
GTGCTGTCGCCGCTGTTCTAGAAAACAGTGATGTACACCTGGAAGGTGCCCCGATTTGGTTGTCGTGGCTGCGTGAAGCGGCTGAGGCATTTGGGTTATGGCACCTCCGCGCTCCAGAGCATCCAAGCGACTTCAACCGCGAAGCCTTGCTTGCGGGCATGGAGTTCATCCGTTCCGGTTTCCCAGCCTTGGCACTGTTGCACTGGAAGCACGTAAGTCGCGCAGCACGTCATCGGGTCAGACGCGAGCGCATTTTACAGAAGCGAACTTCGCTCATCGTCAAGGAAGCGCGCTTGTTTGCCGAAGCCCTTGGTGCGCCCGCGCCGGTTCTTGAGGGCCTGGATTCAGACGCAACAATGGAGGCGGTCGTGCGATGGTACGACGGATTGCGGGACTCCCACATTCTTGACCATTTCTGGCGCGATCATCTCGCATATCTTCTCCGGCTGAAAGAAATGGATCCAGAGCCCGACGTACTGGCGCTGATTCGAACGGCCGAGAAAAGAAGGCCTGTCACGTTCGCCACATTGCAGAAACTAATGCTTGCCTACCGCAATCGCACCGAGGAGTTGCTCCTAGGTTTGAGATCGTTCACGTGAGGGGTGGTGCAAAGTCCGGCATCGGTGAGCGGAACTTGCCAATGATTTGGAGACACCTCCCGAACGAATTTAGTGTCGTTCGCGGGCGGTCGTGGGCCCGCGGGTGGCGCATACATTGTTTTTTATGTGTGCGCCCATCAGTGGGCAGCGCGAACCTGAATTTCCAGACTGGCTGCCGCAGACCTGCTTTGTGGCTTCTTCCGTCAGATGCGGGTCCCGCTCTGCGGGATCGACCGGCAGTCCCGCCAAGCGGGATCAATCTCCAGCCCGCATCGGCTCTCTGGTTCATCTGCATGCACCCCTACATCGTCACGAATGCTCGACCCTTTCCATTCCTCCGCACGCTTAACCAAGCCACGCCGCACAGGATTCATGGGGATGTATTCCACTGTCTCCAGGCAGTCCCGATATGCCCTCAGCCTGCGCGGTCGGTGGGCCGGACGCAACGCCGGTCACCCACGGCGGGTAGGACAATAAACAATCGTGGCCCGGGCTCGCCGTCCGAGATTGTCTCCCCCAAAAGCCGAGGCCTTGAAAAACAGGTCTGCGCTTGCTCTGCTGAGGATGCTCTATTCCATCGGATTGCGTGGTCGCGACCCGCGAAAGGCTGGAGTTAGCCTCCGCCACCATTGAAAGCCTTTCGCGGACCCTGTATGATAGCTGGAGGAGCGATCAGGATGGTTTCGTTTTCCGTGAAAGCCCGCGTGAAGCCGGACGGCAGCCTCCAGGTAGCCATCCCCACGGGGCTGCCTGAGAGCGACGTTGACGTTCTCGTAGTCGTACGACCTATGTGCGCCGCGCGCGAGGAAGGCCCTGCGATACGCTCGTGGCCCGAGGGCTTTTTCGAAAAAACGTTCGGATGTCTCGCCGAGGACCCGCTATTGCGCGAGCCCCAGCTCCAGCACGAAGCGCGAGAGAAGCTACTTTGACCCTACCTTCTGGATACGAATGCCTGCATTCGCTACCTTAACGGCCGTTCTCAGCAGGTCAGAAACCG
>CAIXRF010000133.1 GCA_903921825.1 uncultured Microcaldota archaeon | reverse complement strand
GGAAGATGACCAGTCTCTCTCCCCTGAGAATGCACAGTCCGGTGAGAGATACAAGGGAAAAGTGTGCGTCAAGTATAAGGAAATGGACACCGGATTGAACAGGACCATCTGCGGCGATATTAATGCAAGATTTGAGCTTGGAGGGATTAGCGGAGGAGTGCCAGGAGGAACGCCAACCCCTACACCATACCCGACTCCTCCGCCTGGAGCGCTAAATATTACGGAGTGCGGGCAGACTTATGACCAGCCGGGCTACTATTATCTTGACACTGACATGAACGACACCGATGGCGGCAACTGCATAACCTTAACCGCGGACGCCAGCAATTCCATACTCGACTGCTACGGCAAGACCATCAACAGCACCAACCAATGGAGCGGCATCGGCATCTATCTGCAAAGTACCACCGGAGTAACAGTGAGGCACTGCACGATAACCAATTTCTGGGCTGGCATCTACATGGAATACTCCAACTACAATGCTATCACGGACAATACCGCCAGCTCGAACCAGGAAGGCATCTACGCATCCTCTTCAAACGACAACACCTTCACCGGCAACACCGCCAACTCGAACGGCCAATACGGCATCATCTTAGCGTCTTCAATCAGCAACAACCTCACAGGCAACACCGCCTGCTGGAACCCGACCAACCAGGACCTATACTGCGACGCCGGGCAGACTGACGGCACCGGAAACATTTGCATGCCATACGAAGGAAGCGTATGCTCGGACAGCATCACCTGCAACCCAACCTGCCCGCCGCCCTCACCCCCAGCGTGCGCCCCCGGCTGGGTGGTAAGCTCCTGCGGCTGCACGCTGATGCCAGGCGATTACACGATGGGAAGCGACCTCACCGAAACACAGGGCGGGGACTGCATCGACATCACGGCAAATGATGCGAAGCTTGACTGCCAGCACCACAGCATCACAGGCCAGGGCGCGGGCTACGGCACCGGCATCATGATAGCCAACTGGAACACCGGCAGCATAAGCGGGGTGACCGTTGAGAACTGCAACGTGAGCAACCTCGGCATTGGCATCCTTGCGTATGGCTTGAGCGACGGCAGCATAACTGGCAATACTGCCAATTCGAACGATTATGGCATCTACGTATACTCTTCAAGCAACAACAACCTCACTGACAACACAGCTACGGGTAACAACCAATATGGCATCTACGCAGACTCGTCCTCCAGCGGCAATCTCATCTCCGGCAACACCGCCTGCTCAAACCGGAATGGTGACATCAGCTGCGACAGTGCGGAAGCGGACGGCGGCAGCAACATGTGCCTACCCGTAGGGCCCGACACCGCCTGCTCGAACAGCGTCTCCTGCAGCGCCGGCTGCCCTGTGCCAAGCTGCTCAGGAACATGCGCGGATGGAACATGCAGCGGCTGCGGCGGTACGATAACGGAATCCGGCGACTGGACGATAAGCGGCGATATTCTGTGCGGGAGCTGCGACGGGATAGATATAAGCGTCAGCGGAGTGACGCTTGACTGCCGCGGCAGCACGATATTGGGCAACAGCGAAAGCAGCAGCTATTATGGCATCAACCTGAACAGCGTAAGCGAAGTCGCCGTCAAGAACTGCATAATAAAGAACTTCAACGAAGGCATCTACGCCGTTTCCGCCACCGACAGCATTTTCATGGGCAACACCGCCAATTCGAACTCCGACGCGGGCATTTACGTGGACGGGGGCGGGGGCAACCGCATTACTGGCAACACTGCTGGCTCAAACCCCGAGGGTATAGAAGTCAGTTCCTCCAGCGGCAACACCATCGACGACAACACTGCAATGCGTGGCTCGTACGGAGTTTACCTGCTGTTGTCAGGCAATAACACTATTAGGGGCAACAGTGTACACACAGGCGCCTACGGTATTATGCTGGACTCCTCAGACGGCAACGTTATCACAAGCAATAGCGCAACAGGCGGCGCTTTCAGCATCGCACTGCACGCTTCCAATTACAACAGTTTAACAGGCAACAATGCTACATCGGGCAGTACTGGCATATCACTGGAGTTGTCCAGCAATAACAACTTCACGGATAATACAGCCACCGGGAATGGCGGGCACGACTTCTACTGCTCTTCTCCGAGCTGGAATAACGACCTCGGCAACACCTGCAACACGCAGAGCGGCTGCTGGCCCCCCGCAGGCTGGCTTTACACGTGCCCAGCTGGGGCGCCGACGCCTGGCCCGACTCCGGTGCCGGGCCCGACACCCAGCTGCTCAGGCACATGCGATGGCGGCGTATGCAACGGCTGCAATGTAACAATCACGAGTGGGAGCTGGGTGCTTGAGAGCGATATAGCATGTGGGCGTTGCGATGGCATAGACATAAGCGGAAGTGATGTGGCTCTCAACTGCCAAGGCCACGCAATAACCGGTCTGGGAAGCAATAATGGCATCTACCTCTACTACGTCACCGGAGTGACGGTCGAGAACTGCAATGTGAGCGATTTCCAGGAGGGCATTTACAGTCTTGGCTCCAATGGCGGCACTTTCACCGGCAACACTGCAAATTCAAACCAACAAGGCATCCTCCTACAGTCTTCACGCAACAACAACCTCGCGGACAACACCGCCAATTCAAACTACGGCGGCATCTACATTTCTTCAAGCCAATACAACAATCTCACCGGTAACACCGCCAACTCGAACACCGAACTGGGCATCGACCTAGAGTCTTCACACTACAACAACCTCACAAGCAACACCGTCAACTCGAACGGCCAATACGGCATCATCTTAGCGTCTTCAATCAGCAACAACCTCACAGGCAACACTGCCAACTCGAACGTCTACTTCGGCATCTACTTCTTGTCTTCAAACAGCAACAATCTCAACAGCAACACGGCAACGGGCAACACCGGAGGAAGCGACTTCTACTGCAGCAGTGCGCCAACGAACAACGACCTCGGCGGCAACACCTGCGGCAGCAAGGATTCCTGCAGCTGGGTCTGCTCCTGCCCCACAGACACCTGCCCCCCGCCGACGCCCACCCCAACCCCGACGCCAACGCCTAGTCCACCCGGCTGCGCTCCGGGCTGGGTGGTTGGCGCCTGCGGCTGCACATTGGATGTGCCGGGCAGCTACACAATAAATGCGAGCGGCCTGACGTCTGGCAGCGGCACCTGCATAACCATCAACTCCGCAGGCAGCGGCTCCACGCTCGATTGCCACGGGCGCAGCATCAGCGGCATTCCCCCCACCACTGCCATTGGTATCCGCCTCTCTTCGGCAAGTGGCGTGACTGTCATGGACTGCAATGTTGTTGGCGGCTGGGACTACGGCATCCTCCTTAGCAATGCGAACGGCAACACCATCACGGGCAACAACGCCAGCTCGGACTCACACGGCATCTATCTCGAGTCTGCAAGCGGCAATAATATCATCAACAACAACGTCACCGGAAGCCAGTATGGCATCCGCCTTGAATCTGCGAACAGCAATGCCTTTACGGGCAATACTGTCAATTCCAATTCCGGCATTGCCTTCTTTATAAGAGACTCCAGCAGCAACGCATTCACCAGCAACACTGCCAACTCGAACGGGGATGGTTTCTTCATCATCTCCGCGAGCGGCAACAACTTCACAAGCAATACCGCCACCGGCAACTCGCCCAACGATTTCTATTGCAACGACCAGAGCTCGAACAACGACCTCGGCAACACCTGCCACACCGAAAGCGGCTGCAGCATTCCTGAAGGAGGCTGGCTCCACACCTGCCCGCCCGCGACGCCTACTCCTACCCCAAGTCCAACGCCTACTCCTGCCCCGCCCGGCTGCGCCCCGGGCTGGGTCGTGGGCGCATGCGGCTGCACCCTAAACGTGCCCGGCAGCTACACAATCAACGCAAGCGGGCTAAGTTCGGGCGGTAGCGACTGCATAACAATAACTGTCAATGATGTGACGCTTGACTGCCAGGGCCGCACCATCACAAGCACTTCACGAAGCGGCCGTGGCATATACCTTAGCACCGTCACTGGCGTGACCGTTGAGAACTGCTATGCAAGCAACTTTTCGGACGGCATCAACCTGCAGTTCTCCGATAACAACAATCTCACAGGCAATACCCTCAATTCGAATGGCGCGAACGGCATCCGCTTATCTGACTCCAACAATAACAAGGTTGAGGACAATACTGCCAACTCTAACTTATGGTGGGGCATCGACCTGATATCATCCAGCACTAACAATATCACCGATAACACTTTTTCAGGCAACAATTTCGGAATACGCCTTCATTCTGGCAGTAGCAATAACTTCGAAGGCAACACAGCAACAGAAAGCGGAAATGATGACTTTTACTGCGAGAGCGCAGATTCGAACAACGACCTCGGCAACACCTGCGACACGCAGGGCGGCTGCAGTCTGCATGAAGGAGGCTGGCTCTGCTCCTGCCCGACAAACACCTGCCCACCCTAGTCGTCCTCTGGATGGCTCACCTGCCATTAGCTGCGCAGTAAATATACTGCTGGGCGTAGCCCGCATAATTTCCCCACTTCTTTTTTGCGAACTCCCTCACTTTCTTCCCGCCCTCAATGCTATATCTCCTCTTCATCTCCCTTGCAATCCACACGTCAACGGGGAACGCCTCTAGAACGCCGTAGCCGAAAAGAAGCACGCAGTCCGCAACTTTGGGCCCAACTCCCTCAAACTCAATTAACGCTTCCTTCGCCTTCTCATACTTCATCCTTCCAATCTTCCGCAAATCATAGCCCATCGCCGCCTCAGCAGTAGCCTTCAGGAATTTCTCGCGGTAGCCAAGCTTCTTCCCGGAAAGGTCCGCAGCGAACATCACTTCCGGAGGCATCACCTCGCCCTCGACCATGAGCGCCTGCGTCATTTTCTTGATGCGGGGGATGTTGTTGTTTATCGAGCAGATGAAGCAGACGATTGTTTCCCAGGGCTCGCTCTTCGTTATGCGCAAGCCTCTGTGCCCGCCTATTGCATCGTGCATGAACCTGTCCGTATCTATCTTCCTGCAAATCGCAGCCAAATCATCCTTCTCCCTCAGCAGTTTCCCTGCGTAGCCTTCAAAACCGGCAGTCGAATGCAGCCTCTCCTTCTCCTGCCATAGCTCGCACCGCTCGCCACCCACGACGCGCCAATACCTCCCCTCATGGCAGTTCCAGAGGAAGTGCGGCGGCTGCCCGCTCTCCATAGTCAGCCGCAAATCCAGAAGCATAGTTAAGTTATTATCCGCAACAAAAATATTACTATGCGCATTCTCGTGATGGGCAACCCACTGCTTCCAGAGGACAGCCTTCCGCTCAAATTGCTGCCCAAGCTGCGGAAGAAGTTCCCAAACTTCGAATTCGTCGAGTTCGACCCGAACGAGGGGCTCGAGGAAGAGGCGAAGAAGGGCCCGCTCACCATAATAGACACCGTCCAGGGAATAAGGAAGGTCTCGCTGCTCACTGAAAAGGACATCCCCCGGCTGGAGCTGTGCGGAAGGTGCTCGATGCACGACTTCGACCTTGCGTGGAATCTGAAACTGCTGGCGAAGCTGGGGCTGATTGGCAGCGTCAGGATAATCGGCATTCCGCCGAAGATGAACGAAAAGGCGGCGATGGCAGGCATCACATCGCTTATCCCAGCTTCAGCCTGAGGGCGCGGATGCGCTCACTTCGCTTTCTTCATCTTCAACCTGAGGAAGTGGCTCGCGCAGCTCATGCACGGGTCGTAGGCGCGGATTAATTTCTCAATCTGGTCGCGCAGCCTGTCCACGTCCAGCTTCCCCAGGCTTTCCTGCACCAGCTTGTGCGCATCCTTCTCGATGTTCACCTGGTTCTGCTGCGTCGGGATGACGAGCGTCCCGTCACGCACTTTCCCGTCCTTCCCTATCTTCATCATGTAGTAGAGCGTGCCGCGCGGCGCCTCGACAGCGGCGACTCCCGTCCCCTCCTTCGCCTCCATCTTCACCGGGGGCTCGGGCCTGAACACCTGCGTTTCAAGTATCTCCTTCGAGGCGTCAATCGCGTGGATAATCTCCACCGCCTGCGCGAGGTTGTTGTGGAACACGTTGTCCGATGGGAACTCGTGCAGGTATTTCCCGCAGTCGCGCTTCGTGTCCGGGTGCAGGCTGCTTTTGTTGAGGTTCATCCTCGCGAGCGCTCCGACCATGTAGCCCATCCCGCCCTCGAACTCGAACCCGGTCGCGGTCGAGTAGGGTATGATAACCCTGCGCAGGTGGTCGAAATAGTCATCCTTCCCGATGTGCACTCCGTTGGAAACCATCAGCTCCTCCCCGCGGTAGGAGAAGTCGTCGTTCATCGAGGCTATGAAGTGCGTGCTCCTGCGGAACTCGAACTTCGACTTGTGGAACAGCTCCGCGAATTCGAGCGCCAGCGGCCTTATCTCATCGAGCTGCTTCACGACCGACTTCGCCTGCTCCGGAGAAGGAACGTTCGTGAACCTCCCGAGCTGCAGGAAGGGCGGATGGACGACTCGCCCGCCGACAATCTTCGCGAAGTCCGCGCCCGCGCCCTTCACGTGAAGGGCCTTGTGCAGCAACTCCTTGTCATCGCCTTCGAGGTCCAGGACGGAATCCTTCCCGAGCAGGTCCGGCAGGCAGAAAAAGTAGAGGTGCATTGCGTGGTCGCGTATGTTGTTCGCGTACATCAGCAGCTTCCTCTGCATTATTGTCTGCTCGGACGGCTCAATCCCGATTGCGCTCTCCACCGCCTCGGTGCAGCAGGTCAGGTGCGCGGAGCTGCACGTCCCGCATATCCTCGAGACCATCTGGGGAACGGCGTTGAACGGCATGCCGCGGATTGCCTGCGTGAAAAACCTCTTGCTCTCGTGTATCCGGAGCCTCGTGCTCACCACACGGTCTCCCCTCACCTTCACCTCGAGGTCCGCATGCCCCTCAATCTTCGAGAGGTTCTCAATAGTAACGTCAAAGTCCTTGTGCATCAAGCCCCACCCGAAAGCAGCTTCTCCATGAGCTTCACGAATCCCGCCTCATCAACCGGGCACCCCTGCACCTCGTAATCAACTTTCACGAAGTCCTTAAGGGGCTGCACCTTTTCCCTGTAGTCGAACCTGTGCAGGAAGTCGGCTATCTCGCCCAGCCTTCTCTCGTCGAAGAAGTTCCTGTGGTTGGACGGCGCTCCGGTGATTGCGCACGAGCCCACCGCGACCAGGACTTTGCAGTGCTCCCTCAGGTGCTTCAGCCTTTCCTCCTCCTCATAGGACGAGATTGCGCCCTCCACGATTGCGACGTCCATGTCCTCGTCAATCCAGTCGCGGGAGCGGAGCACCTTCCAGAAGGCGATGTCCAGCTTCCCGCTCCATTCAGCGAAGTGCGAGCTTATGGCCTCCAGTACCGTGACCATGCACCCTTCGTCGCCGGTGAATGAGAAGAATCCCGCCTTCAATTTTCCTGCCATGCTCATCATCTTACATCTTGTGCTGCCGCGCCACCACGCCCGCCTCCTTCAGCAGGCGGAGCGCGCTCTCCGCAAGCGGGTAGTCTGCGTTATACACTACCTCCACGATTCCGGCGTTGATTATCATCTTTGCGCACATGATGCACGGCGAATAGGTGGTGTAGAGCGTCCCGCCCTTGAGCGGGATTCCGTGGTATGCGGCCTGCACGATGGCGTTCTCCTCGCCGTGGGAGCAGAAGCATTCCTCGAGCTTCGTGCCGCCTTCCGCGTAGTTGTTGCAGCGCGGGCATCCGCCCTCGTCGCAGTTCTTCACTCCGCGCGGCGTGCCGTTGTAGCCCGTGGAGATTATCCTCTTGTCGCGGACGATTATGGCGGCGACGTGCCTCTTCATGCAGTTGCTCCGCGTCGCGACCACCTTCGCTATATTCATGAAATAGTCGTCCCAGGCGGGCCTTGTGCGCTTGAACTGCTTTGAGATTTCGGGAAGCATCCCGTCAATGAGGTCGTAGAGGTGCTGGAAGTCCCCATCGTTCACGAGCGTCCTGTCCGCCATCTTCACGCAGGCGAGCAGCTGCTGCCCGGTCCCGTCCGGGCTCTTCGCCTCCATCTCCTCTATGCGCTTGAAAGCCTCGAGCGTCTTGGGGTCGCCCTCGCGGTTGCGCGCACCCATGCGCGCGAAACGGACCTCGAGCGGCGCGCTGATGTGGACGAGGACGAACTCCTTCCTCTTCCTCAGCTCATCCACCTCCCCGGGGTTGCGGATGGAGTCGACAATATAATTCCTGTCGTGGTCGAGCCTCTCGAGGATGCGGTGCGCGAGGATTCCCGCGCCGAATTTCTTGCGCAGCTCGTTCCCCTTCCTTATCATGCTCTCGCGTGTTATGTCCTCGTTCGCAGCGGCAAGCTCCTCCCTTATCACGTCGGATAGGGAGAGGCACTCGAACCCCTTCTTCTTCAAATAGTCCGCGACCGTCCCCTTTCC
>CAIXRF010000132.1 GCA_903921825.1 uncultured Microcaldota archaeon | reverse complement strand
GCACCTTATACCTGCAGCCGGGGATTGAGCCCATCTGCCCGCGCTGCGAGCCGCCCATTCCCTCGACCACCACCTCATCATGCTCGTCTATGAAGTTGATTGCGCCGTCGCCCGGTGCGAACGCCGTGATGATTTTTCCGTTCTTCGCGAGCTGCACGCGCACGCACTTTATTAGGCCGGAGTGCGGCTGCTTCTGCTCGAGCGCCTTCTTCTCCAGCACGATTCCCCTCGCCTGCGGGGCCCCCTCGAGCGGGTCATACTTCTCCTTCAGCCGGAGCTTCTTCCGTTTCCACGGCTTCTTGAGCCAGCGCTCCCTGTGCCTCTTCTGACCGAGATACCTTCCAGCGAATTCTCCCCTTCCCATCCTATCACCATCACGCCTACAAGAGCTTCAGGTCGGCACCGTAGTGCCTCGAAAGCATCATCCTTGCCAATTTTATCTTCTCGCCGCCCCTCCCGATTGCCGCGCCCCTGTCCTTCTCCTCCACTGTGATGTGCGCAGTCTGGGCGCCCTCCTTTTCGCGCACGCTCACGGTCTTAACGCGCACGCCCGGGAACAGGTTCCTGACGAACCCCTCGAGCGTGTTCGCGTTCTCGAATATTTCCACCTGCTTCCTGAAGGCGTCGCGCACCCTCCTTATGGTCTCGCCGCCCCTTCCTATCGCCCTTCCCGCATCCCCCGGCTTCACCACGAAGCTGACTCTCTCGGGCTCTATGAAGCAATCCTCGGCGGAAACTCCTGTGAGCTGCTCGAACATGGCGATGCACTTTATCTCGTCATTCCCCAGCTTCACCATGCTCTTCCACCGCCGGAGGAGTTCCCTTCACGGCATCCAGGATATCGGAGTTGCCCGCTTCCACCACGCTGAGCGCAGCGACAGGGAACGGCTTCCCGCACAGCGAGCCCAGCTCAATCGAAGTGCCATCGTATGCGTAGAGCGCAATGCTGGACATCTTCGCATAGTGTTCGATGTCCGCCTTCACAGGCTTAGGGCAGTTCTCCGCGACGATTATCAGCTTCGCCTCGCCGTTGAGCGCCGCCTTCACGGCATCCCTGCTGCCAAAGCGAACCTTGCCCGTGTCCACGGCAAGCCTTATGGATTTTCCTATGTCTGCCATCCAACCACCCGGGAAACTCAGGCGTTGCGTCCTTCAGAAGAAGAACGCCCTCCCTTCCCCAGATAAAAACTAACGTCGTAGTTTGTGCAATATTGATATATAAACCTGCGTCTATTTCTTCTTCCCCCTCTTCATCGTCAGCTTTACCGTCCCCGTTCCCACTGGTATGGGCTGCCCGATTATCACGTTCTCCGTAACGCCCACGAGCTTGTCCTCCTCTCCGCGCACGGCTGCGTTGATGAGGTGCTTTATCGTCTCCTCAAAAGCTGCGCGGGCGAGTATGGACGCCTTCTCGCCTGAGAGGCCGTGCCTTCCCACGGAGTGGATTACTCCGCTCGTGCACATCGCGTCCGCGAGGAGCATTATGTGCCTCGTGTCAACATCGAGCTTCTGCATGTCCAGGACCTGCCTCACCTCGAAGATGATGGCGTTCCTTGCCGCTTCTATGCCGAGGACGCGCTCAATCTCGCGGATGTTGTTTGTGTAGACGCGGCCTTGGTCTATGCCCTCAAGCTTCAGCACCTCCTCCAGGTTGGAGCCTCCGGTGCGTATGTAATACTCGTCGCCCTCCTTGAGCACAATCGCCCTGCCTATGTTCTTCGTCCCCTTGAGGTGGAGGTCGCCGAGCCTCGACGCCGCCCTCCTTATGTTCTTGAGCGACGCGCTCTTTGGCTTCAGGACGACTTTGGTCTCACCCTCCACGTCCACTTTCCCGAGGCCCGTGTTCCTGACCTTCTTCTCCACGTCCCCAATCTCGAGCCCCTCATACTTCATAAGCTCCAAATCCACGACTATGTAAATCTCCTTCTTCGCGAAGCTCTCCTTTATTTCGGCAATCTTGCGGAGGCTCACCTCCTCAAGCTCCTCGGCGACCTCTTTTGCCTTCGCCTCGTCCTTCGCGAGCTTCGGTCCGAGGTGGATATTCATGAGGGGCTTCTTCGGCTCCTTCCTCACGTCGACAATCTCGATAAGCCTGGGCAGGCCGGTGGGCACCTGCTCCGCGACGCCCGCGTAGTGGAACGTCCTCATAGTCATCTGCGTTCCCGGCTCGCCTATGGACTGCGCTGCCACAATCCCGACCGCCTCACCCGGCTCAATCTTCAGCTCTTCGCGCTTCACCATGAAATCATCCCTCTTTCTTCCCGTTCCTCATATTCAGCGCCATTCCCACGAATGCATCTCTCGGGCCTATGCCAACCTGTGCGCTAAAGTCGCCTTCTCTCCTGACTAGCTCCCTGAGCCCGCTCAGCTCGTCATCCAGCGCCTTCCTCTCCTTCCTTGCCCTGCGCCGCGCACTGGCGCTGCCGCCGTTGTTTTTGGGCGCTTCGGCGAGCACATTCTCGAGGCTCCGGCTGTCCCGCTCGGCAGCCACCTCCTTCGTCACATTAAGCATGGCCTGCTGCCCGTCCTTCTTCACGCCCTTTACCATCCAAGCCTTTGCCAACTAAATCACCAACATCATTCGCGCTCGGGGGATGTTAGCATCTCCTCGAGCAGCTTCTTCGACGCCTTCATCGGGTCCAGCCCGTCGCCGCCATAGATGTATTGCACCATAACGCCGCGTGAGTCCTTCACGCTCCCGGTCTTCTGCACCGTGAGGTCCTGCAGCGCGTTGATGAGCCTCCTCTGCATATACCCGCTCCTCGCGGTCCTTATTGCGGTGTTGACGAGCGACTCCCTGCCTCCCATGGAGTGGAAGAAGAACTCCCTCGCGTCCAGCCCTGTGCTGAAGCTGCTGCTCACGAACCCACGCGCAGCAGCGCCGAGGTCACCCCGCTTGTAATGCAGCAGCGGCCTCCCCCTGTATCCGCGCACTAGCCTCTTGCTTCTCACGGCCTGCTGCCCGAGCATTGCGCCCATCTGGATTGCGTTGAGCAGCGAGCCCCTCGCGCCAATCTTTGCCATCAGGATGGAAGTGTTCTCCATGCCAAGGTGCGTCTCAACCGCGGTGCCGCAGTCGTTCCTCGCCTGCGAGAGCACGCCCATGACGCGCTCCTCCAGCGTCTCCCTGAGCGTCCTTCCCGGCAGGCGCTCGAGCGTGCGCTTCTTGTACTGCATCACGAGGCCGTCAACCGCCCTCTTCGCGCTCTCCTGGATCGTGACTATCTCCTTCATCGCCGCCTCGCCGAGCGTGTAGTTCTCGAGCGAGACGGAGAACCCGTGCTTCGTAATCACGTAGAGCGAAACCCTCGTCGCGTTGTCTATGAACTTCCCCGCGACCTCCGGACCGTAGTGCCGCGCAATCCCCTCTATGATTTCGGTCTCGAATCCCTTCGACTCTATGGCGCCCGAGACGAGAAGCCCGTTCTTTATCTTCACCCTGTCGCCGAGCTTGCTCTTGTATTCCACGTTCAGGCCCTTCGGAAGCAGCTGCGAGAACAGGAGCTTGCCGCTCCACTTCTCCTCGCCCTTCACGCCTTTCCCGTCAGCATCAGGCAGCTCGTGTATCCCCGCGATGGCAAGGATTTTGCACGCCTCCGGCCTTGCGAAGTAGATGCCGTCCTTCGTCATGAAGTATGCGCCGGACACGTGGTCCTCCTGCCCCTTTATGATTGCGTGGCCGTGCCTCGGCGATATTATCTGGCCGTCCACTTTCATGAGCATTTCAGCCTCGACCTGCGCCTCCTCAGTCTGTGGCACATGGAGGTTCATCTCGTCGCCGTCGAAGTCCGCGTTGTACGGCGGAGTGACCGCCAGGTTCAGCCTGAACGACCTGCCCGGCATTATCTTCGCGCGGTGCGCCATTATGGATATGCGGTGGAGGGAGGGCTGCCTGTTGAACAGGACAATGTCGCCGTCCGTAAGCTGCCTCTCCACTATGCAGTTCGGCTCCAGCGTGGTGGAGAGTTCCTCCCTGCTCTTCTCCGTAACCTTCTTCCTCCTGCCGTCCGGCCTTATCACGTAGTTCGCGAGCGGGAACTCCGTCCGCATCACCAGCTTCTTGCACTCCTCGATGTTCCACGGCGTAACCCTCAACGGCACCGTGAGCTCCTCCGCTATCTCTTTCGGCACGCCCACCTCGTTGATGGAAATCATGGGGTCGGGCGAGATTACCGTCCTCGCGGAGAAGTTCACACGCTTCCCGGAGAGGTTGTACCTGAACCTCCCCTCCTTGCCCTTCAGCCTCTGCGAAAGCGTCTTCAGCGGCCTTCCGCTCCTGTGCCTCGCCGGCGGAATCCCCGCGGTCTCGTTGTCGAAATAAGTCGTAACGTGATATTGCAGCAGCTCCCACAGGTCCTCTATTATCAGCTGGGGCGCGCCCGCGTTGATGTTAGCCTCGAGCCTCTGGTTTATCCTCATTATGTCCACGAGCTTGTGCGTCAAATCGTCCTCGCTTCTCTCGCCCGTCTCCAGCGTGATTGACGGCCTGACGGTCACCGGCGGCACGAGCAGCGCGGTGAGCACCATCCACTCCGGCCTCGCATACTCGGGGTCGAGCCCCATCTGCTTCAGGTCGCCCGACGGGACTGCAGCCAGATGGTCCCTGACCTCGCTAGCCAGAAGCTGCTTGTCGCCTGCGTAGAACGTGGTGGGCTTCTCGAACTTTATGTCCGGCTGCTTCGCACCGCAGTGCGAGCACGTCCCTGACTTCTTCACGCTTTTCGCGAACCTCTCCGTCCCAAGGCCCATCCCGGTCTTCCCCGCCCCTTCCTCCTCTTCCTCCAGCTCGAGCACGCTCATGTATTCCTCGAGCGCCTTCTTCGAAAGCAGGAGCCTGTGGCACTTCAGGCACGTCGCCCTGAGCAGCAGGAATATCATCTTCGCGAACTGCGGATGAATAACGGGCCTCACGAGCTCTATGTGCGCGAAATGGCCGGGGCAGCTCCTTATCTTCCCCCCGCACGTCTTGCACTTCAGGCCCGGGTCTATGACGCCCATCCTCTGGTCCACGAGCCCGCCGTCTATCGGGTAGCCGTCCTCGTTGTACGTGTCCGGGACCGTAATCTTCGCGCCGGAAATCTTCCTTATCATCTCAGGGGAGTAAAGCGAGAACTTCAGCTTCTCAATCCGCTTCTCAATGTAAATGCCATCCATCAAATCACCGTCAAGCCTTGTCCTTCAGCACGAGCCTCGGGAATATCCCGATTGCCTTAATCTCATCAAGCAGCAGCTTGAACGCATAGGACATCTCAATCTCCGCGAGGTTCGTGGTCTCGTCGCACAGCGGGCAGTAGGAGCGGTTCTTGATGTGGTCGTGCACCGCAATCCCGCCGCACTTTCCGCACACTAGCTCCGAGGTCTTGTCCGACTCCTTCAGCATCCTCTCGTTCAGCAGCATGGACGCGCCGTAGCCAATCAGGCAGTCGCGCTCCATCTCTCCGAACCTCAGGCCTCCTTCCCGCGCCCTGCCCTCGGTGGGCTGGTGCGTGAGCAGCTGGACCGGGCCGCGGCTCCTCACGTGCATCTTGTTCGCGACAAGGTGGTGCAGCTTCTGGTAATAGACCACGCCGATGAATATCTCCGCCTCTATCTGCTCGCCCGTAATCCCGTCGTAGAGAATCTCCTTCCCGTCGCTCGTGAAGCCCACGGCCTCGAGGATTTTGCGGAACCTGTCCGCCGTGTCCCCGCTGAAGGCCGTCGCATCGCCAATCTCGCCGTAGAACGACATCGCCTTGCCACCCAGCATCTCAAGCAGGTGGCCCGCGGTCATACGGGAAGGAATAGCATGTGGGTTCAGGATGAGGTCGGGCACCACGCCGTCCTTCGTGAACGGCAGGTCCTCCTGGTTCACAAGGAGGCCGACCACTCCCTTCTGGCCGTGCCTGCTCGCGAACTTGTCGCCCAGCTCCGGAACCCTGGCTGCGCGCACTTTCACCTTCACCATCTTGTTCCCCGAAGGCGATTCGCTCAGGAGCACCGCATCAACGGTCCCGTCCTCGCCGCTCTTCACGGTCACGGAGTTCTCGCGCTTCTTCTCCTCGGTTATTCCGAATATGCTGACTTCCTCCAGGAACCTTGGCGGCGAAGTCTTGCCAACGAGCACGTCCTTCGCCTGCACGTCGCTCTCCGGAACGACGACCCCATCGTCGCCCAGGTGCCTGTAATACTGCTCCTCGCGGTATCCCTGCACCGTGGCATCGGGCGTCTCGAACCTGTCCTTCTGCCCGCCCGGATACCTCCTCTCCTCGCTCTCATACGCCTTGTAGAATGTGCTGCGCATGAGCGCGCGGTCAATAGCATTCCTGTTGACGACAAGCCCGTCGCCCATGTTGTAGCCATGGTACGATGTAATCGCGACGACCATGTTGACTCCCGCGGGCCTCTCCGACATCCTCAGCACGCGGTAGGGGCTCGTCTGCACGAGCGGCTGCTGCGGATACCAGAGGAAGTGCGCGCGCGAATCCATCCGCAAATTCATGTTGCTCGCATATACTCCGAGCGACTGCTTCGCCATGGCGCACGCCATCGTGATACGCGGAGATGAATTATACTCCGGATAGGGCAGTTGCCCCACGACCGCGCCCACTATGGACACGGGGTCTATCTCAAGGTGCGTGTGGTCCGGTGTGAGCTCCTTCTCCTTGATTGCGACGAGGGTGTTCTCCTCCTCCTCCGCATCCAGATACTCGACCACGCCGTTCTTTATGAGCCACTCCCACCCTATCTCCTTCTTCTTCAGCTTATCCGAGAGCTCCTTGGTGAATTTCGACTTCCCGTTCTCAACCACCACGTAGGGCCTCCTCGCCCTTCCCGAGTCCGTGGATATGAAGCACTCCTCCGTCCTTTCGAAATATGCGATGTTCGCCTCCTGGCTCAGCGCGCCGCTCCTCCTCTTCTCCCTGAGCTGCTTCGCGAGCTCCCCGCCGTTCTGGTGGAAGCCTATCAGCTTCCCGTTGAGATAGACCGTGCACTTCTCCGGCCTCGGCACAGCGGACCGCCTCCTCTTTCTCCTGAGCTTTGCCATGACCTTTGCCATCAAATCACCGTCACTTCGAGCTTCTTGAGAATCTGCTCAACAGTCTTCTCGTCATCCCCGGTTGAAATCTCGCAGAGCAGCGCCATGTTCTTCACGAGCGCGCACGACGGGCCCTCGGGCGACTCGTTCGGGCACAGCTTTCCCCAGTGCGTGCCATGCAAGTCCCTTGCCTTGAAGTGCGGGTGCTTCCTGCTCAGCGGAGAAATTATCCTCCTCAGGTGGGAAACGCTGCTCAAATAATTAGTCCTGTCGAGAAGCTGGCTCACTCCCTGCTGCCCGGCAATCCAGTTGCCCGTAGCCATCGAATATCTTATCCTGTCCGTTAGTGCGTCCGGCCTCACGATGGTCTGCACCACGAGCCGCCTCCCCCTCGCGCTCGCCCTCTCCACCTGGTATGCAATGTCCTTGATGAGGAACTGGAATGCGTAGCGGAACAATTCTTCCATCAGGTTCCCCGCCAGCTTTATCCTCTTGTTCATGTAGTGGTCCTTGTCGTCCTGCGTCGCCATCCTGTTCGCCACGCGGATTGCCTTCTCCGTCATCTTGCACAGGTAGTAAGCCTTCGCCATCCTGTCTTCCGCAGCCATGCCTATGTGCGGGAGCAGGTATGTGTCCACGAGAATCTCCGTCCTCTTCTGCTGGTATTCCTTCGCCTGCCCGGGCGCGGCCTTCTTCCCGACCACGTCCACCGCGCTTGCCTTGTCCCTGCTCGGGTCCAGCTCGAGGTTCAGGAGCATGTCGTTCTGCACTTCCTCGATTGACGAGAAAGCCGCAAGTATCGCCTCGTCCTTCTCAAGCCCGAGCGTCCTCAAAACAGTTATGAGGCCCAAATCCTTGGGCGACGCGGGGAACACCACGCTCAGTGCTCCTTCGCGCTTCCTCTCCACCGCGCACCTCGCCCTGAAGCCATACCGGGTGGAGAATACTTTGCTCACCACGCTCGCGCCGTCGTTCTCCCTTGAGCACATTATCCTGTTGGGCGCCAGGTCCTCTATGGAAACGAGCACGCGCTCGCTCCCGTTGATTATGAAATATCCGCCGGGGTCGTCCGGGTCCTC
>CAIXRF010000131.1 GCA_903921825.1 uncultured Microcaldota archaeon | reverse complement strand
TCCACTACATCTCGCAGGTGTGCGGCTACCTTTACCTCTCAGTCCTCTTCATCTTCTACTCACTGCTCGCAATAGCGTTCGTCCTCTATGACATAAGCCTGCGGAGCATCTACTCGCAAGTCCTTATCCCTGAGCAGCTGAAGCTAGTTGCGGTCAGCTACATCATCGCAATAGTCCTGCTTGTTGTTGTCGGCGGGAGGCTCTACTTCGGCTCGTTCCGGGCTGGGCTGCTCGCCTTCTTCCTCAACTTCGCCAGCGCGATAGTCCGGGCAAAGGCGATATTCGTGGGCTTCCTCAAGCTGCCAACGAAGTTCGTGATTACGAGGCAGGCGGGGCAAAAACTCACGCTTCTCGGCGCCCTGAGGATGACCCTCATAGAAACCGCGTTCGCGGCAGTGCTGATGATATTCGCAGTCATCTCCTTCATGCGGTCCGATGTGATAAGCGCGTTCTGGCTCTTCTGGTACTCCTGGCTCTTCTTTTGCGCGTTCATCTTCACCTACAGCATGGACGTAATCGGCCCGAAACCGTCCCAGGGTGCTTCCTGATGTACATGAAGATCCATTCGCAGGATGGCAGCACGATACTCGCGCTCTGCGACCGGGAGCATCTGGGAAAGGTGTTCCGCGAAGGCGAGCTGTGCCTCGACCTTAAGACCTACTCCTCATTCTACAAGGGCGAGCTCGTGACGGATAAAGATGCGCGCCACGCACTCATCGACGCCGATTCGCTGAACCTGGTCGGCAAGCGCTCAATCGCATTGGCCGAGAAGCTGGGGCTCGTGTCAAAGGCTGACGTGCGCAAGATAGGGGGCGTGCCGCACGTCCAGGTTTACAGGATAAGGATTTGAGCCCTTATCCTCAGGGCGATGGCGTAGGGGTTGGCGTAGCCACCGTCACGCAGAGTCCATCGCTTGCCATGCATGACTTGTCTGCAGGGCATCCGCACGCCACGCAGTCGCTGACCGTCACGCCGTTCCTGCATGCCATCGGTGGGTTTCCCCCTATGCAGCCCGCCCCTCTGCATGCGTTGCTGCCGGTCATGGACATGTAGGTGCATGAGCCGTCAGGCAGGCATTCATAATTCTGCGGGCATCCACATGAGCCGCACCTGAGGAAGTAGGTGCCTGTCACGCAATAGAGCGGCTTGTTGCTGGAGCACGCGCCGTAGGCCGTTCCATCATCGCAGGAATTCGGTATAGTATCCACGATTCCGAAGCACCGCGGAGAGCAGCCACCGTGGCAGCTCGCGGATGCGATGCTGCTGCAGTTGCCGGTGCAGGCTTCCATGCATGCGGCAATCGTCCCTCCCAAGACCGAATAGGACGAGCCTCCTGTCTCATTGAAGAGCGCAAGCTCCCTGAGTTGGGGCGTTCCTGCAGTAATGTCCACGGTCCCGTCATCCTTTACAGAATACCGTACGCCGTTCAGGCTGTCGATTTCTACGACCGGGGTGAAGACGAGCGCGCTTCCATCGGGACTCACCATGTAGGAGCGGTTGAGGTCGAGCGTGAGCACTATTGCCGAGGTCGCGGCATGAGTGACTGGCACCGCGTCAATGAAAACATAGTAATCTTTCGGCGTGCTCACATTATGGGCTGATTCGTTGTAATAGACGCTAATGTTCCTGAGCTCGATGAGCAGCCTCGTGTGCGTGCCAGTGCCCGTCCTTCCCTGCGCAAGCAGGGCTTGCTTCCCTTCGAGCTTCATGAGCTCGAAGTTCTCATAGCCTGTCGAGAGGACGCTCCATCCGCCTCCAGCACCTACCCGGTAGGTTGAAACCGCGCCTACTGTCAGGCTGGCATTGGTGTAGGGCGTATCATTCGCATTTTTGGAGCCTATGAACACGACTTTCATTCCCTCTTCGGAACTTGGCCCACCGCTCCGTGCAGCTACTCCTGCCCTAAGCACATCGTCGCCGCTTACGCCCCATCCGGGGCTGCCCTGCCAGGCACTTCCATTCCATCCACTGCC
>CAIXRF010000130.1 GCA_903921825.1 uncultured Microcaldota archaeon | reverse complement strand
TGCGAGTGGATGACGTCTATGCCCAGCTTCCTCACCTTCCTCTCTGAAAGGAAGGGGAAGAGCGCTATCTTGTAGTCGGGGTAGGGCTTGAACGGCATGGACTCGTAGTAGAAAACGCGCGGGTCCTTGTTCTCCCTCTTCATCCTCGAAGTCCCGGAGGCGAATATGAAGACCTCATGCCCCCGCCTCTCCAGCTCGCGCCTGTAGTTGAGGATGGCGCTGACTACGCCGTCCATGTTCGGCACGTATGTATCGGTATAAAACGCAATGCGCATCGGGATAATAGGCGATTGGCAGCAATTTAAATCTTCGTCATAATCCACAGCGCAAAGGCAACCGCGCCAATCAGAAGCAGGGGCGCCACAATCCTGATGACTGCGACGATGGAATTGACCGTCCCGATGAGCTCGGATGACTGCGCGACGCCGAGCACCCTCACGCCCTCGACCTTCTCGAGCGCTGTCCCGGCCTCCACGTCCTCCAGGTCCTTCTCCGCGGCCTTCACCGCCCCGGTGATTTTAGCAAGCATCGCCTTCCTGTCCGTCTTCGGCCCGCCCACTGGGTTCAGGACGCCGCCCACCCGGTTCACGCTGTGCGTGTCCGTCGTCACGAGCTCGCACTCGTCTATCCCCAGCGCGAGCACGGCTTCTATAACCTCCCTCCTGAAATTGGGCACGGCGCCGTTCGCGTCTATGAGCACGAGCGCGAACTTCCTGCTGCTTACTTCGAACAGGGCGACCTTCAGCCCAGCTTCGCCCACTCCAGACCTTAGGCCGAACTCGTCCAGCGGGTCGTAGGCCACGCCCAGCCTGATGCCCCCGTCCTTTCCCTTCTTTTCCAGCGCGTTCCCGACGGCTTCCATATACTCGAACGCTATCGGGTTGCCGGATTCCACGCGCGTTATCTCGCCCGTTTCCGCATTGTGCGCATCGAAGGCGACCGCCTCTTTGGCGCCCTTCGCGAGCGCGTAGTTCCTTATCGCAAGCCCCACAGAGAAATCCACGTCCTCGGTCGTGCGCGGCGCGCGCGTGAGCGGCGCGAAGTATGTCCCGTTGATGAGTATGCCCGTGCTTCTCGAGCTGCCCGCCTTCCCGAAGCACAGCCTCCCCCTTGCCTTCGCGAACTTCATCTGCTCAAGCGCCCTTGACACCGCGGAATTGAACCTCTCCGCCTCGCTGCTGGCGACCGGGTTGAAGTCGTGCGTCGCGAACCCGTGGAAGACGAAGCCCATCGCGCCCGTCCTCCTCGAAACCTCATCCGCCAGGATGGTTGGGAATTCGCTGCCCCCGAGGCTGCCGAAGGGGCCGAAGTGTATGTGCGGCACTATGAACACCGCTTTCATCCTACCTTTCGCCTTGAAGGCTACCACGCCCACCAGCGTTTCTATGGACTCGCCGACCTCTTCGAACATCCGCTCCAGCTTTGGAGACTGCTCGAACCATTGCGCGAGGAATAGGCTGGTCGCCTCGGTCATCGAGACGCCGAAGTTCCTCTTCATCGGCGCGTTTATCAGCCAGAACAGCGCGAATATTGCCGCAAGGAAGATGAAGGAGGCAAAGTAGAGCTTGGTGAGCACGGAGATGGACTCGGGCGCCCCAACGCTGAGCGACATGTCCGCGAGCAGGAACATGACGTTGAGCGTGGGCGTGATGAGGCCGAAGAGAAGCGACG
>CAIXRF010000129.1 GCA_903921825.1 uncultured Microcaldota archaeon | reverse complement strand
TCTCCGGCAACAGCGTCTGCCTGAACCGCCCAGTCGACATCAACTGCTCGCAGGCGCAAATAGACGCCGGCAGGAACATCTGCAGCCCGAAGGGCAACTCCACGTGCGGCGCGGTGTGCAACGCGGGCTGCCCGCCATTCCCCGGCTGGTTCTTCGGTGAAATAATGAACATAACCCGCCCGGTTGGGAATGCGACGGTCACCGCGCGCAACTCGACGGGCTCGTGGAGCAACACCACGAATGCGAGCGGGCAGTTCATCCTCCGCAACCTGCTGCTTGGGAAATACAACATAACCGTGGGCAGGGCGGGCTACTTCAACAGCACCGGGCAGGCGAACGTGACCACGGACGCAGGAACCGAGCTGAATTTCACGCTCAGGCCACTGGTAATGCCCCTCTCGTGCGGGGACGTAATGAATGAAACCGGAAACTACACGCTCAGCGGCAACCTCGCAACAAACGGGACGTGCATAACAATCACTTCGCTGGCAAAGGGCTCCACGCTGGACTGCGGCGGGAAGAGGATGACCGGGGACGGGAGCGGCTACGGCATATACCTGAACAACGCAAGCAGCGTGACAGTCAAGAACTGTGCCATCACCGGCTTCGAGCAGGGGATATACCTCCAGTCGTCGAGGAACAACACCCTGTTGAACAACAACGCCACTTCCAACAGCCTTTCCGGAATCTACGCCGATTCCTCGCAGAACAACACGCTTACAGGCAACAGGGCGTGCGGCAACCTGGACCTCGACATGAACTGCACTTCGACGCAGATAAACGGCGGCGGGAACATCTGCAAGCCCATCGGAGTGAATGCGCAGTGCGGAATAGCATGCAACGCCGGCTGCACCTAGCAACCCTTTTAATACCTGTTTGGCAAGAACAGAATTAGTCGGAGGGAGATTAGAATGTCTGAACTTACGCCTATAGAGCAGATTGTCCTGAAGGCAATGGAAGAGATTGGTGCGTCCGGCGAAGACAAGATGAAGACCGCGGACGACATCATGAAGAAGTGCAACAGGCCGAAGGGGCAGGTGTCGAACGCGCTCGTCAGCATGGTGGGCAAGGGCGTCGTCGGCAGGAGGGTCCGCGAGAAGGCGGCAGGCTATTTCATCATAAAGAAGGCGTGAGATGCCCGCAAAAAGGCAGGTGCTGATTGTAGGCGCCGGCCCAGCGGGCCTCCTGGCTGCGCAGGAGCTGGCCAAGCACGGCCTAGGAATCACCATAATCGAGGAAGGGGAAGACGTAAGGAACCGCAACTGCCCGATGCTGAAGCTGGGCTACTGCACACACTGCCGGCTCTGCCACTTCGTCCACGGCGTGGGCGGAGGGGGCGCCTTCTCGGACGGGAAGCTCAACCTGAACCCGGAGATAGGCGGCAACATGCTGGAGTTCACGACTCCTGAGCATGCGGATGAGCTCCTCCATCGGGTTGAGCACTTCTTCCTCAAATATGCTGGCAATTCCGAGGAGGAGGGCACCAAGGACCACCGGGTCGCGGAGCTGGAGCGCTCCGCGAAGAGCGCGGGAATAAAATTCATACCAATCCGCCAGCGGCACCTGGGCTCCGACCGCCTCCCGAAGATAATAGAGAGGATGGTCGCGGACCTGAAGAAGGCAGGCGTGAAGCTCCTCGTGCGCACGAAGGCCGAGGAGATACTCGTCAAAGGCGGAAAGGTGAAAGGCGTGGTGGCGCGGGACCTGACGGCGAAAAAGCCGCTCACGCTGAAGGCCGATTACGTCATCCTCGCTACCGGAAGGGGCGGCGCGCGCTGGATGGCGGAGACGTGCAGAAAGCTAAAGTTAGACACCAAGTTCCAGCCCCTCGACGTCGGCGTGCGCGTGGAGGTCCCACACGAGATAATGGACGCGGTCACGAAGGTGAACTGGGACCCAAAGTTCCACATACGGACGAAGCGTTACGACGATTTCGTGCGCACCTTCTGCACGAACCCGATGGGCTTCGTCATCACCGAATCCTACGAAGACTTCATCTGCGTGAACGGCCACTCCATGAGGGGAAAGAAGTCCGAGAACTCCAATTTCGCGCTCCTCGTGCAGGTCGCACTGACCCAGCCGGTCGAGAACACTACCGAATATGGCGAGGGGATTGCGAAGCTCGCCACGATAATAGGTGGCGGGAAGCCGACGCTCCAGCGGCTCGGAGACCTGCGGGCCGGGAGGAGGAGCACGTGGGAGCGCATAGACCGCTCATACGTTTCCCCGACGCTGCGCGAGGCGACCCCCGGCGACATAAGCATGGCGCTCCCCGGCCGCATAGTCCTGGACATAATTGAAGGACTGGACGCGCTCAACAAGGTCATTCCCGGCGTCGCGGAGGACGAGACGCTCCTCTACGCCCCAGAAATAAAGTTCCACGCCCTGCGCGTTTCCGTAAGCAATCTTATGGAAACGAAAACCGCGAACCTTTTCGCCGCAGGCGACGGCGCGGGAGTCTCGCGCGGAATCGTCGGCGCGGGAGTCACCGGCCTCATCGCCGCGGACGAGATAATAAAGAGGGAGAAGCATGGGCGATGAGATAAAGTTCGTCGCGAGCTACAAGGGCTGGACCGCGGAGAAGAAGCTCCAAATCTCCGACGCAACCCCGGACTCCGAAATACTCCGAATCCTTTCCGAGATCCGCAAGGAAGCAAGCGACAAGGCCTTCGAGCTCACCGGCATCGACGTCGCGGCAATCAACTCCTTCGCAGCCTCCGAAGCCTCCGGGAAAAGCGGCGCTCAGGCACTCGCCTCTTTGAACCCGGCGAAAATCCGCGCAAAGCTGAAAGAGCTCAGCAAGGAGGGACAGCTTCACTTCGCGGAAGCGCTCTTCAACCGCGAGATGCTCCGCCTTCTCGGCGTGAGGACTTCACCGGGTGCATGAATGGAAGAGGAAATAATTTTCGCAGCGAAGAAGGGAGACTGGATTGCGATAAAGAAGCTCGCCATCGATGAGAAGACTGCTTTCCCGGAAGCAATCGGCGTTCTCATGGGCATAAGGCAGGCGATAGACCGCAAGATATTCTTCTTCGCCGGAGTAGATGCGGCGGCGATAGGCGACCTGGCAGCAGGAATGCTGAAAGGGAAGAAAAAGGGCTACGCCTCTGCAGCCGAGCTTCTCTCCGCGCCAAAGCCGAAGGAGCAGCTCCTTTCCGCGTGCAAATCACCCGACGCCCTTCCTGCGGCTGAGGCGTGCCTCAACAAGGCGCTCCTCGAAGGGCTTGGCATGTTCCTCGAAGTGGAAACGGACAACTTCAATTCTATTTACCCCGGCTTCAAGATTTCCAAGCCGCGGGGAAATTTCGGCAAAAGGAAGAAGTGAAAAAGATGGCCAAGAAACCCGCAATAACTGTCTGCCCGAACTGCGGCTCGATGGACCTTGGATGGGTAGGCGGGGGAGCGAATGCGGTATTCGACTTCACCGGAGCATCCGCCCTGTCAGGGCTCTCCCACTGCGCGAATTGCGGCAGGGACATTCTCCCAATTGAATTCGCTTCGGAAGCGGCCTACAAGAAATTCGTTGCGTCGCTGAAGAAAAAGGGCGCAAGCAAGGCGGCGGAGGGCAAACCCGTTGCACCGCAGGCACAGAGCGGCGGCATAAGCCTTGCCTCCGGCTATGCGCATCTTATTGCCGCAGCATTCTTTCTAATCGCAGCAATAATGGGCCTCTTCATATCCGTCCGCTTCGGCCAGGCCTGCTTTCTGCTTCCCGCAATCCTTTGCGCGGCAGCGGCAGCCTACCTTTTCCTGAAGAAGCAACCATAGCCGTTTTATTCCCCAACCCCTACAAATTCCCTCTCACGGGGGAATGTGCTAACCTGGTATGCTTCCAGCTTTGGGAGAACCCTTTTGCGCTCCGGCGCAAATGCGTTCACGGAAAAGGGTTCCTGAAAAGCTGGCGATCCGTGTTCAAATCACGGTTCCCCCATCAGAACCAATGGTGTCCTTGGTCGTCGCAGGCTCCTCCCGCGGACATCCTTGGTTCCGATACCTCCCTAGCAGAAAATCCGGGCTTGCTCGCCTACTTAACTGGCACCTTCGCCATCACTGTTTCTATCTTGACTCCGTTCATTTCAAGCATCCTCTTGGCTTCTTTTATAACTTCGCCCCATTTCATGCCCGGAGTTATCTTGTTTAGGTCGACCAAATGAACAGCAACCGCCAGCGGGATAATCTGGTCCTCATCTATTTTGGCACCAACAAGACCGACATTCTGAAGATGAGCAGCTCTGAAATTGATACCCCTGAGATCGGCACCTCTAAGTTGGGCATCCACTAGATTGGTACCCACAAAATCGAATCCTATCTTTCTCAAATCCTCCCTGAACTTTTTATTATCCGGGTAGTCACTCCCAAAGCCGTAAGCGCCCTTCCTGATTTTTTCAATCACTTCCTCCTTTGTCACCACCCGCATCACCACTTAATTTTTGCATTAAGAAGAATATATATCAGTGCATTTCCAGCAAACTACGTTTCCAGCTCCTTCTTCATCAGAAACAGCATTTCCCCGAGCTTCCCAACCACTTCGCGCACGACTGCAAACCCCATCCGCCCATACACGCGGATTGCCTGGTCGTTGGCCTGCTCAACCTTCAGGTAGAGCCTCTTCCTCCCTTCCTTCCGCGCCTCCTCCACTGCCTTCTCGATGAGCGCGGTCCCGGCGCCGCTTCCCCTCGCACCCGCCTCAACGGCAATCCCGCGCAGGAGCGCGTTCTTCCCGAGCCGGAGCTCGCAGAAGCCAACAACTTGCCCGCCCTCATCCGCAACGAAGAAGCGCGCCCCGCGGGAGATGCGGAAGGCGAGCTTCTCAGGCGTCATCCCGACGTGGGGGAAATGCTTCCCCAGAATTGAAATTACCTCGTTCTCGTCCTTCTTCGCCATTCGACGTATTTTGAACATTTTCACCGTCAGGGATGATTTTTGGCAGAATTTATATAAATCCCCCGCCATATTCCCTGCGTGATATCCCAATTCAGCAACTTCGATGATTTCGTCAAGAAGGCGCAGCAGATAGGGATAACCAGCGACCTCAAGGCATTGCTCACGCTGGACATAATGTTCTACGAGGAATACGACGACTATCTCGTCGTTTCCCTGGTCGATTTCGACTCGCAGCCGAACAAGATTCTCATCATCTCCGAGAAGGAATGCCTCGTCTATCCGGAGATACTGAACGTGAAGCACGCCCTCTACACCGCGCCGAGCAAGGGGAAGGGCAACTCCCGCGACAGCACGGTCACGACGTTCCTGGCGCTCAAGAAAATCCTCGGCAGCTACACTGCCTACTACGAGAAGCTGAACCACCAGATAGAGCACGCGGGCCAGACGCTCGACCTCGACGAGATAGAAGAGGTGGACAAGCGGCTCAAGAAGTTCTCCGACGTCGTCCACAGCTTCGAGACGCTGCTCATCGAGCTGGAGGAGAGCACGCTGAAATACATAAACGTGGAGCTGATAGGCTACGACTACGACCTGCTGCTCGCGAAGGCCACGCACCTGAGCGAGGTGTGCCGCGGCCTGAAGGGCGAGCTTTCCATCGTTCGCGACAAGACTGAGGTGCGCTTCTCAAAGGAGCTGAACAGGAACATCGTCCGCCTCACGCAGATAATGGCCTACCTCATACTGGTAGTGGCGATAATAAGCGTCCCGAACACCGTTGCCGCGCTGTTCACGATACCGGCCATTTCGCAGTCTGTGGAGCCGCGCACCGCCGGGGTCATCCTGCTTTTCGCGACCACCCTCGCCGCGCTCATCTCCTACTACTACATCAAGAAATGGAAGGTCTAGCCCGCCTTCGCCTTTCTCCAGTCCTCCTCGAAGATTCCCTCAAATTCCCCAGCCATCCCGCCGCCCTCCACGACGACTGCGCTCTCTCTGTTCCTGAACATCGCGGAATAGCTCCAGTTAGGAGAGCCGACTAGCACCACCCTTCCGTCCACGACCATCGTCTTCGAGTGCGTGTATGCAAACTCCAGCGTCGCCCACCTCGCATCCACTCCATTATCCCGAAGGTATTTCATCATCTTCAGGTTAT
Organism: uncultured Microcaldota archaeon; assembly: GCA_903921825.1. Classification (GTDB taxonomy): domain Archaea; phylum Micrarchaeota; class Micrarchaeia; order Burarchaeales; family Fermentimicrarchaeaceae; genus CAIXRF01. The sequence continues at coordinate 7,395 of CAIXRF010000129.1, read as the reverse complement.
TGTTGCCGCTGAGCCTCGGCTCGAGGAGCAAACGCACCCTTACTCCCCTATCCTTTGCGTCAATCAGCTCATCCGCGAACGGTGCGTAGCTGAACTCGTACATCTCCACGTCCAGCGAGCGGTTCGCCGCCTCAATGAGATGCGCAATCTCCGCCTCAGCGCCCGGAGAAAAGAGCGCGTCCACTTTCTCCGCTCCGGCTGTGCCCTCGCTTCCGCCATTCCATCCCGCAGCGGCAAGCCCGCCGCCGAATGCCAGCAGCACGGCTGCGCATAACAGAACCGCAGAATCCGCCTTCAAGAAACCACCTCTCTTAAAACAAGCCTTTTCACTCTTTCGCGAACATCCTCGCGAACTGCCTCCTCTTCCTTCCCTTCCAGCTTCCCTTGTGGTAAGCGTAGCTTGCGAGGAGCGGGAGCACGGACGTCGCCTCGGCATAGACCATCTGCTCTTGCCCGGCATCCACCTTCCCCCAGGAGCTCGCCTCCTTGAGCGTGGAGCTTGAGCACGCGCCGTCGCGCGCATCCGCAACCGTAATCTGCACTGCATATTTGTGCATGGGCACATCCTTGCCCAAAACTTCCGCACACACAACCGTGTCCTGCACGAAGTTCTTCGGAACTCCGCCTCCAATCATGAGCAGCCCGGAGGTTGGCGAGGCCATCTTAATCTTCGTCAGCTCGCTGAAGTCCTTCACGGAGTCTATGCTCACGTGCCTCGCAGGGTTCTTCTGCTGGTGGAGCACGAGGCCGAAGCCCGCGCTGCAGTCCGAGAAAGCGGGGCAGAAGATTGGGACGCCGTTCTCATGTGCCACCTGCACGAGCGAGTTTTTCTTCTTCGAGTTCTTCACGAGCCACTTCCCCATCTCCGCTATGAACTCGCGCGATGAGTAGGGGCGGGGCTCCAGCGAGTCCGCAATCTTCTCCACTGCGTGGTCGCACTCCTGCAACTGCTCCTCGTCAATATAAGTGTCATATATCCTGTCGATGTAATTCTTCCTCAGCACGCCATCATCCACGTTCGGCGTCCCCCTGTAGTGGTGGAAGCCGAGCGCCTCGAAGAAGTCCATGTCCACGATGCTCGCTCCCGTCGAAATCACCGCGTCAATCATGTTGTTCTTCACCAAATCAACGTAAAGCTGCATGCAGCCCCCTGCGCTCGTGCTCCCCGCAAGCGCGAGGAAGATTGCGCAGTCCTTGTCCTGCAGCATCCTGTCGTAGAGCTTCGCCGCCCTCGCCAAATCCCTCGCGGTGAAGGACATCCCCTCATACGCATCGATTATGGGCGTAGCGTCGAACGACGCGATGTCTATGTGCCTTATCTCTTCCTTCAAGAAGTCTTTCTTCGCAGGTTCTGCCATCTCATTCCTCCCCTTTACCTTTCCGCCCGCATCTTTTTAAGCGCCACCCTTCCATACGGGAAGCGGTGAGATTATGGCGAGGAAGCATGCCGTGGCCGGCAGGAAGAGGAAGAAGTGGTGGTACGGGCTTGGAGCGGCATTCATCGTGGTGCTGTTCTTCCTGGGGTTCGACTTCCTTACCTCCGGAAGCCTGACGTGGTCCGTCTGGCCGATAGGCGCAGTAATCTTCTTCGCGGTCATGTTCACGCTGCTGAACCGCTTCGGAAGATAGCCCTTTTATCGCTTGGCTGCCAAACTCACAGCAATGCCTAAGCGAATAGTCGTCGGCATGTCCGGCGGCGTCGATTCATCCATGTCGCTCCTCCTGCTGAAGCAGCAGGGCTGGGACCCGGTCGGCGTTTCCCTGAAACTCCCGGCCTGGGAGAAAGGAGGCGCACATCCGAAGGACGAAACATTCGAATCCGCCAGAAGCGTCTGCGAGAAGCTCAACGTCCCCCACCACATCTACGACGTCCAGCAGGACTTCGAGCGCTGCGTGATGGACTTCCTCGCCTCCGAATTGCGGGAAGGCCGCACCCCAAACCCCTGCGCGGAATGCAACCGCACGCTGAAGTTTGCCAAGCTGTTCGAGTGGGCCAGCAGGCACGGCATCTCCCACGTTGCCACCGGCCACTACGCGCGCAGCACCCCTGAAGGCGAGCTCCTCCGCCCCAAGGACCTTTCGAAGGACCAGACATACGGCCTCTGCTTCCTCAGAAGCGAGCAGCTCTCGCGCATCATCTTCCCGCTCGGCAACCTCACAAAGAAGGAAGTCTTCTCCCTCGCAGAAAAGGAAGGCTTCCCGCTCTTCCTGAAGAAGAAGCAGTCGCAGGACCTCTGCTTCGTCTCAGGAAAAGACCTTCCCAAATTCATAGAAGAAAAGATTGGCAGGAACCCCGGCCCCATCTTCGACTCAAAGGGCAACAGGCTCGGAAAGCACAAGGGCCTCCACTTCTACACCATCGGCCAGCGGAAGAGGCTCGGGCTCAACGGCCTCTACTTCGTGAAGTCCCTTGACCACACAAACAACAGGCTCATCGTCACTTCTGACCGCAGCGAAATCCTCCAGAAAGAAGCGCATCTCTCCAATTTGCACTTCATCTCCGGCAAACTTCCGGAAAAGGAGTTCGCCGTTCTCGCGCAGGCTCGCTACCACCAGCCCCCCACTGAGGCGATGCTGGAGCCGCTGCCAAACAACACCGCACGCATCACCTTCAAGACACCAATAGAAGCAGTAACTCCCGGCCAGGTCTGCGCCCTCTACTCAGGAAACCTCTGCCTAGGCGGCGGAATCATCACCGGCTAATCAGCGCGCGGAAAACTCCCGCAAGACCTCCACGCCCTTCTTGCTGAGGACGAGATAGTTCGGCCTTCCCTTCGGGTTGAGCACTTCCACGTAGCCTTCCTCCCGCAGCAGGTCCAGGTGCTTCTTAATCGCCACGTGGCTCAAATTCAGTTTTGCCGCGAGCAGGTTGAGGTAGCAGGGCTTTTTCCGCCTGTCGCACTCGGCAATCATCCTAATGATGTGCCGGCGGACGTCGGCGCCCTTGCTCCAGTAGAAAAGGATTGTTTTCATTCCACCCGCTTCCGGATTTTATGCATCGCGCTGTACATCCCGTAGCAGGCTACTGCGAAGAGCACGCTTGACAGGACTTCGCTGATGTCGCGAAGCACGTCAAGCCTTTCGAAACCGTGCACGCGCGGGATTACGATGAACAGCCACTGCGACAGCGCCAGGAAGAACGCGGACAGGACAAGGGAGCCCCAGTACCAGCGCTTGTCCGTTTCGCGGTAGAGCTTGAACGCAAAGTATACCGCGGCAGCAACGCCGAGTGCAGCTGCGACGCGCACGAGCAGAAAAACAAGTGCCATGTCCCAACTCGGGCCCGGGGGCATATCCATGCCTTGAGGAATCGTCAAAACCATCATTTCACCTCGCTAGAACTTCCCACGCACAGGTTTAAATACCTTATTACACTAAGGTTACATTAGAATTACATGACAAAGGCGCAAGGCATGGCAAAAACCGTTCTCAGGATGGCCAGCGTATCCAAGGAATACGACGGCGCTACGCCTTTCCAGGCGCTGAAGGGCCTGAGCTTCGACGTGAAGGAGGGCGAGTTCGTCGCCATCGTAGGCCCTTCGGGCAGCGGCAAGTCGACGTTGCTGCACCTCCTCGGCTGCCTTGACATGCCCACGCACGGCGACATCTACCTGGATGGAGTGGACGTGTCCGATCTGAATGACGACGCCCTCGCGGAGATACGCAGGGACAAGATTGGCTTCGTGTTCCAGGCATTCAATCTCGCCCCAACGCTCAACGTTTCCAAGAATGTGGAACTGCCGCTGATAATCCGGGGAGTGGATTCCGGCCAGCGGGCGCAAAGGGTCATTGAGCTGCTCGGGCTCGTTGGGCTGAAAGACAAGGCGCAGAGCATGCCCTCCCAGCTGAGCGGCGGCGAGAGACAAAGGGTCGCAATCGCCAGGTCCCTTGCGAACAAGCCCCGCATACTGCTCGCGGACGAGCCGACGGGCAATCTCGATTCAAAGTCCGGGAAGGACGTGATGGACCTGTTCGCGAAGCTCTGGGAGCAGGGGATTACCGTCGTGCTGATAACCCATGAGCCGCAGGTAGCGGCCTATGGCAGCAGGGTGATTCACTTGAAGGACGGGCGCATAGAGAGCGACCTGCCCCAGAAGCCGATGAAAAGCGATGCGGAAAAACTGAAGCACAAGGGAGATTGGAAAAAAGGTGATTGAATGGAGATGAAGTTGCTGGCGCTTTTTGCGCTGGTTGCAGTATGCATGGCAGGAGCAAGCTTTGCGCAGGCAGGCGATAGCGGTTCCGGTAGTTCAAACAACACCGCGGTGCTGCAGATATCAGACTATTCCACGGTTCCCGCAACCGCATACCCCGGAACCGTAGGATACGCTAGGCTCACCCTGAGCAGCACGGGAACTGACACCGCAACCAGCATCACACTCTATTACTCCTACCCTGAGACCAGCTCACCCACTTCCATGTACGTGTCCGACCTGAGCCCAGGCGGAAGCACGCAGCTCACAATACCCTACAGGATACCTCAGCAGGTTGCAACGGGGCTATACGTGATTAGCATAGACGTATACTACGCTCCGGCTTCGGCAACCAGCCAGGTGAAAAAGACGTCCCTCACCATACCGATTGTCATATCCCAGTTTGAGGCGCTTGAAGTCATAACGCAGGGGACCGACAAGACTGCGCTCGCTGCTGGCGACAAGATTCAGCTGAGTTTGGTGGTCAGGAACAAGGGAGGGGTCGTGAATAACCTCCTCGTAACCACGCCGCAGAACTCTTCCTTCTCGATTGAGGGAACGACGGAGAAGTCCATAGGCAGCATCCCTTCCAATTCCAGCACCAACGTCACGCTGAGCCTCATCTCCTCATCGGATGCGCAGGTCGGGCAATACACCGTCCCGCTCATCTTCACCTACCAGGATGCGGTGGGCAACACAATCACGCAGACGCTCTACGTGGGGCCGGTGAGCATACTCGAGTCCTCAACGCAGTTCCGGCTAAGCATGGAGCCGCTCACCCCAACCGAAGTGGGCTCGCAGGCGCTGTTCCAGCTTACGATTGAGAACACGGGCACAAACCCCCTGACTGCCATCGTTGATGTCAACGCCACAAGCCAATTCATCCCGCTCGGCGTCACGAGGGTCTATTTCGAGCCCATCGGGCCCGGGGAGAGTGCCTCAAAGAACATCTCAATCGGCATCTCGAGCTCCACATCTGCCGGCTACTACACGCTGCCGCTCACAATCACGCTCAGCTCAGGCAAATCCAGCGTCCAGACCATCGGGATACCGGTTTCCGCTACGCCAACCATCACCATCAGCGCGGACACGCAGCCGCAGCCCCTTGTTGCAGGAAGCACCGACGGCAAGGTCCTGATACAGGTCTCGAACACGGGCAACGCGGCCATCCGCAGCGTCTACGTGACTGCCCAGCCTGCGGACATCAGCGCCGTTGGCGCGTCCGACAAGTTCATAGGCACGCTGAACGTGGATGACTTCGCAACCTTCCAGCTCGGAGTGAGCGTCCCGGCAAACGCCCAGGCCGGCGCGCACCAGGTTCCGGTGACTGTCACCTTCAAGGACAGCAACAACCAGCTCCACACCGTGAACAAGACGCTGGAGGTGGAGGTTTCCGGCACAGGGGCGGGGTTCAGCCAGACTGGCAACAGCACCGCGAGAAGGAGCTCGGGCATCATCTTCGGACTGAACCTGGTGCAGCTAATCGGCGGCCTCATCGTTATCGTAGTGGTTGCCGGAGTCGGATACTGGTACTTCAGAAAGAGGAAGAAAAAGGAGGGGACCCGCAGGCATGAAACTGCTTGACACTGCAACGCTTGCCCTCAACACGCTGCAGCACAGGAACCTGCGCAGCTGGCTCGCCATCCTAGGCATCGTGATAGGCGTAGCCTCAATAATCAGCCTCATCTCCATCAGCTTCGGCATGAGCAGCCAGATAAACTCGCGGATGCAGGGACTCGGCGCGAACATAATCACCATCTCGCCCGGGGGCCAGCAGGCGGGAAGGTTCGCGCTCGGCGGATTTGGCGCGGCGGGCGGAGGGCCGAGGCCAGAAGGGTTCGGAGGGAACGAAGGCTCGAACCAGATAACCTTCCAGGAGGCGGACGACCTCAGGCAGCTCCCGGGCGTGCAATACCTGGATGCCAGGGTGCAGGGCAGGGGCACAGTCACTTACAAGGACAAGAATGCCTCCCTCACAGTAGTGGGGAGCGAGCCCCAGGCGTTCAAGGACACCGTCGGCGTTGACGTGCTCTACGGCAGGCCGCTCAGCATAAGCGACCGTTACTCCGCAGTGGTCGGATACTCCGTCGCAAACGCAACATTCAACGACTTCGACCTCCTGAACAAGCAGGTGAAAATCAACAACGTCACCTTCCGCGTTGTCGGCATCCTTGCGAGCTCCGGCGCGAGCTTCGGCGGCTCGGACAGGAGCGTCTACATCCCGCAGAAAACGGCGCAGGAGCTTTTCAACCAGACCAAGACGGTCAGCTCGATTGTGGTTGTCGCCGCGGCTGACCACGACACGGACACGGTTGCAGCAGAGCTCGAGGGCGAGCTCATCTCCCTGCACCAGGTCACGAAAACAACCGAGGATTTCTCAATCCAGACCGCTTCGACCATAGAGTCCGCGCTCACGAGCGTCACGAACACGCTCTCCATCTTCCTTGGCGGCATCGCATCCATCTCCCTGCTGGTGGGAGGCATCGGCGTCGCCAACACGATGTTCATGAGCGTGCTGGAGCAGACCAAATACATCGGCCTGCTCAAGGCCCTGGGGACCAAGAACCGCGACGTGCTGAAGCTCTTCATGTTCGAAGCGGGAATAATCGGCCTGATTGGCGGCGTGCTGGGGATAGCGCTGAGCATAGTCGTTTCCTCCCTGCTGACCGACTTCGGCCTTCCCTCCTCCCTGACCCTGGACCTCGTGGCAGGCGGGCTCGGCTTCTCCGTAATCGTCGGCCTAGTTTCCGGGCTGGTGCCCGCGCGAAACGCAGCCTCGCTCGAGCCAATTGATGCACTTAGGTATGAATAATTGAGGTGAGAATATGGAAGACATGGTTTCGTGGTTTAAGCCAACAAAAAGCAACGTAATCGGCACCGTGCTGCTTCTCGTGGCAAACTGGGCCGGCGGCTTCATCTCGAGGCTGGCCGTGCCGCTGCTGATGGGCGGTGAAATGAGCGGCAGGGCAGCAGGCAATTTCGCAGGCCGGACAGGCGGCTTCGCCGGAGCTGCAGGCACAGGCGGCACGCAGTTCGCAGCCTTCGGGCTCGTCTCCAGTGCCGTAAGCCTCGTAATCCTGGCGCTGCTATTCTACATCGTGCTATCAGTTGTCGTGGGAGTTTTCGCCAAGCCACCCGCGCCCGAGGCAGAAGGCAAGAAGAAAAGGGCTTCAACCCACGGCCGGGATTAAGAAAAACGGCC
>CAIXRF010000128.1 GCA_903921825.1 uncultured Microcaldota archaeon | reverse complement strand
GGAGATGCGCGCGGACCTGCTGAAGATATGGTTCGACCCGAAGATTCCCACGAACACGTTCATCATGGTCACCCACCTGATTGAGGAGGCGGTCCAGCTTGCGGACCGCATCGTAGTGCTGTCGCGCAGGCCGGGAACGGTCATAGCGGACATAAAGGTCGGCCTGCCGCGGCCGCGCAACGTCCGCAGCCCCGAGTTCTTTGACATGTGCGACCGCATCAGGATTCTCATCGGCAAGAACTACGCGCGGCATGTCGTTGAGTACAAGAAGTTCGGCTACGTGCCGCGGTAGCCCGCGCTACGCCTTCATGAAGCGGAAGTAGATATGCTTGCTCAGCTCGGCCACTGCGAAATAGGTGATGAGTATCGCACCTATCATGGCCATGAAGCCGGCGTCGGGCTGCACGAACTGGAAGATGGATGCGAACGGGCTGTAGACCAGCGCGACAACTGCAACGGTGGTAAGCACCGAAGAGCCAATAAGCAGGTTGCTCGGCCGGCTCATGAAGAATGGCTTCCTGGTCCTTATCGCGAACGTCACGAATATCTCGGACAGTACGGACTCAATGAACCAGCCCGTCCTGAACAGCCCCGGCCCCGCATTCACGACATAGGCGAGAAACATCATGGTCACGAAGTCGAAGACGGTGCTGACGATTCCGAAGAATATCATGAATTTCGTTATGCCGGAGATGCTCCACTTCCCCGGCTTCTTCAGGTCCTCGAGGTCAACCCGGTCCGTTGAGATTGTCGTCAGGGGGAAGTCGGAGACGAAGTTGTTCAGCAATATCTGCGAGGGAAGGAGCGGCATGAACGCCATGAAAGGCGAGACGAAGGCGAGCGTGAACATGTTGCCGAAATTTGCGCTCACCGTGTTCCGCATGTACTTCACGGTGTTGGTGAATGTCCGCCTCCCCTCCACTATGCCGTCGGCGATGACATGGAGCCCGTGCTTGAGCAGGATGATGTCCGCGCTCTCCTTCGCTATGTCCGCCCCAGTGTCCACTGAGATGCCCGCATCCGCGGAATGGAGCGACGGGGCGTCGTTCACCCCATCGCCTATGAACCCCACTACATGCCCGTTCTCCTTGAGCGCGGAGATTATGCCTAGCTTTTGCCCAGGAGTCAGGCGTGCGAACACGTTTGCCTGCTCGACAAGCTTCCTCAGGCCCTCCCCGTCAAGCCCAGTTAGCTCTGAGCCAGTCACCACCCTGCCGCCCTTCAGCTCCATTCCCACAGCTGTGCATATTGCGGCCGTCACCCGCGGCTCGTCGCCCGACAGTATCTTCATCTCCACGCCGAGCGCCTTGAGGGTGTGGAGCGCGGCCGCCGCGGTTTTCCTCGGCGGGTCCGAGAACATGAGGAAGCCGAGGAACGTCAAATCTTTTTCGTCGGCCTTCGAGTATTCCGCTTTCGCCGCCGGCTTCTTCGCCGCCACGGCGAGCACGCGCAGCCCCTGCTCAGACATCAGCTCGTATCGCCTTATCAGCCATTTGACGTGCTTGTCAGCCTTCTCCACCCTGCCTTCGCTCATGACTTTGGAGCACAGTGGTATGACCGATTCAGGCGACCCTTTCGTGACAAAAATAAGCTCCCCGCCTTTCTTGGAGACGACGCTCATCACCCTGCGCTCGTAGTCGAACGCGACCTCATCCACGATGGAATAGGCCGCAACCCTTTTTGCGAGCTCGGCCCGTTTCTTCGTGTGCTCCCATATGGCCGCGTCCATGGACATGCCAGCGTATTTATGTTTCTTTCCTATCGCAATCGGGCTGGCGAGCATCGCGTGTAACAGGACGCTGTCGTCCTCCTTTCCATCGGCATTCTCGTGTCCCTTGAGCGTGATGGTGTTCTCGGTCAGCGTCCCGGTCTTGTCCGTGCAGAGGACATCCACGTTCCCGAGGTCCTCTATTGCGTCGAGGCGCTTCACGATGACCTTCCTGCTGGCGAGCATCAGCGCGCCATTGGAGAGCGATATCGTGATTATGGCCGGCAGAAGCTCTGGGGTTATGCCGACCGCAATCGCCAGCGCGAACAGGAGCGAAAGCAGGATGTCCTTTCCCAGCAGGGCATTGGCCCCGAAGATGAACACTGTCATCACGACGACGACGCCCAGCAGCATTTCGCTGAATAGCTTCACGTTGCGCTCGAAATCCGTTTCCGGTGGCTTCTCCTTGAGATACGCGGCTGTCCTGCCAAGCTCGGTCGCTTTGCCGGTTGCGATAACGACGCCCGTGCCTGCGCCAGATGCGACGCTCGTGCCCATGAACGCCACGCACGCCATCTCCTGCGGGGATGCCGACGCTTTCTTCACGGGCTGCAGGCTTTTCTCAGCCGGGGCCGATTCGCCAGTCAGGAGCGACTGGTTGATGAAGAGTTCGTGCACGCCGATGAGGCGCACGTCCGCAGGCACTATGTCGCCTGTGTCTATGAAGACGATGTCCCCCGGAACCAGGTCCCGGGCATCCACCGATTCCCGGAGCCCGTCGCGCAGCACAGTGGCCCTTGGGACGAGGTAGCGCGCCAGCTTCTCGAGCGCCTTCTCGCTCCTATACTCCTGCACGAAGCTGAGCAGGGCATTTATCACGACTATGCCAATTATGACTCCGGCCTCGGTGAAGTCGCCGAGGCTTCCCGCGATGACCGATGCCAAAACAAGGATGAGCACGAGCGGGCTGGAAAACTGTCTCACAAGGATGCCGAGGGCCTTCCTCTTTTTCTTGGTCTCCACCTCGTTCCTGCCGAACTTTTTCAGCCTCGCCTGCGCCTCGTGGGTGCTGAGGCCCTTCGTTTCGGACGTGCCGAGCTCGGAAACCACTTTTCCCGCAGGCATCGTCTCGTATTGCGCCACGCTGGAAGTAGGGTGGCCGCTTTTTAATAAGGTTTGGCAAAGATATAGTGATGGGTATGGCAGCCCCGGTTGCGTTCCGGAAAACCGATGATGCCGTGAAGCAGGAGCTGACAAGGCGCGACCGCTCTGAGGCCGAAAGGCGGGAGCTGGAACAGGCAAGGCTCAAGCGTCTTGAGAAGGTCGACTACCCCTATTTCGGCAGGTACGTGCACGACCTCTATGATGAGTACGAGATTCCGCGCGAAAGGATAAACGCTTACTACAAGGGAGTGTCTTCAGGCATCCTCCGCAGGAGCATAATAACCGGGAAAGTGGAGGGAGGGTCGCAGCACACCGCAATATTCGTCACGCCTGATATCGGGCTCGCCGAGGCATATACCGTGTGGGCGGGAGCAACCCGCGCCGAAGGGGTGGCGCAGATGGTATTCCAGACCTCGCAGGCCGAATACATAATCGTTTTCCGCAAGGAGGCGCTAGAGCGGCATTTTGCCGTGGTCCACGGGGAGCAGGCAGTACTGTCCAACGACTATATGGTCCTGCTGACCCCGGACACGGTCGAACTTGACAGGAGGAAAGAAACAATACTGCAGACGGTTATTCCATTCACGAGCGAATTTGTCTCAGAGGTCATCGCCTACGATGAGGCAGGGCTGGTGGTGGCGAAGGAGCTCCTTGCCGGCAAGGGCATTCCTGCAACACTTATGACTAGGGAGCGCGCGCAGGAAATGGAGCGCACGGACCCTGCGCTGCGGCTGAGCGAGGACCTGCCGGAGTCGCAGCAGCTCTACCATGCGCGCGAGCTTGTCCGCGCGAAGAAGCTCGAGGAAGCGAAGGCGGAATATGGGTTGATACTGGAAAAGAACCCGAAGTGCGAACGCGCCCTGATCGACCTGTTCTATATCACACACGATTATTCACTCTTGGACAAGGCGATTGAGGCAAATCCCAATTCTTACCTTGCATGGCTCACGAAAAGCTTGGCGTGGCCGCACAAGATCAGCGCTATATGGCGCATGAAAGGAGTAGACATCAAGAGGGAGCTTTTCAAGGACTACCAGACGGAACTATACAGTGGGATTTAGCCCGCGCCAAGCAGCGCGGCTGCGAGCATGAGAATGCCGAGCGCGAACGCCACGTATGCCATGTTCACTTTTTTCACTACTCGCAGCAGCGAGTCCAGCGTGAGGTAGCCGAACACGAAGCTGGATGCGGCCAGCAGCAGGCCGTCGTAGAGCGGGAAGCTCATTAGCCCGCCCACGTAGAAGACCATCTCCGCAAGCATCACGGTGGGGATGCTGAGCAGGAAGCTGAGCCTGAAGCTGCTCTCCGCGTCGAAGCCCCTCCAGATGAGCCCGGTGGTGCTCGTTCCCGCGCGCGAAACGCCCGGAAGCACGCTAAAGCCCTGCAAAATTCCCGTGAGCACGCCATCGAGCCAGTTAGCGTCGCTCTCCTTCCGCTCCATCCGGCCTCTTTGCTTCAGGAGGAGGAAGCCCGTGAGAAGAAGGCCTGCGGCCATGACTGCGAAAAGAAGCGGGCCAGTGAGCGAGGGCAGCACTTTCTTTTCAAGCAGGAGAAGGGGAACGCCCACTATTCCAGTGAAGATGAGCGAGGTGATGATGAATGCCGGCTTGCCTTCCGAATACGCACGAAGGCTTGCTGGCCTTTTGGCGATAGCCAGCAAAATCGCCTTTATCTCGCCGCTGAAGTAGATGATTGCGGCAAGCAGTGTGCCGAGATGGAGGTAGAGCAGGATTGGGACGACAAGCGACCCGCTGCCGTTGAGGAGAGTGAGGTAGACGAAGGTGTCCTGCGTCTTGGAACTGACCGGAATCCACTCGGTTATCCCCTGCGTGAGGCCGAGCGCGACGATGGAAAGGAAGTCCATGCGGAACATATTTAAGCGAAGAATTATTATTACCAGCCATGGTCTGCTACGCTGTCCCGCTGATTGCGGCTGCATTAGGCTTCGGGTGGAGAAAAACAAATGGGAAGGCGCACGCCCACAGCCAGCAGGAGCATACGCTCAGGCTGATGCTGCTCGGCGCGTCGGTCTTCGGCGTCGTGGACCACCTGTGGAACGGCGAACTGCTGATGGTTGGCCCGGACTGGCGCTCCGATATCGCCTTGGGCTGCGTGATTACGCTTGCCGTGTTCGCGGTCTGGGCGCTCGCCGTGGCCCTGCCCGCTGCCGCTGCCGGCAGGCGAACAGAAACGCTACAGTTTTAAACGATTGCGGGCAAAACTAGGTTCTCGGTGAATTGATGGAAGCAAAGGTAGCATTATATGCCGTTATTGCAGTTGCCGTGATAGCGCTGCTCGCGGACGTTTTCGTGCTTGGCGACCCTGCGGGAATAACCCGCCTTTTCGCAACGCCTACGCCTTCGCCCACGCCGACGCCAATTCCCGAAACGCCCACGCCTGTGCCGCTTCCGCTTGTGGCGATAACGGAGCTGGCGGATGCAAATTGCAGCCTCTGCTTCAACATAAGCATGGCGAGCGAAGGCATCGCAAGCAATGCGGCACGTCTTGGGGTCCGGTTCGGCAATACCGGCAGGGTTGATGTTAATTCCACAGAGGGCAGGCGGCTCATCGCAGCATACAACATAACGAAGATTCCCACGCTGCTCGTTTCCGGGGAAACTTCGCAGGCGGTCAAGCTGCTGGCCGCGTGGAACGGTTCCGGGACGCTCGAGCCGGACGGCACGCTCGTGCTCAGGGAGGTCTATCCGCCCTACATCGACCTCACGAACGGCAGCCTCGAGGGCAATGTGACGGTCATCGGCATCCTCTACGAACCCTGCACGAGCTGCTATGATGTGGGGTTCTTCCCGAGCGCGCTTGAAGTGAGGTACGGCGTCCATGTGGCGAAGGTGATGAACTACTCGTTCAACACCACCGAGTGGAACGCCACGGTGGCAAAATACAACATCACGAAGGTGCCGGCGGTCATCATTTCCCCGGAGCTCGCGCTCTACCCCGGGGTGGAGCAGATATGGGTGCAGGAACTTGGGACGAAGGAGCCCGACGGCTGGTTTGTGTTTAGGACTATGAATGTCAGCGGTGCGATCTATTACGACCTCGTGTCGAATACGACCGTGCACCGCATGAGTTAGGAGGGATTGGCTTGAGAAAAAGGATTGCGCACGCGGTAAAGCATGCGAAGAAGCACCTGAGCAGGACGGATATAGTAGTCGTTGCCGCTGCAGCGATGGTCCTCATAGTGGGCCTATACAGCATCTGGCTGACCAACTCGGCGCTGGGCGAGCTTTCCGTCATAACTGGCAACTTTACGGAGAACATCAACGTGCTGAACCAGACCGTAACGCTGCCGGTAATCAGCGCGGAGGTAATCTCCGTCGTGAACTGCACTGGCTGCACCAGCCTTTCACCAATCCTCACCGCGGTGAATGCCAGCTCCAACCTGACTGTCACACAGCTCGCCTACGGCTCTACGGATGCGCAGGCGCTCATGGGCACCTACTCCATAACCCGGCTCCCCGCGATAGTGTTCACCGGCGAGGTAAACAAGTCGCAGACTGTGGTCGGGGTGCTCTCCGCGGCAAGGAAGTCGGGCTCCGCCTATGTCCTCGAGTCCGAGACCCCGCCTTATTACCTGGCGAACGAGTCGCGCCTGGCCGGGCTGGTGAATGTGACCGTCATAAACATCTCCGACTGCAGGGAGTGCCTTCCCGCGCAGCTCATCATTTCGCAGCTCCGCGGGATGAACGTCACGATGCGCGACGTTACGTGGGACTCTAACACCACTGAGGGACAGGCGCTCATCTCGAGATACAACATAACCAAGCTGCCCGCGATGATTTTCTCGAAGGATCTCCTGCTCTACAAAGCGCTTCCGGACCTGAGCCAGGTGATGTCGGCTGAAAGCGACGGGAACCTCGTGTGGCGCTACTACAACATCCCCTACCGCGAGGTGAACGGGACGCTGCGCGGCAGCGTGAACATGATAATGCTGAACGACAGCACCTGCGGGCCCTGCTACAACGTTTCCGTAAACGTGGACGGGCTGACGCGGATGGGCATCTTCATCGCGAATGCCACGACCTACGACATAAACTCCACGGAAGGGCGCGCGCTTCTCCAGAGATACAACATAACGAAGGTGCCGACCTTCCTGCTCTCGCCCGACGCCTCCATATACCCTGCGCTCATGCAGGTGTGGCCGAGCGCGGGCACAGTAGAGCCCGATGGCTGGTTCGTGTTCAGGAACCTCGATGCGATGACCGGGCTGAGCTACAAGGACTTGACCAACAACACCATCATAGTGAAGGAGGCGCAGCCGCAACCAACCTAGACGCCCGGGAACTCGAACTTCACGCCCTTCGGGACAGTCTCGAGCCTAGTCAGAATTTCGGCCAGCAGCTCGGTCTCAATCCTGTAGGTGGAGACGAACTTCTCCGCCGCAGCCTTGTCGCCAACATACTCGATGCGAAGGAGTTCCGCCAGCAGTTCCCCGATTGCATCGTCGAATTTTCCCACATCCACTGTTAGCTTCCCTTCCGGAGTCCTGACGATTGCGCCCTTGCTGCAGTAATAGTTGAACTCCATCATGCACGCATCCCGGTACGTGGGCGTCCCCGCATAGATGAGCCTGAGCATGTCCGTTATCATCGTCTTGTAGGCGATTTCCCTCTCCGCCTCCGGCAAAGTTATCCTCATTCCCCTGAGCGCGACCGTGTTCGCCTTCAGCTCCTCGAGCCTTCCTGCGAACTGCGCGTCCAGGACATTCCCGAGCGGGATTTTCTTGTCCTTGAACCCGCCCAAAGGATGACCGGTCTCGTGGTTCATCACGTGCCATTCCAGGTATTTCAGCACCTGCTCCTTCGTGAGCCCGCCGTCTATTATCAGCTCCGCAATCGGGATGGAGAAAACCTCGCACTTCCCGAAGGTCGCGTTCACGAAGATTGAGGAGACGGAGCCAAGCTCGTTCACGATTTCCTTCGGGTTCGGGAGATGGACGCCTATTGGCGGCATCGACTCGGTCTCGCCATACTGATAAACGGTATCCAGCGCGAGCGTCAGCGGCATCTTGCCCAGCCGCTTGTGCTCCTCAGGGACATCAAGGGTGTCAACTATCTTCTTGGTCATATCCTGGAATTTCTCGAGCAGCGCCGCCCTTTCCTCATCCTTCACGTAAATGACGCATTCGTATGCGCATTTCACCGGGAAGCTCTCCGGGAACTTCATGCTCAGGTAGCCATCTTCTATCGGCCCGATGATTATCCCTATCTTGAAGCCCGGATGGTTGTGCAGCCTCACCCACATTTTGTCCGTCTCGTAGAGGCTTTGGGGCTTCGTGTCGCGGTCATAAACCGTATTCTGCATCGCAGCCGCCCTTGCGATGAGGTATTCGCTGAAAAGCCCGTAATATTCGGCCACGTCTTTTTTTCCAGCATAGTCTTTTGCCGCATTCCTGGCGTGCTCGGCGGCCTTCTGCATGTGCTTCGCCGCCTCCGCAAGATGGTTCCCGTAAGCCTTCACGTATGGAACGGGCCGTATCCGCTCTTGGACAAGCCCGACCACGGTGTATGGGCTTTCAATGAGCTTCCACGTCCCCTCATCCGTCTTGTGCGCTTCGAGCATCTCCTCCGTTATCTTCGAATCATAAATGTTGACCGTTGCCGGCCTGACTATTTCCCCTTCCAGGGAGAAGATGGGCTCGCGCAGCGTGCCGAGTTTCTCCAGCAGCTCCGCCTGCCTGAATGGGCCGATGTTCGCCTCGTTTATCGCGTTCCTCAGTTCCTCGCAGGTGAAGTTCGGCGTGAATTTCTTGTGGTCGCTGGCGATCACAGTAGAGTCGTAGGGCCCGCAGAAAATCTCCAGGTATTTCAGGTATTCCGCCGCATCCGCTGCAATCTGCCCGTTCAGGTGCGGCAGGACTTCCTTCATCAGTTCCCTCACTTCGAGGGAGTGGGGCGTGCACTGCATCCAGTAGATGGGTGAGAGCGCTTTCCCTGCCTCGCTGAGCTCCCTCAGCGCCATCTTCTCGTTCTCGGTCAATTTGGTCGCGTCAATCTTCAGCGTGTAGGACTCGAACTTCGGGTAAATTGTGCGCTCGTCCTTAAGCGCCGGAGGCATCTTCTTTTCGCCTTCGGCAGAAACAGGCTGGACTGTCTGTACTGGCAATGTCGTGTTCATTCCACTCATAGAAGTCCTCCGGCAGTTCCGCTCGGTTCAGATATAAAATACCGCAGGATTTTCGTGACAAACATATTTAAACGGCGGAAGCGCCAACAAATGCGATAAGGATGGCGGACGGCAGGTGTTTGCAAACCGGGTGTTTCCAAACGTTCCGTTAGCCCAGGCCACGACTCTTCTTCCCGCATCGGAAGGCCGCGAAAGCTGAATTCCAATGACGTAGCCGAGCTGCGCGCTCTTCGCGGCAGGGGGCTTCCGATAAGGGAGCTTGCGGACTGGTTCAACGTTTCAAGAATGTGCATTTGGAGGTCGCTCAATAAACTTAATAATGCGGCGGTAGAGAAGATAGCGGAGAGGGACTAGAAATGAAAATCATCATACTACATTCCGATTTCATCGAGTTCGAGCCGCTTACGAAGGCGATAGCCGCGGCTGAAGAGTGCGAGAAGGCGAAAAAAAGGATTGAGGAGTGCCTCGTCGCCTTCGCCACGGTAGAGGCCGCGGACGAGGTTGATGAGCCGCAAATCGCGCAGAATACGGCGAAGGAGATTATCAACGTTGCAGCGCAGGTGAAGGCGAACAGAATAGTCCTTTACCCGTGGGTCCATCTCTCCTCAACGCCTTCCTCGCCCCAGGTCGCCCTGAACGTCCTGAAGCTCGCGGAGGCGGAGCTGAAGGCGAAGGGCTTCAGCGTGGAGAGGGCGCCGTTTGGCTGGTACAAGGCATTCGACATAAAGGTGAAGGGCCACCCGCTCAGCGAGCTTTCGCGCGAAATCAGGCCGGTTGAGATGAAGAAGGAAAGCGGAGAGAAGCTCACCGTTTCCGGCGAGCCGGTTTCCGAGTCGCTCAGGAAGGAGGCGGAGATGAAGTCCGAGTTCTTCGTCCTTACTCCGGAGGGCGAGCTCACCCCCTACGAGGAGTTCAAGTTTTCTCCCTTCCAGAAGGAGCTGAAGAAGCTTGTGGAGTATGAGACGAAGAAGGTGCGCGCCTACGCACATGAGCCGCCGCACATCAGGATAATGAAGGAGCAGAAGCTCGTGGACTACGAACCCGGCTCCGATTCGGGGAACTTCCGCTGGTACCCGAAGGGAAGGCTGGTGAAGAAGCTCCTCGAGAGGCAGATAACGCAGTACTGCACGGATTACGGCGCTGCGGAAGTTGAAACGCCGGTCATGTACGACTACGAGCACCCTGCGCTGAAGAAATACCTGAACCGCTTCCCGGCAAGGCAATACGTGGTGAAGTCGGACGAGAAGGAGCTCTTCCTGCGCTTTTCGGCGTGCTTCGGCCAGTTCCTCATGGCGCACGACACCGTCCTCTCCTACAAGGATCTTCCGTTCAAGCTCTACGAGTTGACGCGCTACTCGTTCAGGAGGGAGCAGAGCGGAGAGCTGGCGGGCCTGAAGCGCGTCAGGGCGCTCACCATGCCGGATATGCACGCATTCTGCGCCGACCTGCCCCAGGCGAAGGGCGAGTTCGAGGCGCAGTTCTACAAGGCGCTCGACTGGATAGCGATGCTAGGGATTGAATACGAGACGTGCTTCAGGGCGCAGAAGGCGTTCTTCGACGAGAACCGGGACTGGTACCTGAACATGGTGAAGAAGTTCGGCAAGCCCGTGCTCCTCGAGATGTTCAACGAGCGCTACGCATACTTCATAACGAAGTTCGAGTTCAACTTCATCGACGCCATGGACAAGGCGAGCGCGCTCTCCACTGTGCAGATAGACGTGGAGAACGCGGAGACGTTCGACATAAACTACGTCGCGGCGGATGGGAGCAAGAGGAAGCCGATAATCACCCACGCTTCCATCTCCGGCTCGATTGAGCGCGTGGTCTATGCCCTGCTTGAGCAGCAGGCGATGAGGGCTGCGGCGGGCAAGGCGCCGATGCTACCCGTCTGGCTCTCGCCCACGCAAGTACGCGTGATTCCGATTGCGGACAGGCACAACGACCTCGCGAAGGAGGTCGCGGAGCAGCTCGAGCTGAACAACATCCGCGCGGACGTTGACGACCGAACGGAAACCCTGCAGAAGAAAATCCGCGATGCGGAGAAGGAATGGGTGCCCTTCATAGTCGTCGCAGGCGACAAGGAGAAGGAAAGCAAGAGGTTCGCGGTGCGCATCCGCGGGGTGAAGGAGCAGAAGGTGATTGCGCTCGAGGAGCTGACCGTGCTCGTGCGCAGCAAGGCGGACATGTTCCCGTTCGAGCCCCTCACGCTGCCGAAGCTATTGAGCAAGAGGCCCATCTTCAGCGGGTGAATGGATGTTTGACGCAATCTTCCTTGACTGCGACGGCGTGGTCACGAACAGGCAGGCGCAGGTCGATTCCCACGTCGTGTTCGAGGCCTACCGCCTCGCGCATTCCGGGAAGAAGGTCGCATTCGTGACAGGGAGGTCGCTCGACTGGTTTGCGCGCAGCCTCATCCCGGAGCTGGAGCGCCTGAGCCCCTCTCCCGAGGAGAGGCAGCGTTTCTTCCTCGTAGGCGAGTACGGGAACAGGTGGGCAACATTCTCCGCTGGCGGGCTTTCAACCGGCAGCGACGACTCGCATTCCATTTCGGGGCACGTGCGCTCGCTCGTCAGGGACGAGGCCGGGGCCCATTTCCCGCTCATTTTCTTCGACGAAACGAAGGAATCTTTCATCTCGCTGGAAATCAGGCACGGGAAGCTTGCCTCGCCGCAGGCGGAGAGGAATGCGCAGAAGCAGCTTGATGAGGCGCGCGCCCTCTTCGCATCCAGATTCCCCGAATGCACGGTAGTCCGCACGCTTTACGCAGTCGATATAATGGCGAAGGGCGTGGACAAGGCCTCAGCGGCAAGGAGGGCGCTCGAGCTGATGGGCAGCGTCTCTTCCGCGCTCGTGATAGGCGACAGCTCAATAGACTTGGAGATGGGCGACGAGCTTGGAAGGCAGGGAGTGAAATTCGACTTTTACTACGTTGGCGAAACCCCGCCAGGCCGCAGGAGCTTCACCGTAAGGAAGACGACCGCCCCCTATTCCGAGGGCGCGCTGGAAGTCCTGCGCACCGTCCGTTAGGCGACGAACAAGACTTTTTAAACCGCAGGAGCAAATCTTCCTCCATGAACGCAACGGAGAGGAGGAAGGGCTCGCACATAGACGTCTGCACCAGCAAGGACGTGAGCTTCAGGTGCAAGGCCGCTGGGTTCGAGGACGTTGACTTCATCCACTGCGCGCTTCCCGAATTGGACTGCGCAAAATTGGACATGCACACGATGCTTTTGGGCAAGAGGCTGAAGGCGCCCATAGTGATAGAAGCGATTACCGGGGGATTCGAGAAGGGCGGGGAGATAAACCGCGCGCTCGCGTCTGCGGCGCAGGAGCATGGGATTGCGCTGGGCCTGGGCTCGCAGCGCGCCATGCTCGAGGAGGTCGCGCGCTCCTCCACATACAAGGTGCGCGACGTTGCGCCCGACATCCTCCTCATCGGAAACATAGGCATGGCGCAGCTGAGGAAATATGGGACGCAGAAGATTGCGTGGGCCGTCGAAACGATAGACGCGGACGCTCTCGCCATCCACTTGAACCCGCTCCAGGAGCTTATCCAGCCTGAGGGCGACAGGAATTTCGAGGGCTGCCTCAAGCTGATTGAGAAGGTGTGCAAGGAAGTTCCAGTTTCTGTTATTGCGAAGGAGACCGGCGCGGGGATAAGCCCCGAAGTCGCAAGGCGGCTTGAGGCAGCGGGAGTGAAGGCAATCGACGTCGCAGGCGCCGGCGGGACCTCGTGGAGCGCAGTGGAGATGCTCAGGTCGAAAGAGGCGAGCGACGGGGCGTTCTGGGACTGGGGAATTCCCACCGCGGTCTCAACCGCACTCGTTTCGCGAGCCGTGAAGATACCCGTCATCTCCTCCGGAGGCGTTCGTTCCGGGCTGGATGTTGCCAAAGGAATCGCGCTCGGCGCGGTCGCAGGAGGCGGCGCGCTTCCGTTCCTTCGGGCGTGGAAGAAAGGAGGCAAAAAGGCGGTCTCTTCGCTCGCGGGCTGCTGGGCGAATGAGCTGCGCATCACCATGGCGCTCACGGGCTCGCACAGCATTTCGGAGCTCAGGAGGACGAGGCTCCTCCTTGGGGGCGAGACTGCGCAGACGCTGCATCTCTTCGGGTTCGAGGCCAGGGCTTTCGCGAACCGATGATTCTATGGCAGGCAGCGCAGGGCTTTTCGGGAACATTGTAGCAAAACGATGATTTGAATGGCAAGCATCGCACCCGGCAGCATAAAGCTTTTCGGCGAGCACGCAGTCATCTACGACAGGGTAGGCGTTTCCGCGTCGTTCGGCAGGTATGCGACAGTCCATCTGCAGCCCAACCCGGCCCAGCGCCTGGACATAGCGCTTCCCGACATCGGTTTCCACAAGGCATTCACCGAGGAACAGGTCGAGGAAGAATACGAGGCGGTTGATTCCGCCATCAAAGGCAAGGATGAGGCAAGGCTGCGCGCGATGCGGCACGAGAACTTCGCCCTTCCATTCGCCTATCTGCTCGGCTCCGTGCTCCTCCGCGAGGGGTTCAGGCCCCTGAAGGTCGAAGTGCGCTCCGAGGTGCCCCGGCGCTCGGGCCTTGGCAGCAGCTCTTCCATATTCACTGCGCTCGCGAAGGAGCTGAGCGTGCATTTCAAGCTGAAATACGACACGCAGGACGTTGCCGACTTGGCGAACCTCGGGGACATGGTGGTCCATGGCAGCCCCAGCGGCATAGACGTCAACACGTGCAGCCATGGCGGCATCCTCCGCTTCAGGCGCAAGGAAGGAGCCAAGCGGATAAGCGCGGCTGTCCGCGTTCCCGTAGTTGTCGTGAACACTAACGTCGCAAAAGACACCGGCGAGATGATTGCGAAGGTCGCGAAGCAGCTTGCCAAGGACCGCACCGGAGTAGACGCAATATTCGACGACATGGAGGAGGCCGCGTTCGCAGGCATTGAGGCGCTTAAGGCTGGCGACCTCATCGCGCTCGGCGCGGAGTTCGACAGGGCGGGGAAGTGCTTCGAAAGGCTGGGCCTGAACACGAAGGAAACGGACGAGATAATTTCCGTTGCCAGGAAGCACGGCGCCTATGGGGCTAAAATAAGCGGGGCAGGCGGCGGCGGGTGCGTGCTCGCGCTGGCAAAGGAGCCCGCAAAGCTGCTTCCGCTCTTCTCAAAGCTCGGCTACCCTGCCTTCGAAACAGTGCTGGGCGTGGATGGAGTGAGGCATGAGGAAATAGAGTGATGGCATGAAGCTTGAAGAGGCAATCCGCAAGCACGCGCTGAAGAACGCATTCGACTACGGGAAGGCGCAGCCCGGAAACGTCGTCGGGAAAGTGATAGCTGACTTCCCTGAGGCAAAAACGGACATGAAGCAGACGATGAAGCTGATAAGCCAGACCATTGCCGAAGTAAACAAGCTGCCGAAGGAAAAGATCGAGGCTGAGCTTTCCAAGTTCGAATTCGTGAAGAAGGAAGAGGGGCCGAAGAGGTGGGAGCTTCCCGGCGCTGAAGAGGGCAAGGTGGTGACGCGCTTCCTGCCTGAGCCCAACGGCCACCCCCACATCGGCCACGCGAAGGCCGCGTGGCTTTCCGCCGAATTCGCAAGGCAGTGGAACGGGAAGATTGTCCTGCGCTTCGACGACACGAACCCCGAGAAGGAGAAACTCGAATACGTGGATGCGATACGCGAGGCGGTGAAATGGCTTGGCGTGGAGTTCGCGCGCGAGAGCTACACCTCCGACATGATGCCCCAGTTCTACAAATATGCGGAGAGGCTCCTGAAGCAGGGGGACGCATACGCCTGCACCTGCGCCCGGGAGGAGATGTCCAGGGGCCGCGCGGAAGGGAAGGAGTGCGCGCACAGGGCGAATTCCCCTGCGAAGAACCTTGAGCTGTGGAAGAAGATGGCCTCGGGCGGCTTCGAAGAGGAGCAGGCAACCCTGCGGCTCAAGGGCGACATGAAGTCGCTGAACACCGCGATGCGCGATCCGACGCTCTTCCGCGTGATGAAGACCCCGCACTACCGCAAGGGCACGCAATACTCCGCCTGGCCGACCTACGACTTCGAAGTCTCG
>CAIXRF010000127.1 GCA_903921825.1 uncultured Microcaldota archaeon | reverse complement strand
CTTCGTCCTCTCGTAGCCGCCTATGTCCTTCAGCGACTCCACGCCCCTTGAGAGCGAAAGGTCCTGCAGCCCGAACTTCGCGAACTTCGCCATCTTCTCCGTCTTTATGACGGTTATCTCGCGCGAGAGGTCGAATCCCCGTTTCTCAAGGAACCAGACTATGAGTATGGAGAGGAAGGTGGACGGGATGGCAAGAAGGTTGAACGAGACTTGTGAGAGGAACGATGCGAGCGCTATGGCAATAAGTATGATGAAGGCCGCAAGGCTCGCAACCGTGTTCTTGTTCTTCCATTTCACCCTTCCCGGGATGAAGCCCACGATGAAAACCGCAATCGCCCATAATGCAACCTGCGGCGCGGCGGAGTCGTTGAGGAAAAGGACCGCGCCCGTGAGGCCGGCCGCGCTTATCGCCGCATTCAGGTGCTGCACAACCGAGCTCCAGTCGCCCATGCTCACAAGCCCGGACTGCGCCGCGTTCCCGAGCTCGAGAATGCCCGGCTGGGGCTTGTTCAGCTTCAGCAGGTCGAAGACAGGGCTGTTCGTCGGGTAGATCTTGTCCTCGAACATATTCTTGTTGAAGACCATGAAGCCCTCGTTCTGCACCCCCCAGATTGCGGAGAGGAGGAGGACGGTCGTGACCGTGACGATAGTGACAAGCGCCCCTTTCCTCGAGCCCACCAGCAGGCCGGAGATTACATGGAATGGTATTATCAGAAAGCCGAGGGGTATTGAGATTATTCCGAAATCCAGGGTTGCGAACGGGCAGGCGATGAGTATGAAGAGCAATGAGATGAGCTTCCAGGTCTCGAAAGCCTTGAACATTATGAGCGAGATGATGGCGAGGAAAAGCCAGGCGAAGATGGGTGACTGGTATGCGATTGCGGGGAACGCGAAGATGGCCGAGAAGATTGTGCCGAAAGGCGGGGAGCGGAATGCTATCACTGCTGCGACAACGGCGATTACCGGGATGACGTAAATCGGGTAAAGCCTGAAGAGGAGCAGCAGGAAGAAGCAGCCGAGGAATACTATGAAGGCGTTTAGGTACCTTACGTCGTCCTCTATCTCCTTCAGCATCGCCTTGATGCGCTCGCCGCGCATGGAGCGGAACTTCATGCCGCCTGAGAGCCTGTCGCTGACCCCGAAGCCCGGGCCCTCCGCCTCGACTGGCGGCGGCGGGACGTAGGTGGACTCATGTTCGGGCCCTCCCTTCTCCCCGCCCATCCTTATCCCGGCGACGGGCCGCTTCCCTTCGTCAGCCATCGGGACTATTTCGCGCGCATTTTAATAAATAGGTGATGGTGCTCAGAGGAGCGAGTAGCCGAGGTATGCGAGCGCGGTAGTCTTTATCACCTGGCCTATTGCGCAGGCGAGCAGGAACTTCCACCAGGGGTATTTGGTGGAGCCGGCCGCAATGCCGGCTATGTCGAAGAGCGGGTTCGGGATTGCGGCGAATACTAAAACTGTGAGGAAGCCGTTCCTGTCCATCCATTTCTGCGTTCTCTTGTATACCTTGTATTTGCCCTCCTCGACAAAGGCGAGGCTGCCGTAGCCGAAGAGGTAGCCGGTGAGCTCGCCAAGCGCCGCGCCAATGCCGCCGGCGATTCCGATCAGGAGAAAGTTGTATGCGCCGCCCTTGGCCATGGCGAGGACCGCGAG
>CAIXRF010000126.1 GCA_903921825.1 uncultured Microcaldota archaeon | reverse complement strand
AGACAACATTGAAACGCGCGAAGATTGTGCTCTGCGCCGTGAGGAAAGTATAGGCAAAGGGCGCAGCAATGATGACGCCCATCATACCGGCCCAGAGCATCGGTTTTAGCCTTTTCAGAATGTCACGGCTGAAGACCAGAAGGATGCCGACAAGGAAGGCCGGGGCGAAAAGGCGCGCGGTGCCGTACGTGTATAGTGAAAGGGCGAAGAGTGCGGCGCCCACGTAAAGGGACGGATTGTGCTTTGTCTTGATCCCATGCACGACGAAATACGCGCCAAGGATGATGACTGCGGGAAGAGTCGAAGCTTCGAACGCGATGCGCGAGAACTGGAACGCCCAAGGCGATATGGAGAGGAAGAGCGCCGCGAGCAAGCCCACGCGCGCATCAAAAAGCTCCCTTCCGAGAAGGAAGATTGCTAGGACCGCGAGCGTCCCGAAGAGCGCCGCAGGCAGGCGGGTGGAGAATTCATTCAGGCCGAAGAGCGCGACAGAAGGGACATCCGCGTAGATGTAGAGCGGGTTTTTGTATTCGCCGAATGACTTGAAGAAGAGCGGCATTGTGTTGTTGTGGTGGTCCTTGCCGGTCTGCAGCACGCTCCACGCATCGTAGCCGATTGACGCCTCGTCGCAATAGACGCCCTTGGGAACTTCACTGAGGTTCACTGTGCGGATCGCAAGCGAGGCGATGAGCAGGACCGCGAGGATGGCATAGGTCACCGTGAACCAGCCACGGCGCCCCTTTTTCCTTTTTTTCGTTTTCATCGCATCACCTAAAGGCTGAACCTCATCACCAGCACATCCAGCAGCATCTTCGGCCCCTCCGAGAACCAGTTGAAGCCGGTCTCTTTCGTGTGGTGGTATTCAGCAGGAACCTCCGCCATCCTCAGCCCCGCGCGCCTGGCGCGGGCGAGCATCTCCACATCCATTGAGAAGGAGGTGAAACGAACTGGCCTTATCTTCGCGAAGATGCTTTTCCTGAACACCTTCACCCCGAGCTGCGTGTCCGACAGCCCGATCCCGAGCACAGCGTTTACATAGAGGTTATAGATTCGGCTGAAGAGCCGCCTCAGGAACGGGATTCCGCTCGTGCGCGAGCCGGGAAGCCTGCGGCTGGGAGCCACAAGGTCATTCTTCGCAAGGAGCTGGACTGCGAGCGCCACATCCCTTGCGGGAACGGGCAGGTCCGCGTCGCACATCACGATGAACTCGCCTCTGCTGCGTTCCACTCCGAGCGCGAGCCCTCCCCCCTTGCCAAGCCTGCCCTTGCCGTGGATGGCGCGCACCCTCCTGTCCCTCCGTGCGATGCTGTCGATAAGCGCACCCGTCCCGTCCGTCGAGCCGTCTTCCTCAAGCACCAGCTCGACCTTTGAGCCTATGGATCCGGAAAGCGTGTCCAGGAAGGCGCGCAGCCTCCGCTCGGAAAGGCGCTTCTCCTCGTTCCTGCACGGGATGACGATTGATACGGAGTTCGTTGGCAGCAAATCACCCGCTGAACCTGTAGATTGAGATGTGCGCTGATGAATACTCCTTCGTGAAGCCGGGGATGTTGAAATCGGGTCGGCACTTCCATTGGTCTATCTCCCTCTGGCTCACATATGCGTAGGTGGCGTTATATT
>CAIXRF010000125.1 GCA_903921825.1 uncultured Microcaldota archaeon | reverse complement strand
CCTCTATTGCGGAAAGCCTTTTCTCCTGCTGCGACAGGTTGTACAGCATTATTATCCCGTCGGCAACGAAATGCTCGGATTCGAACGAGAACGCCCCCCTCTCAAGCGAAGTCACCTCCGAGGTTATTATCGTGGTGCAACCGGCCTTCTTCAGGTTCCTCAGCATCGCCAGGAGCGTCCGCCTGAATTCCAGCCCCTCCCCGAAGAACATCTTTAGTATAGTGGAAGAGTCAATCACGACCCTCGTGATGCCATTGTCGCTCACGAGCCCCTGCATCGCACCGAGCAGGCGGGAGAACGCGTATTGCGTGGACATGCCCGTGCCTGGCGCAACCGCCTTCTCCAGATGCAGGTAGCTTTCCGAGCCCGTTATTAGTATCGTGCCGCTGTCAACCAGCTTCTTGAAGTCCTTCCATTCGGGAAAAACGGCATCTGCAATCTGTATGATGGACCCCGGGTCCTCCTCAAGGGAGAAGAACAGCCCCTTCGCGCCGGCTTTCGCCCCGTGGTAGAGGTATTCCAGCCCCATCGTGCTCTTGCCGGTTCCTGGCCCTCCGCAGAGGAAGACCTGGCTGGTTGCCGGGATGCCGCCGTTAAGGAGCTCGTCCAGCCCCGCGATGCCGGTCTTTACTCTCTCCATTTATTCCACCGACTTCCTTTTTTTCGCCCGCTTTAAATCCCTTTCCATACAATAACCGCCTAGATGGACATAAAACTCGCGGTTGCCGCGCTTTTGGTGCTTCTGCTCGCCGCCTTTGCCTGGCGCCTCATCCAGCCGGGGAGCGCGCAGCAGGGATACACGTGCGCGAATGGCAGCCACGTTGCCTCGCTTTCGGACTGCCCGGAGTACCAGAAGCACGTCTGCCCGGACGGCACCCTCGTGAACAGGGCTGAGGACTGCCCGAACTGCCCGGTGGACCCCATCAACGCTTCCCTGAGCCAGAAATCGCACCCCTCCGACGCTGCGATGCAGGCCGCAACCGGCTCCGCGCTCTCCGCCTTCAACTCATCCACGGACAACGAGACGCTCTTCTACAGGGGGGAGCTTGATGCCAATCTTGCGGCGGGCTACATAAGCGGAGGAGACTACAACCTCACCATCACCGCAATCGCGCTCTACCGCTTCGTCCGGGACAACATCACCCTGCTCCCCGGCGCCGCTAACTTCAGCGCGGCGCGCGACGACCTGACAGTCCTCAGCTCGCGCAGCGGCAAGATTGACGAGAAGGCGCTCCTCTACCGCTCGCTCCTCACCGCGAACGGAATCAGCTCCAAGCTGACCGTTTACGGCGACTGCGCAGAAGCATGCGCGTGCATTCGCGCCCCGTCCAGCGTCTTCGTGGCAGCCAGCCTCCCGTTCGACCAGATGTACTACTTCCCACTGGCCCAGTATTCCGGCTCCGGAGCACTATGCGCAGTCAGCGGAGGGATGGTCGTGATTGACCCCTCGGCGGACTGGTTCGCATACGGAAACAACTGCACCGGCCGCGGCTTCCTGACGCTCCTTGGCTAGCACCTATTTATACCGCGGATGAGCAATTTTTGCGTGGAAGCGGAGAAGTCAAACAAGCCGCCTAAAGTGGCGGAGATGCCCCCGGTGCAGCAGGCACCCCCACGCTCATTTTTCTCCAGGTTCAGGATGGGCGGCGCCGAGAAGGAGCGCGAAAAGGAGGAGGCGAAGACCGCGGAGCATAAGGAAGTGAGCCGCCTCTCGCGCATCGTCCAAAAGCTCTCACTGGAAGAATACCTGTTCAACCGGCGCATGCTCCTGCAGGACAAGAAGTGGGAAAAGCTGCAGAAGGAGTGCGGAGAAGAGATTCTGAGGCTCGAGATCCACACGCACACATGCGGCTCCAAAACGCGCGATTACGTCGGCTCGCCCGACGGCATCTTCACCCTGGAGCGCAAGCTCGCCAAGGGCGAGGAGATTCCCAGATACACGACGCTGATGAAGCTGATGGAGGTGGATGGCGCATACGTGGACAACCATGACGAGGAGCAGTTCGACATCCTCAACACCATGCTTGCGGACCTGAACGCGAACGAGAAGAACGTCTCCTTCTTCGGCGGAACAGAGGTCACGAGCCTCGAGGGCCACTTCATAGTCTTGGAGCGCGAAAACCCAGTCACGGACGTGCCGCCTGCAAAAACCCCTGCGGTCTACATCGCAAGGTGGGCATTCATCAACGGCTACGACGTCCTCATCCCGCATCCCAACCCGTCGCGCGGGGACCCCAAGCGCCTCGCGGAGAGCGCGTTCGGCGTGGACATCGGCATAGAGAAGGAGACCGTGGAGGAGATTCTTAAGCTTGCGGACAAATACGACAAAGTCATCCGCGTGGCGAGCTCGAACGGCACGACTACTGCGGATTACAAGGCGCGCCTGCTCGGGAACAGGAACCACTGGTGGCAGTTCTGGAGGATGAAGCGCGTCCCCAAAGAGATTGAGGAACTTTACGCGAAGCGCGTCTTCTGGGTCGCGGAGTCCGACGGGCACATAAAATGCGAATACCCCGCGGGCATGCTTTACGTGAAGAAAAGCGCCGTGGTTGGGCCGGACGGCAAGGTCTCTGCGGTAAAACTTTCGGAAGCAATTCGGAAGCAGAAAGAGCTGGAATACGCGGCCTGGAAGGAGGACCGGGAGCTGAAGCCGAGCGAATCTGTAGTGTTCTCCTACAATGCGGACAGCAACTTCGGGATAAGGGAAACGCTCGCGCTTGGCCCATATTCCATCAAGGAGTACTCGCGGCTAATCTACGTGTGGATAGTTGCCGTGCTCACCGGCAGGGCGAAGCAGTATGCCGCTGCGCCGACTAGCACCGTGAAGAGCCAGTACGGGGCGATGCAGGATTACGAGACTTCCGGCGAAGAGTAGCGTAAACCTTAAATACCAAACGGCGCATTAACAGCGACTGGTTGAGTT
This sequence comes from uncultured Microcaldota archaeon, assembly GCA_903921825.1. Classification (GTDB taxonomy): domain Archaea; phylum Micrarchaeota; class Micrarchaeia; order Burarchaeales; family Fermentimicrarchaeaceae; genus CAIXRF01. The sequence goes on along the minus strand of CAIXRF010000125.1, from coordinate 475 downwards.
ATGACTAAACCCAAAGGCCAGTCCGCGATGGAATTTCTCATGACCTACGGCTGGGCCATGCTTGTCCTCGTCGTCGTGATGGCCATCCTCTTCTACATTGGCGTCATCAACCCAAAGAATGCGCAGACTAACACTCTATTCTTCACCCCAGGCTTCAGCGCCTACTCTTTCCGAGTGGGAAACGGCACAGGCGGCTTGGAGCTGGACTTCGGCCAGGCTCTTGGGAAGTCCATACTAGTCACCCGCATCTCCTGCTCACAGAACTCCTCAGCAGCATTACAGGACCTCAACAACTGGACCATCATCCCCTCAGGCGAGCACAGGTGGGTTACTGGAGGGAACTCCAACAACTCCGTCTTCTGCAGTGGGGAAGATGACCAGTCTCTCTCCCCTGAGAATGCACAGTCCGGTGAGAGATACAAGGGAAGGGTGTGCCTCAGGTACCAGGAATCGGACACTGGATTGAACCGGACTG
>CAIXRF010000124.1 GCA_903921825.1 uncultured Microcaldota archaeon | reverse complement strand
GAACGTCTGGATTTCGGAGAGAAGATTGGCTGAGAGCGTTGAATCCACCGCGGTTATGCTCCACTTCGTGGGCACGAACTTCCTGTTCTTCCCCAGGCCGAATGCGCCAACGCTCAGCCCCCGCTGTATGTCCGAGAAAGGAACGCCTCTTGAATAAAGTTCGAGCACGGCATCCTTCGCCCGCAAATCCGTGTCGTAATATGACCTCTCCAGCTCCTTGTCCCAGCCGCCAGGATTCACCTTCAGGTCCATCAGGTCAGCGGACGGGCCGAATGCCTGCACGTCATCGCTCAGGTAGGAGCCGCGCGGCGCCGACTTGAACGTCGCCTCGACCTCGGTTGAATCTTTCGCGAGCGCAACGTCGCGCACCATCTCCGAAATCTTCCCCTGGTCGCGCACATCAACGGCCTGCTTCCCGCGCACGAGCTGCATGCGGCAGGCAAGCACGTCCGTTGTGTCCATGTTTCTTGGAATCCACTGCTCCGGCGAATCATAGAGCCTCGTGTCTCCGAAGAGCGGAGGAAGGAGCGGGCCCACAAGAACTTTCGGGTAGCCGTATGAGCCGATGAAAACGGAAGGGGGCGAGGAGCCGGCGACCGTCTCGGAAAGCGGGGCGGAGCGGAAGTTGGGGACGCGGGAAGTTATCCTCTCAAGGAGTGCCGCCTTGCCCCTCATCATGGCTGGAATTTTGGCGGGGTTGCTTAAATAGAAAGGGGGAGGAGGTCATTTCCGGTTGCAGCGCTCGAGGAACCTGCCCCTCTCCCAGAGCGCGCGCATGACCTTCGCCGCGACGGCTTCCGAGGTGCAGACCGGCACGCCATTCTGCATGAGCCGGGCTTCAAAGTTCTTGGTGGTCTCGTTCCAGGGCGCTGGCGTATAAACAATAATCGGCTTCTCGCTGCGCTTCACAAACTCGAGCAGGCCCTCGGCCATTTCGCCTGCCTCGAACCCTGACGGGCCGAACACGGGAGCCACGAAAACGCAGTCAAAATTTGGGTTAGCAAGGAAGCCCTCGACCGCTTTCAGGAAGCCAGAGGTCTTCGAATTGCCCAAGGTGTCGAGCGGGTTTTTCTTCCCAGTGGTGGCTTCATCCGGCATCTCCAGGCCGTTCGCAACCAGCCTGTCCGCGAGTATGACTCCGAAGCCGCCTGCGTTGGTGACAATGCCCGCCCGCCTCCCTTTGGAAACGAGCTGTCGGGTGAATGCCGTTGAAATCGCGCCGAACTCCGCAAGGGTTTCGCAGTTAATCACCCCGGCCTGCCGGAGCGCGGTTTCCCATACATCCCACGAGCCGATTGCGGAGCCGGTGTGCGAGCTGGCTGCCTTCGAAGCCACATCGGACTTGCCGCCCTTGAAAAGACAGATGGGCTTGTGCATGCTGACTTCGCGCGCGACCTCCATGAATTCCCTGCCATTCGGGATTCCTTCGGCATACAGCGTTATCACGCTCGTTTCCGGGTCATCCTTCAGGTAGTGAAGCACGTCAGTGAGGTTGATGCATGAGGCGTTGCCCACGGAGAAGAACTTGCCGAATGACATGCCGCTGCTCACCAGCGTGCGCAGGGTCGAGACTCCGACTGCGCCGCTCTGCGCGGCCATGGTCATGCCGCCGGGCGTTTCTGGCACCTGGAAATTTTCCCTCGTGACGAAGATAGTGTCGACGCCCGAGTGCAGGTCGATTACCCCCACGCAGTTTGGCCCGATATAGGGGACGCCGCTCTCCCTTGAAGCCGTTACGAGCTCATCCTCCAGCTCCGGGAAGCCCGCCTCCTTGAAGCCGTCGCTTATGATTATCGCACCCTTCACACCTTTCCGGCCGCACTCCCTGATGATGGCAGGCACTATCTTCTTGTTGACGCAGATGACCGCAAGGTCCACGTCCCGAGGAATCTCGGAGACGCTTCCGTAGTATTCCATGCCGCAGATGGCCGTCTTCCCCTCCTCCTTCCTGCTGACCAGGTAAAGTTCCCCGCCGTCCTTCCTGAACTTCGAGCCTTTCACCCTCTCTACTACGTCCCTGCAGACGGAGTTGGTTTCCGATGCGCCGATGATTGCGATGCTTCTCGGCTTCATCATCCGACGCAGCCCCTGCGCCTTCTCCACGGGCCCAAGCCCCTGCTCGCGCAAAAGCTCATGCCCTTCCAGGGGGCTGCCGACCATCACCCTTGCATCGACTATGGAATAGCCATTCTTATGCGAGATGACTGGGTTGAGGTCCAGCTCCTTCACTTCAGGGTGCTGGCAGAGCAGCGTGGCGACGTCCAGGATGAGTTCTGCAACGGCCTCGGCATCCCTGCGCGGAAGGCCGCGGATGCCCGCCATCACATTGACTACCTTCGAGTCATTTACCAGCCTGCGCGCCTCGTCAATGTCCATCTTAAGGCCGATGGGGTCGTTTCCATTCACGGAGCATATCCGCATGCTCAGGTCCTTCCGGTACTCGACGAGGAGGCCGCCCTCGCCGAAGACCACTACCGGGCCGAACTGCGGGTCCCGCTTTCCGCCCACGAAAAGCTCAAGCCCCCTTTCCGCCATCGCCTGCACAAGGATGCCTTCGGTGCGATAGTTGTGCTTCTTCGCCTCCGAAATGAGGCCCTGGAATGCGAGGTCGAAATGCTTCGGCCGGACATTGAGGCGGACTAGTCCCATATCCGACTTGTGGATGGCGTCAGGTGAGATGAGCTTGAGCGCGAAGGTGCCGCCATTCCCGTAACCGAACTCCTTCGCCTCCTTGATTGCGCGCTTCAGGTCAAACGCGGACAAATTGGCATCGAGCTGAATCATCTTGCTCTTTACGGTGTGGATGTCTTAGAGGTTGAGCATCTTCTCGGCTTCAGGAGGTGGATGAAGGCGCCTGCCATTCGTTTCCTGCTTTT
>CAIXRF010000123.1 GCA_903921825.1 uncultured Microcaldota archaeon | reverse complement strand
TGCAGGCAACTGAACTAGTAAACAACTTTGGCGAGCGCGTCATTTGCGCTCGCCACCTTTATTTCCCTTGCAATCCTTCTTCCGGTGCTCATCAAATCCTCGAAGATGTAGCATGAATACTGCGAGCCAGTCGGGTAGAGGTTCGTCCCGGCCACTATTCTTGCGGAAACTTCGAATGCTGTGATGTTGAAGTTCTCGTCAATAATCGTCTCTACGCAGAACGGGCCGTAGATTCCGCCGAAGAGCTTGAACGATGCGTCCACAACGCCTCTGCCCATCCTCAGGACCTCATCGAGGAGGCTCTCTCTCATGATTACTGGCGCGTTTCCAACCACCGTGTAGGAAGGCTCTGCCTTCACTCCGAATACGAGCGGCCTGTAAATCTCGTCTATGTTGCTCTCTATCCTCTTGTCCAGGCCGAGCATCTCAAGGCGGCCGTCCTGGCATTTGAACCCATCCTTGGAGAAGGGCGTGTAGAAGTAGTGCGGATAGAAGCGGACCCCGTTCAGGAACTCCTGGACGACGACTCCTTCCACGTCCGCTTTCGTAATCCGCTTCGCCTTCAGCTCCCTCGCAATCCTCGCATTGTATTCCTTCGTGTTCTTCACCACGAAGTAGCCCTTTCCGCCCCGCGCCCCTGGGAACTTCACTATCGCCGGGCCGAGGATGTCGTCTGGGCTGTAGGCCTTCGGCGTCTTTATGCCTGCCACTCCCAGCCACTTGAGCATCTTCTGCCTGTCCGCCTCCCAGAGGAGGACGCGCCGGTTGCCGAAAATCGGAATTTTAATGGTCTCAATCTTCTTCCCGATGTATTCCACTGCGGAGCCGTGCGGGATGAGGATTGCGTTCCTCGCAGCCAGCTCATTCACGTGGTCGCTAATTTCCTCATACCTTTCCACGAAAATATACTCGTCGGGCTTCGCGAGCGGGAAGGCCTCATACCTTTCCTTGTTGTTCTTCTTGCAGATTCCGACGGTCTTTATCCCTTCCTGCCTCGCCCCGTAGAAGAGCTGGAGCGCGGAATGGGAGCAGATTGCAGCTATCCTGATGTCTTTCTTGTCGTAGCTGCCTAGCAACTTGTCGATTTCCTTCTTCGCTATCAACTTTTTCACCCAGAATTAGCATTTGTATAGGTTTTTTGGGGTATAATAAGGTTGGCGCCTATGCGCCCTAATTGCAAGCCGGCCTAAACTCCACTCTGCCATCTTTAATCATAAAACTGGGGGCGGTGCAGCTTGAGAATGGGCTGTGCCTCATGCATCTCCCCTCGAGGGTTCCATTGTATTCGCCATGCCCCTCATACCTGCTCTCGTCAAAATTCACCGCCTCGCATCCGTATGCGCACGTTGCAGAGCCGACAGTGCCACACAGTTCTCCCGCCCTGGGGTCCGGAATCTCGCACCTTACGTAAAGCGGGTCATAGGCCAGGAAATGCGCCAGCTCGCCTCCGCCCAGAAAGCACTGCGCTTGGAAGAGCGCGAGCAGAAGGGTAAGAAAGGCGCCCCAGAGGGGGCCGAGAATGAGTAGGATTCCTGCAAAGGTCAGCGACCTGTTCCGTTCCAAGCGCCCGATGTCTGGCAGTTTCTCAAGCAAAAAAGGCACGGCGATATAGGCAACTCCCACCAGCGGCATCGCAACCACAAAAAGAAGCGCCGAGTCCCTAGGAGCTGCCCCTCCTGGGTTCATCTCTCCAACAACGTAAACTAAATAGAGGAATAGCGCTATAACTAGCCCAATCACGAACAGGGTGGCAGTCAAGATGATTGCAACCGGTTTCATTATCTCCCCCACCAAGCAGTCCTTCCGCGCCTTCGATTTAATAATGTTGGCGCTTCATCGGGGCCTTCGCATTTATTAGGCGGGTTGCGCATAGCAATATGTGGTGAGTGGCATGGAAGAACCGCGAAAATCGGTGCCCGTAGCAGGAGAAACAATAGCGTGCCCCAACTGCGACGAAGAAACCCTGACCTATGACGCAGAGAGGGAACTTTGGGAATGCACTAACGATGACTGCAGGTATTTGGAAGAAGAATAAGTCACTTCCATGGCGATGCGGCGGTGTTCCGCTCAAGCAGTTCGTATGCCCTTAGCGCATCCTTCCTCCCGAGAACGAACACCGTGTCCCTGTAGCAGGAATAGAACTCCGTGATGTTTATCTCGTTCCTTGCGAGCAGCTCGCTGGCATAAGCCACGAAGCCGGGCGTTTCCTTTACCTCCTTCGGCGAGGTCAGGGTGATTGCCGAAAGCCCCCTTCCGATTGTGCGGATGTTCTCCGTTCCAATGAGCTTTTTCACGGCCTGGAGGTCCTCCTCGTCAACCAGCAGCGTCATTCCACTGTGCGACGTGATGAGGGAGAAGCTCCCGCCCGTCTTCTGGGAAAGCTGCGAGGTGTTCAGCCTCGTCCCTGCGAAGAGCGTGAGGACCGCCACGTTCCCCCTCAGCGCGCAGGAGGTCTGGCGCAGGACCTCGCGCAGGTCCCGGTAGTAGTCGTATTGGGTGGTTCCGGATGCGTAGCGCCGTATCGCCGCCTTCACCGAGGCGGGGCTTGCCGACGGGATGCGCTCCCTCCGTATCATCGCTGCTATCGCGGAGTGGTTGGCTATCCCGAGCCTCATCGCCTGCTTCGCGTATGGGTCGGCCTCGAGGATGGCGAACACCTGCCGGGCCACACTCTGTTTCTTTTGAGACTTTTTCTGTTTCATTTGTTGCATTTATGCCGGAAGGGGTTTAAATCCGTTTCTCTTCACCCATGCGCCGCATTCCGCGGCGGAGAAAGAACGTGAATCTTGTTGAAAAGGTGAAGTCGGCGGTGGACCTTTCGCAGTACAAGGGTGTGGGGAAGGTCGTGCTCGCCTACTCTGGCGGCCTGGACACGAGCATTATGGTGGGGCTGCTCCAGGAAGTCCTCGGCGCGGAGGTGGTAACCCTCACCCTGGACTTCGGCCAGACCGAATATGCGGGCTCGGACCTCAATCTGATGAAGAAAAAGGCGCTCTCCCTCGGGGCTGCGGCGCACAAGTTCTTCGACGTAAAGGACGAGTTCTTCTCCGGCTACATAGCGAAGGCTGTGAAAGCCAACTCGCTTTACCAGGGGGAATACCCGAACTCCACCGCACTCGGAAGACCGCTGATAGCGAAATACCTCGTCGCCGTTGCCGAGCATGAGGGAGCGGACGCCGTCGCGCACGGGAGCACGGGGAAGGGGAACGACCAGGTGCGCTTCGACCTCTCGGTAGCGGCGCTCAATCCGGACCTGAAGGTCATCGCGCCGGTCCGCGACTGGGAGCTGAAGAGGGACGAGGAGATCGCCTGGGCAGCGGAAAGCGGAATCCCGGTTCCCATGGGCGCGAGCAAGTACTCCGTTGATGCGAACATGTGGGGGAGAAGCAGCGAGTGCGGAGTCCTCGAGGATCCGGCAGCGGAGCCCCCGGAGGACGTCTTCCAATGGATTACGCCCCCTGAGAAGGCGCCGGACAGTCCGCTCGGCGTCAAGCTGTGGTTTGAGAAGGGCATCCCCTCCGCTCTCGAATTCGACGGAGTGAAGATAACGGGCGGCGTGAACATTGTCACGACGCTGAATGAGCTCGCGGGGAAGAACGGGGTGGGGATGATAGACCACATGGAGGACCGCGTGGTCGGGCTGAAGAGCCGCGAGGTCTACGAGTGCCCTGCGGCAACCGTAATCCTGAAGGCGCACAAGGACCTGGAGAAATACGTTTTCACGAAGGAGGAGAACGGCTTCAAGCCCGTCATTGACAAGCTCTGGAGCGAGTGCGTCTACGGAGGGCTCTGGTATCATCCGCTCATGAAGGAGCTCGGTGCATTCGTCGATGCCTCCCAGGAGAAGGTCAGCGGCTGGGTTTCGCTGAAGCTCTACAAGGGAACTGCGCAGGTGCTTGCAAGAAATTCGCCTCATGCGCTCTACGACATGAACCTCGCTTCCTACAATGTCGGCAGCAGATTCAACCAGAAGGACGCGCTCGGCTTCATCAAGCTCTACGGCCTGAATACGGTGATGGCCGGGAAGATTGCGAAGGCAGCGCAGATGGCGGTGAAGGCATGAAGAAAATCTGGGAGAAGGGCGGGGACGGAAAGCTGCACCTGCTTGCCGAATCCTTCCTTTCCGGGGAGGACGTCAAGCTAGATGGGGCGCTCGTGAAATACGACGCGCTCGCCTCGATAGCGCACGCCCGGATGCTCAAGAAAATAGGCATTCTCTCAGCGGATGAGTTCGCGCAGGCCGAGAAAGGTCTCAGGGAGATAATCGCCCTGCATGCGAAAGGCGGATTCAAGCTGAAGCCCGGACTCGAGGACGTCCATTCGAACGTAGAGGCGTATCTCACCGGGAAATACGGAGCGGTGGGCAAGAAAATCCACGCAGGCCGCTCGCGCAACGACCAGGTAGCAACGGCGATGCTTCTTTACGTGAAGGAGGAGGGAAAGAAGACGTTGGGGCTCACCAATAGCTTCTGCACCACTCTCGCTGGGCTTTCCAAGAAATACCCCTTCAAGATGCCCGGCTACACGCACATGCAGAGGGCGATGCCATCGACGTTCTCGAGCCTCCTTCTTTCTTACAAGGAGAGCCTTGAAACGGATGCGGAGTTCCTCGGGGCTGCGCTCAAGGTGGTCGACAAGTGCCCGCTTGGCGCCTGCGCTGGCTACGGGAGCAACCTTCCGCTGGAACGCGCTGGCGTAGCGAAGGAGCTGGGCTTCGGGAAGGTGCACGAGAACACGATTAGCGCAATCGGTTCGCGCGGGAAGAACGAGTTCATCGTGGTTTCTGCGCTTTCGGCCATAATGCTGGATGTGGGCAGGATTGCCGAGGACATGCTGCTCTTTTCTACGAGCGAGTTCGGCTTCGTTTCGTTTGGGGATGAATTCGCCACTGGAAGCAGCGTGATGCCCCAGAAGAAAAACTACGACGTGCTTGAGCTTGTGAGAGCGAAGGGCGCGCGCCTGATTGGGTTGCAGGTGGAGCTTTTCACGACGATGAAGGCGCTTCCCTCTGGCTACAACAGGGACTCGCAGCAGACGAAGCGCGCGGTGATGGAAGCGTTTGCCGAGGTGGAGTCATGCCTTGCCGTGCTAACTGCGATGATGAAGACGCTGAAGCCGAACAAGGAAAAGATG
>CAIXRF010000122.1 GCA_903921825.1 uncultured Microcaldota archaeon | reverse complement strand
CCAGGTCGTCGAGCCGCTCCTCTATCCTGCCGTACTCTTTCTTCCTGCCGTTGCTGAACAGGTCAAGAATCCCCATGGTCGCCGATGTGGATTTGGCACAGGCTGCTTAAAAAGATTTCGGAGGGCGGTTTTCGTCCGCAGGGCAATATATTTAAACCGCATTCGGCAAAAACCCCCTATTCGCGATTTAAGGTGTGATTTATGGGTCTAAGGCCGGCAAGAACATTCAGGGATGCGCAGAAGATGGCTTGGGCTAGGTACTCCAGGAGGAGGCCGCGCAAGTCGTTCGTGAAGTCGATGCCGCACAACGCGCTGAACCAGTTTGTCATGGGGAATGCGAAGGCGGAGTATGAGGCGCGGGCGGAGCTTCTCGCAGGCGGGCTCGTGCTCATAAGGGACAACGCGCTCGAGAGCGCGAGGCAGGCCGCGAACAAGTATCTGGAGAAGGTGCTGCCGAACCAGTACTACTTCCGCGTCCTCGTCTTCCCCCACATCGTGATACGCGAGAACAAGATGATTGCGGGCGCTGGCGCGGACAGGCTGCAGTCAGGCATGGCCCACCCCTATGGGAGGCCGTCGGAGAGGGGCGCACAGGTGAAGGTGGGGCAGGTCGCATTCATCATCGACTTCAACGCAAGGAACCTGAGGCACGTCAAGGAGGCAATCCGCAGGGCGAAGGTGAAGATGAGCGGAAAGTGGGTGACAAGGCTTTCCGCGATCAGGGCTGCCGCCTGAGCGGATAGGTTAAAAAGCCCCAGCGGCAAACCCATTTTCATGGCAAACATCCTCTGGTTTTCCGAGATATCAAAGGACAGTGTCGGCACTGCGGGCGGGAAGGGCGCGAATCTTGGCGAGATGGCGAACATCGGGCTGCCCGTGCCCGCGGGCTTCGTTGTGAGCAGCGAGGCGTATTACAGGTTCATAGAGACCAACAACATCAGGGTGCTGATTGAGGGGCTGACGAGGAGCTTGAACGTCGAGGACACGGACCAGCTGGACCACGTCAGCGAGCAGATAATGGCGGCCATATCCTCCTCGCCGATGCCGGAGGAGATACGCGAGGACATACTGAACTCATACGACGAGCTCTGCAACCCGGGCGGGATAGCCTCGATGGAGGGCGCGAAATACGTCGCGGTGCGCTCGAGCGCAACGGCCGAGGATTTGCCGGATGCGTCGTTCGCGGGGCAGCAGGCCACCTTCCTCAACGTGCGGGGGAGGGACGAGGTCGTGCGCGCGGTGCAGGACTGCTGGGCCTCGCTCTTCGAGGCGCGCGCAATCTACTACAGGCAGGAGAAGGGCTTCGAGCACCTGAAGGTTGGGATTGCGGCAGTTGTGCAGGAGATGGTGCAGAGCGAGAGCGCGGGAGTCATGTTCACCGTTGACCCGGTAACGAACAACACCAGCCTCATCGTGATTGAGGGCGCGTTCGGCCTTGGGGAGATAGTGGTCTCGGGCGAAACGACGCCGGACAAGTATGTCGTGAAGAAGGACACGCTCGAGATATCGCAGAAGAGCATCGCGAAGCAGGACTGGATGATAACGAAGGTGAGGGGCAAGGATGAGCACGTGGATGTGCCGTTCGAGAGGAGGAACAGCCAGAAGATTTCTGACGCGCACATAACCGAGCTCGCGCGGCTGGGAAAGGAGATAGAAGGGCATTACGGGAGGCCGCAGGACATAGAGTGGGCGGTCGTTGGCGATTCTGTTTACATCGTGCAGAGCAGGGCTGTGACCACGCTCAGGGGGCCTGCCGCGGCGCTGCCAGGCCGCACGGGAGTTGCGGCGGCGCCTGTGGCGGGTGCGGCTGCCGCGCCGTCTGGAGTTGCTTCTGCGCTTGCAGGACTGGAGGGGATAGGGATGGCTGCTGGGGAAACTATTGCGATTGACAAAGCGGTTATGCTGCTCAGGGGGCTTAGCGCCTCTCCGGGCGTCGCCATCGGGCCGGTGCAGATAATACCGACCCCGAAGGACATCCACAAGATGCAATCGGGCGGAATCCTGGTTACTGACATGACGACGCCGGACTTCGTGCCCGCGATGAAGAAGGCCGTGGGCATCGTGACGAACTCCGGCGGGCAGACGTGCCACGCCGCGATCGTAAGCAGAGAACTGGGCATCCCGTGCATAGTAGGCACGCAGAAGGCGACGGAAACACTGCACGACGGCGAGTTAATCAGCGTAGATGCGGTGCACGGTATTGTTTATGAAGGGCATGTGGCGCTCGAGGCGCCGAAGAAGCAGGAGACTGCTGGCGCGGCGCAGATGGTGATGGCGGCGCCCATCACGGGGACGAAAATCTACGTGAACCTCGCGGAGCCGGAGCTTGCGGAGAAGGTGGCGGCGATGCCGGTTGACGGCGTGGGGCTGCTCCGCGCGGAGTTCATAATCGCGGAGATAGGCGAGCATCCCAGGAAGATGATGGAGGAGGGAAGGGGGCAGGAGTTCGCGGACAAGCTCGCGGAGGGGATGAGGAAGATTTGCGCCGCCTTCTACCCCGCGGCCCGTCGTTTATAGGGCGACGGACTTCAAGACGAACGAATACAGGAACCTGACGGGCGGGGATAAGTACGAGCCGAGCGAGGCAAACCCAATGATGGGCTACCGCGGCTGCTACCGCTACACGAAAGAAGAGGACATGTTCAAGCTGGAACTGGATGCGATAAAGAAGGTGCGCAACACCTACGGCCTGAAGAACCTCTGGCTCATGATTCCGTTTGTGAGGAAGATTGGCGAGATAAGGGCGATAAAGGAGATTCTGAAGCGGAATGATATCCACTTCACGAAGGACTTCAAGCTGTGGATAATGGTGGAGGTGCCTTCCACCGTGTTCATGATTGAGGAGTTCTGCAAGGAAGGGATAAACGGCATCTCCATCGGCTCGAACGACCTCACGCAGCTCATCCTCGGCATAGACCGCGACAACGCCACGATGGCGGAGGCGTTCGACGAGAGGAACCTCGCCGTGATGAGGGCGATAAGGCACACGATAAAAGTGTGCAACAAGTATGGGGTGACTACCTCCATATGCGGCCAGGCGCCCTCAGTATACCCTGAGTTCGCGCAGATGCTCGTGGAGTTCGGCATAAACTCAATGTCCGTGAATCCGGATGCCATCGAAGCGGCGCGCAGGAACACCGCGAGCGCTGAGAAGAAGTACACGCTGAAGAGGCTTGCCGAATTGACGGAGCACATGGAGAAGCACAAGCCTGGACTCGACGTGGAAATCAGGGATGACTGATGCGCGTCCTGCTGCAGTTTCCCGAAGGGCTTAAGCAGAAGGCGCTGGAGATTGCGGAGGAGCTGGAGAAGAAAGGGGACAAGGTCTTCCTCTCCGCATCCGCGTGCTATGGCGCATGCGATATTGCATTCGGGCAGGCTGAAGCGGTTCATGCGGACAAGATTGTCCACTACGGCCATGCGCGGTTTCCAATCCCCAGGGGGCGGAAGATTGCGGTGGAATTCCTCGAGTGGCGCTCCGACGCTGATTTGGAGCCCGTGCTCGGGATGGCGCTAGGGGACGCGGACTTCCGGAAGTGCAAAAAAATAGGGCTGGTCACGACCGTGCAGCACATAGGGCAGATGAGCGCGGTGCGCCGCTTCCTTGAAGCCAGTGGCAAGAAAGCGCTTGTCGGAAGGCATGGCCCGCTCGCGAAATACGACGGCCAGATTCTTGGGTGTGACCCGGGCTCAGCCACTTCGATTGATGGGAAAGTTGATTGCATTCTCTATTTCGGAGGGGGGCTTTTCCACCCGATTGCCGCTGCGATAGCCTGCAAGCGTCGCGTATTGGCTGCGGACCCGTTCAGCGGCCGCATCCTCTGGCTTGACGGTGAGAAGAAGAAATATGAGAAAAGGAAGATGGGGATGCTCGCCCTCGGGCTGCAGGCAAGGAGGTTCGGCATCCTTGTTTCGACCAAGCCCGGGCAGTTAAACCTGCGGGCGGCTGAGGCTCTGAAAAGGAGGCTGGAGGCCGCGGGGAAGGAGGCTGCAATCCTGGTCGCGGACAGGCTTGAGCCCGAGGCGCTGGAGAACTTCCATTCATTCGACTTCTTCGTGAATACGGCGTGCCCAAGGATTGCGGTGGATGACTATGCGCAGTTCGGGAAGCCGGTGCTTAACCTGGCGGAAGCCGTTGAGTTGGCCAGCCTGCTAGGGAAAAGAAAATAAAAAATAAGGATAAGGGGTTAAACCCCTTAAGATGTCTCGAATTTCGTTGCGAGGTCGCCAACGACCGTCCTGGACATTCCCGTGTCGGTTTCGTTGTACTGGATCCAGATCTTGCCCTTGTAGAACTCGCCGAGCTGCGCGGCCGCTGCGCCCAGTAGGGCGCCGTTTGAGTCCAGGCATTTGACATCGTTGCCGCTGTCTCCACCAAGGAGCCATCTCTGCTCGCCGATTGGGATTGTCGTCACGTTCGTGTAGCCCGTGTTTATCACAGACATGTCAGGTGGGGTGCTCGCTTGGGTGCAGATGACGTTAAGTATCTGTATCGGGTGGCCCGTTGCCTGCCCTACCCTGAGGTCAAGCGTTCCATCAGTCTGGACCAGCTTGAACGATGCGCACGTCATGCCCGGCGGGAACGTGCAGCTTGTGGGCGTCACGTTCTTGGGGTTCAACACGCCGATGTAGAACAACACGGCTATCACGATAATTATCACCAGGATGGCCCAGCCGTAGGTCATCAGGTATTCCATTGCAGATTGTCCCTTTTTCACCAAACCACCTCGGGTTTTTACCATAACTTCGAAGACTGTACGAAGTTAAGTAGTTGTTGCCCGATACCCTTTTTAAGTCTTTCTATGCCCCCTACGACTAGGGAGGGCAGGCGGGGGGCTTCTCACCGACGGCAAAGAGCATGCAGATTGCCTCCGTGAGCCTGTCCGCCTCCTCGGCGCGCGCCGTCGCGTCATCGACCCCGTGTTGCTCGTTGCTTCCCGTCCGCGAATAGACGCCTCCGAGGAGGGTGAGCGGGACCAGGTTGTGGTAGGAGTAGTTCATGAAGAGCGGCTGGTATTCGAAGGGCGCGGTGTCGGAGAGGATTGAACGCGCGACGATGTAGCCGCTCGTGAAGGAGGAGCCGTTCCAGGTGCCAAACCTGCCCGTCGCGTTGTAGAAGGCGGGCTTCTCCCACGCGCAGTGGGAGCACGTGCTTAGCGTGAAAATAACTATGAGTGGCTTGCCGCCAATCGTGATGAGCGAGCCGTTCGTCCTTACAATCTTCGGCGGCGGCTCTGGGAACGAGGATGCCGGTAGGTATGGGTTGAACTCCAGCGAGGACATGTTCCATACTGCCTCGAAGTTGGAGGGCGGCGTGGGCGACTGCGGGATTGGCGTGGCAGTTGCGGATTGTGTGGGCTGCTGTGCAGGGGTGGAAACTGGAGAAGGCGTTGTGGCTGGCGGAGGAGTCGGGGTTGGAGCTGCCGCAGGAGGGCTGCTTAGCGCATAGAGGACGGCGACCAGGAGGATGATAGCGGCAGCCGCGATGTAGGTGTGTTCGTCGCGCATCTCAGCCCTTCACGACCGTGCCGTTGTGCTCCGCGCCCGTGATTGCTGCCTCGACCTGCTTCAGGTCCCTCCCGCTCACGAAATGCGTTTCTATAGCAGAGCGGGCGATTATCTTGCACGCCACGTTGTCGAACACGAAGTTGGTCCCAGCCTTCCTCTGGTCGTATTTGTTCGCCAGCTCGACAAGCTCGGAATGAGTCATGGCGGAGAACTTCCTCGCCTTCGGGTCCTTTTTCGGGTCCGCGGAATAGATGGCGCTTATGTTGCTGAGATTGACGAGCTTCTTCGCGCCTATCTTTTCCGCCAGCAGCGCGGCGTCGGCGTCGGTTGTGAAGCCGGGGATGGTGCCGCCCATCACGACTATCTGCTTGGAGGCTGTCTCCGCGGCAGCGGCGTCGCCGAAGTCCGTGAACACGCGCGGGTATGCGCGCTCGCCGAGCGCGGCTGCGAGGAGGAAGGCGTTGGCGCGTGTCATCAGTATTGCGGCTTCGTCCGCCGCGAACTCGTTGCCCCCGAACTCCCTCACCGCAGAGGCGTAGTCGCGCGCTGGCTGCCCCCCTCCGCAGAGGATTGAGAACTTGTACTTAGGCGCGAGCTTCACTATGAGTGCCGAGAGCCCCTTAATGAAATCCACGTCCGGCTTGCCTGGGTTCATCAGGCTGCCTCCTACTGACAGGACTATCTTCATGCGACCACCTGAACATGTTTATTAATGGGGGTGGTTTTAATACTTTTATGAAGCCAACGGCAAAGCTGGAGGGAAGCGTAGGCGAAATCTGCAAGGAGCTCAAGAAGCAGGAGGAGGCGCAGGATGGCCTGCTCAGGCTTTCGCGCGAGATTGTGAGGGGCTGCGCGCTCGCCATAAAGGCGGTGCACGCGGGCGAGAAGAAAAACGCGGAAAAGGAGCTCGTGGCTGTTGTGGAGATGGTGAAGAAGGCGAGGGGCGGGGACCGCGACCTGGAGCACGTTGTGATGCAGGCCTACCAGGAATTCGCGGAGGCGGAAATACTCATGGCCGTGCTGGAGAAGAGGCAGCTGCCCACCCATTCCGAGCTTGGGATTCCGTTCGAGTCGTATCTCCTCGGGCTGTGCGATTCTATCGGCGAGCTGCGCAGGGAGATGCTTGAGCAGCTGAAGAAAGGGAAGAAGCGGGAGGCGGAAAGGTATTTCGGCGAGATGAACGCCATATACGAGGCGATGCTGCCGATACGCTTCTCGAACTCGCTGCTTCCCAACTTCCGCAGGAAGCAGGACGTGGCGCGGATGCAGGTCGAGCATGCAAGGAGCGAATTGCTCAGGTAGATACCATGATGAAGAGGTGCCCTGACACGAAGCAGATTCTCAACTTCCCCGTTGACTGCGTGGACTGCGAGTTTCTCAGGCAGTCCGGCGAAAAGAAGGAGTGCGGCTGGCACCTGAAGCAGCCGAGGTATAAGGGGAAGTGGCGCTAGGGCGTCTTCTGGAAGCGAAGCAGCCGCGTTATAAGAGGAAGCGGCGCTTAGGCGCTTCGTGCTTCTTACGACTTGTTCATTTCCGCCAGTTTCTTTTTGGCATACTCCCGGACGGACTCAAGGTGTGCGGCGTAAGGGCCTTCGCTTAGGTTCTCGATTGCGCCTTTCTGGCCATTCTCCGCCAGCACATTAACTGCGTCTATCCCTACCTCAGGCAAGGGCGACCATCTCGCTATATCCTCAATCCTACGATAGTCGCGTGCCAGCCCCAAGATATAGATTGCATATTTTCCAACCTTGGGGATTGGGGTATCGCAACCTATTTGCGCAACATCACTCAGGAGCTGGGGGTGTTTGGTAATGTCCACGCTCAATCCCAACAGGTCAATTGCGTGCAATCCGCTCCCCTTGTTCTTCGTGTAGCGCCCGACAGTGCAGACCCGCTCCGTTTCGAGGTTCGCCATCCAGGAATCAAGCTTCGACTTTGGGATGTGCGAGACCTTGGCGCTGAAAAGGCTTTTGAGCACTGCGGAGCCGTAGCCGCAATAATAGGGAGGGACGCGAGGGATTTTCTTCTCTTCGTCTATCAAGGCGTCCCAGTCGCCCGCCTTGTCCAACGCGTTAATCTTGTCCACCGCTATCGACACGCTTTGCTGCAACTTTGCGGGAAGGGGGCAGAGCCAGAAGTGTTCTATTGCATACTTCCCCAGATTGGTCAGCTCGAATCGGGTAGTGGTGGCAGTTTCCTCCACCGGCTGGATGATCCAGTTTTTCAGCAGAATCTCCATCAGTTTCAGGCCGAACTCGTAGTTTCGCGCGTAAAACTCGTCTGCCGGCTTCATTGTGTGGTCGAACACGCCCGTCTCGCCCGTTTCCTTCATCCGTTCGACATCCACCTGCTTGAATGCGCCGGCTTCCACCCCATACCCCTGGACGCCGGCGCATATCGCTTCGAACTCTATGCACGCTGCCCTGCCAAGTATTTTTTCCGTCGGGTCAATAGTGATTGCGCCGAGCTTTTCAAGCCTCGCGATGTGCCCCTCGGCCTGCCGCTCCGTGAGGCTGTATGTCTTCACCAGCTCGTTGACGACCTCCCGCTTATAGAGCAATTGGGCGCCCTTCGTCATCTGGAGGATTGCGAGTTCCGGCTTGGGGAGAACGCCGTCCAAAACGCCCTTCTCCAGGCAGGCGGTCAGCGCCTTCCCATATGCAATCTTGCCATGCACATCCCTGAATCTCCGCGGCACGAGAATGCCCTGCTTGGCGTTTGCCGTGACGATGCCTTCCAGGGAGCTTGCCTTCCTGTTTATCTCGGCAAGCGGGTCGGCCGGCACAATAGGCCATTCTATCTTTTTCACCGGCCCAGTTAGCTTTTCCTTCATACTTATTTTCGGGCATCTTAGGTATAAAAGATTAGGGCTTTTTCGCCGCAAAGCATTCCTTGCAGACGTGCTGCTTGCCGAATTCGGCCATCTCGCTGAAGGGAAACTTCTTCTTGCAGGCGGCACATTCTATGGCCAGCGTCCCGAGCCCGAAGTGCCTACGCGCCTCGATGAAGCATTTTTGGCACAGGAGCCTGCCGTCCGGCGCGCGGAAGCGCTCATCCTTCTCTTCCAGGAACTTGCCGCAGTGGGTGCAGGAGTTTGCCTTGCGGTATTGCCTGTATGCCTCATCGTAGCAGCTATGGCAGTAAGTGTGGCCCTGGAACTTCTCGTAGCCCCAGTATGGCAGCTTCTTCCCGCAGTGCGCGCATTCCTCCGCCTCCTCTTCGGCTTTCCTGCGCGCGTCGATGAGCTCAAGCTGGAAGCAGTTGTAGCAGACCATCTTCGAGCCGAACCACTCCACCTCCCACTCCTGCATTTCGCGCGCGCACCGCTGGCAGATGGGCATGGAAACCACTTGCAACCGTTATAAATGAGCAGGAAGAAAAGGCAAGCGGTGATTCCTTGCTTCTGACTCCCGGGCCGGTGGAGCTGACGGATGCGATAAACAATGCGCAGACGAAGAAGCTCATCCACCACAGGACCCCCGAATACCGCGAGATGCACAGGCGCATCGTGGCGAGGGTGAAGGAGTTCTTCGGCAGCGACGAGGCATACGTGATTACGGGGAGCGGGACTGCTGGGCTCGAGGCTGGGATAGCGAGCCTCGCGAAAGGGAGCGACACCGTGTTCATCCCGCACAACGGGAAGTTCGGGGAGCGGCTCGTGGAGATTTCCAGGATATTCTGCCCCAACGTTGTGGAGAAAAAGTTCGATTATGGGAAGGGGATTAGCCTGGAGCGGGTGAAGGCGGAAATAGATGAGGTGAAGCCTACCATTGTCGCGTTCGTTTACAACGAGACGAGCACGGGCGTTTGCAACCGGGCGAAGGAGATTGCCGCTTATGCGAAGAAGGGCGGTGCGCTTGTGTTCGTGGACGCGGTGAGCGCGGCTGGCGGCCACGAGTTCGACGCGAAGAAATGGGGAGCGGACTACGTGGTCACGGGCTCGCAGAAGGCGCTCGGCGCGCCGCCGGGGCTTGCGCTCGCGGGCCTGAGCAGGGATGCGCTCGCGCGCATCGCTTCGAATTCGCCGAAGGCGTATTACCTGGACCTGAGGAAGTTCGCGAAGGCGCAGGAGAAGGCGGAAACGCCGGACACTCCCGCGGTCACGCTGATGTTTTCCATGGAGGAGGCGCTCGCCACCGCGTTCAGGGAAGGAATCGCGGCGAGGGTTGAGAGGCACAGGAAGGCAGGGGAATTCACCAGGAGGCGGCTGCTCGAAATGGGCTTCGGGATGTTCGCGGAGAAGGGGTTCGAGTCGAACACTGTAACGGCGTTCAAGGTCTCGTCCCCAGAGCAGGCGGAGAAGATAAGCAAGGGCCTGCTGAAGGAGGAGGACATACTTATATCGGGCGGGCAGGGTGAGATGAAAGGCAAGATACTGCGCATAGGGCACATGGGCAACTTCAGGCAGGAAGATTTGGAGAGGTGCCTGAACGCGATTGAGAGGCTGAAGTGAGGTGGGTGGAGTGGTGAAGATTGTAGTTGCGGACAAGCTGGATGACGAGACGATTGTTGACATGAGGATGAGGTGGCAGCTTATCTACCAGCCAGCGGAGCTCGCGAAGGAAATTGTGGACGCGGATGTGCTCGTCGTGAGGAGCAGGACGAAAGTGACCAAGGAGCTGCTTGCAGGCGCGGAGAAGCTGAGGGTGGTCGCGAGGGCGGGCGTGGGGCTGGACAACATTGACGTGGAGGAATGCGGGAGAAGGAACATAATGGTGGTGAACACGCCCGGCGCAGCCACCGTTGCAGTCGCGGAGCTGGCGGTCGGCCTAATGCTCGCAGTACTCAGGAAGATTCCGAAGGCGGACAGGGGGATGAAGGCGCGGAAGTGGGAGAAGAAGGATTTGTTGGGCGCGGAGCTCTTCGGCAAGACGGCCGGCATCGTCGGCATGGGCAGGATTGGGAGGGCGGTTGCGGACAGGCTACTGCCTTTCGGGGTGAGGATTCTCGCCACGGACCCGCATCCTAAACCCGCGCCCGCATACAGTTTTGTGCCGCTGGAGCAGCTCCTGCGCGAGAGTGATATAGTCACGCTCCATACTGCGCTCAGTGCGGAAACGAGGGGGATGCTGGGCAGGGAGCAAATCGGGATGATGAAGCAGGGTGCGGTTCTGGTGAATACTGCGCGCGGAGCCCTGGTTGACGAGGAGGCGCTCTACGATGCGCTGAAAGCAGGGAAGCTGGCTGGCGCTGGGATTGACGTGTATTCGGAAGAGCCCTACTCCGGCAAGCTGTGCGAGCTCGAGAACGTTGTGCTCACCCCGCATCTCGGCAGCGACACGGCCGAGGGGCAGGCGCGCGTGGGGAAGGAATTAATAGAGCGGCTCTCAGAAGTCTTGGGGTAGTGGTTTTATGCTTGACATAAGGCGGATAAGGGAAAACCCGGACGAGCTGCGCACCGCACTCGGGAACAGGGGGCAGGATGCGAAAGTTGTCGACGAAATCCTGAAGCTGGACTCGGAGTGGCGCGAGCTGAAGTCCGCGACGGATGAGCTCAGGGCGGGGAAGAACAAGGTTACGCAGGAGATAGCGGGGCTCAAGAAGTCGAAGAAGGATGCGGAGCAGAGGATACATGACATGCACAAGCTCAACGCCGAGCTGGAGGGGCTGGAGAGGCGCTGCTCGGAGCAGGAGGGAAAGCTGCGCGCCGTGCTCCTGACTGTCCCGAACATCCCGCATTCCAGCGTGCCGGTCGGGAAGAGCGAGGAGGACAACCCAATCGTGCGCACGTGGGGGACGCCCGCGAAGTTCGAGTTCAAGCCGAAGGAGCACTGGGAGCTCGCGCCTGCGCTTGACATAATGGACTTCGAGAGGGGAGTGAAGCTCGCGGGCCACCGCTTCACGCTTCTGAAGGGCGACGGGGCGAAGCTGGAGAGGGCGGTCATCAACTTCTTCCTTGACGTGCACGAGAAGAACGGCTACACCGAAGTGTTCCCGCCAATCCTCGTGAACGAGAAGACGGCGACGGGCACGGGCAACCTTCCGAAGTTCGCGGACCAGCTCTACTACTGCAGCGAGGACAAGCTTTACCTCATCCCGACTGCGGAAGTGCCGGTCACGAACATCTACATGGAGGAGACAGTCCCGAAGGAGAAGCTGCCGATGCGCTTCTGCGCATACACGCCGTGCTTCAGGAGGGAGGCGGGGGAATACCAGCGGGACATCAAAGGGTATCTGCGGCAGCACCAGTTCAACAAGGTGGAGCTCGTGCACATCTGCGAGCCCAAAACTTCTTACGAAGAGCTTGAGATGATGGTGAAGGAGGCCGAGCTCATGCTGCAACTGCTGAAGCTGCCGTATACCATGGCTACGCTTTGCACCGGCGACATGGGCTTCGCTTCGGCGAAAACCTACGACATAAATGTGTGGCTGCCCGGGCAGGGTAAATACCGCGAAGTCTCCTCCTGCTCAAACTGCGAGGACTTCCAGTCGCGCAGGGCGAACACGAAGTATTACGACGAGAAAGGGAAGCCGCAGTTCGTGCACACGCTCAACGGCAGCGGGCTTGCGGCGGGCAGGACGGTTATTGCAATCATCGAGAATTACCAGCAGAAGGACGGCTCGATTGTGATACCGGAGGCCCTGCGGCCTTACATGAGAGGGAAGGAGAGGATTGCTTAGAGGTGGTGGCGTGGGTTTGCGCGAGTTCATCCTTTCGTACATAATTCCGAAGGACAGGAGGACGCTGGAGAAGTGGCTCGTGTGGCTAGAGCTCGTGAGCATTGCCGGCGGGATTCTGCTCATCGCGCTCATTTTGCTGATGGCCTTCCAATACGACGTTGCTACTGTGCTGAAGCTCGGCGTGCTGGCGCTCCTTGACTTCATCGGCCTATCCACCATCACGCTGCTCCAAGCACTGCTGCTGATTGAGTGGAACACGAGGAAGAAGTAAGGCGCTTTAAAAACATAAGAGTCCAAAAATCTGACGGTGCCTATTATGGATGTTGTAGAAAGCACGCTGAAAGAGCTGCTCGCAGGGAATGCGAGATTTGCGGAGAGTGAAAGCCCTGCGGAAAGGGCGAAGCTTGCCAGTGACCAGGAGCCCAAAGCCGTCATTATCTACTGCAGTGACTCCCGCGTCGTCGCGGAGATGATAATGGGAGTTGAAAGGCGCGGCGTGATATTCGGAGTAAGGCTCGCAGGGAACGTCGTGACTCCTGAAGTGAAGGGCTCGGTAGTCTATGCCATGGAGCACCTCGACGTCCCGCTTATCATAATGCTCGGGCACACCGGCTGCGGCGCGGTGAAGGCCGCCGCAGGAAAGGCGGAGCAAGACGCAGACCTCAACTGCCTGCTCAGGCAGGTGAAGCCAGACGTAGAAGAGAATGTGAAGGCGCAGATTGCCCGGCTGATGGAGAACGAGACCATCCGGAAGCGCGTGCACGAGGGGAAGGTGACGGTCGTCGGCGCAATATATGACATGGAGAGCAACAAGTTTGCGGTTCTAGACAAGGAGAAAAGGAAGGCGAAGATGAAATAAATGGCCGGGGAAGAGAAGTCGAAGCAGATTTACGAGCTGAAGAGGCAGCTGAAATTCCTAAAGGGAATAAGGGGCAGCGGGACGGAGCTCATCTCACTTTACATCACGCCCAACTCGGCGGTCTTCGACGCGAGCAACAAGCTGAAGGAGGAATACGGCCAGGCCGGGAACATAAAGTCCAAGCAGACGAGGACCAACGTGCAGGAGGCGCTGATGAAGATTATCCAGCACCTCAAGACCTTCCGCACCGCGCCTCCGAACGGCCTCGCAATCTTCTGCGGGAACATCTCGCGCGAACCCGGGAGGCCTGACATCCGCCTTTTCGCGCTGGAGCCGCACGAGCCGCTGAGGGCCGCGTTCTACCGCTGCGATTCCACGTTCGTGCTGGAGCCGCTCGAGGAGATAATATCCATCAAGGATACATATGGCCTCATCGTGATGGACGGGAGGGAGGCGACGATTGCGACGCTGCGGGGGAAGAGCACGGTGATACTGCGCAGGCTCCATTCCACGGCGCACGCGAAGATAAGGAAGGGAGGGCAGAGTGCGCGCAGGTTCGAAAGGCTGATTGAGGAGAGCATCGAGCTCTACTACAAGAGGATTGGCGCGGCGATGGACGAGATTTTCGTGGGGATGCCGAACCTCAGGGGGATAATCGTTGGCGGCCCCGGCCCTGCGAAGGAGGACTTCGTGAAGATGTCGCCATTCAACTACCAGCTCAAGGTCCTCGGCGTGCTGGACACTGGCTACACCGAGGAATACGGAGTGAAAGAGCTGACGGACAAGTCAGACAGCATAATAATGGAGCAGGAGACGATACGGGAGAAGAAGCTCGTGGACTCGTTCGTGAGGCAGTGGTGCAGGGCGGGCTCGCTGCATACGGCGAGAAGGAAGTGCGGGAGGCACTCGGGGCGGGGAAGGTCGAGATGCTCCTGGTTTCGGAGGGGCTCGACTGGAAGCGCATCACCTACAAGTGCTCGAAGTGCGGGAAAGAAGTCGAAAAGCTCGGCAGGAGCGCGGAGGAGTTCGACGACGACTGCGGCGGGAAGATGCGGCCCATCTCGGATGTCGAGGTCGCGGGAGAGCTGCTCAAGCTTGCGGAGGAGCGTGGGGTGAAGGTGGAGATGGTGTCCACCGAAACTTCGGAGGGCGCGCAGTTCCTCAACTCGTTCTTCGGAATAGGCGCATTCCTAAGGTATTAGCGCAGTATTTTCGAGATGGCGCAGTCCGCAAGGAACGCCGAGTCGCCCGCGTATGCCGCGTGCGAAGCGTAGAATTTTGTCTTGTCTTCGGTGCCGTATGAGATTACGATTGCGTAGCGGCCCTCCCCACTTATCTCCGAATCGCATTCGGCGGGAGTGCGGTTGCCGGAATTGCTGCCCCCTACGCATGTGCTGCCCTCATAGGCGTAGCTCGTCACGTTCTTCCCGAGGTATGAGAAGATGAAGACTGTCTGCACACCGCAATTCTGGAGGTTCTGCCTCGCAGCGGAGTCGCCTTCCGGGACGGAACGGAGGTCCTGCACCACCGTGATGTTCTGCGTCGAGTTGAGCAGGCCGCGGAATTCGGAAAGGGAAAGCTCCTTCTCGCCCTGCTGCGTGTAGACGTATGCCGCAGCGGCTACCAGGATGATGACGAGGATGCCGAGCGCGAGCTTTGCGTCAAGCCCGGGAGGGGCACGCTCCTTCTTCGGCTCCGCGGCCTTTGCTTCCTTCCCTTTCTTCGCTTCCTTTTTTTCATTCGCCATAGTCATCACGACGTGTTGTTGAGCGCCCTCGCGAGGTAGCATCTTGTGTAGAAGTCATCGTTACCTGTGAGCAGCGCACTTTTCTGGTAGTACGAATAGAAGGCCATCTGCGTCTCGGTGCCGTAGCCCAGGACGAACTGGGGCATGTTCGCGGATTGCGCATCGCATTCCGCGGTCGTTATGGACGTCCCGTTCGCTGGGAAGCAGCTCGTGCCCGCGTATTCATAGGCCAAGACGGACTTGCCCTTGGCCGCGAGGGTGGCGCGCAGCGACTCGCCGCAGCCCCTCATCGCCGCAAGCCCGCCTTCGGTTGAGTTGTCGCGCATCACCATGACCGCTGCGTTCGGGTAGGCGGGAATGGCAGATGCGAACATGTCGTAGGCTGAGCGGGACGCCTGCCTTTGCACAATCGAATGTGCAGTGATGGTCACGAGCGCGACCATCAGGAAGAGGAAAGCGAATATTATGACCCAGAGCACCACTGCCACCTTGTGCAGCCTCAGCTTCCTCGTCAGGACGAGCAGCGCGAACAGCGCGAGGCAGCCCAGGTAAACAAGCAGGCCTGCGATGAGGGTGAGCGCGGCCGGGAGGGCGCGCGCGTAATTCTCCTTGTCGGCCGGGGAGAGAGGCACTACCGCCGCCACCGCGTTGATGATGACGTAGCTCAGCCCGCTCGCGAACGAGCCCAGCCAGGTCACTCCCTCCATCGAGAGCTGGCTCTTCTTTGCGGCGGTTATGTTGGTCGCCTTCCCTTCGATGTAGCGCAGGTCCGAGATGGTGCCGTTGAGCTGGCTTCTCGTCGCCTTTCCGTCCAGGATGTTGTCCACGACGTCCTTCTGGCCAACGTAGCGCGAGAGGTCTGTGCTGAGCGAGTAGTCCGACGGCTCAACGATGAGCTGAGCCTCGAAGAGCGCGAACGCGGCGCTGTCGTTTGCGCTTAGCGCGGCGTTGTATTGGTCGGTGACGCCTGCCGCCTCCTCCTCCACTGTGTCGGAGAGCGCGTAGGCGAGCTGCGCCGTCGAGTTGGCGGCGCTGTAGTTCCTCGCCGCGCCGTACTGGGAGACGTTCTGCACAACCTGCGAGAGGGTGGCTACGTCAGCCTCGAGCTGCGGGTATTCGACGTGCGCGAGCACGAAGTTGGCTGCGGAGGTCACGTTGTCCGTGCGCGCCTGCACCTGCGCGAGGAAGGCCTGGAACGTCCTGTTCTGCTCGCGCAGGACGCGGTCGGTGCTGCGCGCCTGCATCGCGGCGATGAGCGTGTTTGCCCGCGCCAGTATGGTGGCGTTCGTGATGACGCGGTTCTTCAGCATGAGCGTCTTGTTCCGCGCGGCTGAGAGTGCGGTGGTGTTCAGGGTGACCGCCGGGCAGTATGCCACGTCCTGCGTCGGGAGGTGCGCGCACCATTCAAGGCCCTGGGGCGGCGTGGCGCTTCCGGTTATAACGAAGCAGCCGAAGAGGTGGTTCGCCAGCAGCGCGGTCGCGTTGCCCGATGCGTAGTCAAGGTTCTTTGAAAGCGTGTCGATGAGCGGCGCCGCGTCAGCCGAGGTGTTGATGGCGCGCAGCGCCGCGGTGGCGTTCACAACGGAGGCCGAGAGGCCGGCGTGGTTTATGCTGTAGTAATACATGGCATGGGTGAAGTCCACCCCGTTGTAGGGTATCCTGTCCGAGCAGACGGGGACGCTCATGCACGACTCGCACCTGTCCAGGTCGCAGGTCGCGCCGGGCCGGTCCAGTCCTATGCTCTGCGTGCAGTCATCCTCGCGGGGGTGGCGGGAGGCGTCGAATGCGCTGATGAGCGCGGTGAGGTTGTCCAGCTCCGCCTGCGTCGGGTAGGTGCTGCTTACGCCCAGCGTGCGTATCGCTGTGAATATAGTGCTTGAGTCGTTCACCAGCGAGTAGGCCGTGGCGTTGTCCTCGGCCGTGCGGCTGACGAAGAATGCATCCTGCCCCCTCATCTGGATGAGCAGGTAGTGACCGCCGGATGTGTCGATTTGCGTCACGTTTGCATCCGCGGTGTAGTTCTCGCCCGAATAGAGGTAGGGCGACAGGAAATCCTCGAGCGTATTGGCGCATGCCGGAATCGCAAGGATAATCAGCAAAGCAAGAATGATGGTCGCTCTCATGTAGATACCCCCTAAAGCCCCAGAAGCTCTCTTATTGCCGGCTCATCGAATCCGATGACCACGTGGCCGTCTATGTCGAGGATCGGGATGCCGGTCTGGCCGCTCTTCGCGACCGCCTCCTCAGCCCACTCGTTTTTCGACTCTATGTCGCGCTCCTCGAATTTCACGCCGTTTGCGGACAGAAACTCCTTCACGCGCCTGCACCACGGGCACCACGGAGCGGTGTATATAATTACGGTGTGCCCCGCTCCGGTTTTCCCTTTCCTGCCCGCCACATAACCACGCTCAAGCGACTGCTCGCCTGTGGGGGTTTAGAAAGAGAAGAAATATAAAATAAAAGGGGAGGAGGGCTTTCGCCCTCCGTGTTTTGCGCCTTAGGCGTGCTTGAGCGCTATCAGCTCCTGGACAAACTGGTTGCCAGCGCTGATAGTGTCCTGCGCCGTGTAGCCTGCCACCAGGATCCTGTTGGTCCCGATAGCCCTCACGACTACGGTGTCAGTTGCGAGGTTGATGTTGCTGCTGGTTATAATCTCGCTTGCCACCGTGTTCACGAGGTTGCCACCGACTACGATGAGGGTTGCGGTCCTGTCGGCGTCCTTGTCCAGGACGACGAGCGGGCTCGTCTTGGTGTCGAGGTCCGTGGGTATCACGGTCGAGGTTACGCTTGCGGTCGCGGTCAGGCTTTCCAGGCCGGTGACGGTGCATGTCGCGCTGCCAGCTCCTGCGGTGCAGGTACCGACATCTTCGGTGATCTGAGTCACCTTGATGACGATGCCTCCCGCGAGGCCGACTGTCGACTCACCCTCTGCCAGCGGACCAACCTGTACGGGCTCGTTTGGCTGCGTCCCGGAGGTCTTCATGAAGTACTGCGCCTCTCCAAGCTTCTTGGCAAACTTAAAGGATGCCGAGGTCTTGGAAATGGAGGCGAACTTCGAGCCCCTCTCGGTGATGAAGCCTGCCGTGAACGATCCGGATGGCGAGATGGTCACCCCGTATGTTCCCAGACCGGTGTACTTTATCGAGTCTGGGCTGGTGTCCAACACTCCGCCGGACAGCGGGTCCACGAACTGGTACGCACCGTCGCTCTGCTGCTCTAGGTATGCAGTCACGCCGTCGTACTGGCTCGGGCTGTTGCCTGCGTCCTCAACCCATGCGATTGCGCGCTCGTTGTAGTTGGTGTCGAGGTCGACATCGATCTGGCAAGACCCGAATGGGGGTATGCTGACTGGCGGTGGGTATGCTACCGGGCACCAGATGGATGCAAGCGTCGCTGGGGGTACTATCGGCAGGAAGGGCAGTGTGTGCGCGGTCCAGCCAAAGAAGAACGCCTCTGTGGTTCCGTCTCCAGCGTCGTAGGTAACTCCGCCTGCGCCGATGGCATCCTGGAACTTGCAGTCCGTGGTTCCGGGCTGCTCCCAGATGACCGAGCCTGCGTCCCTGTAGCTGCCAAGTGTGTCGGCGAGTATGCCACCCTCAATGTTGGCTGCGGCGCCGTCGGCTATTGTGAAGCCGTCGCCGTAGGTTCCAGTCGTTGCGGTTATTGCGTGTATCAAGGTGAACGACCTGCCGGCAGGTGGCGTTATTATAACGCCCGCCAGGCCGACTGGCGCAGTCCCTGATGCGGTGAACGAACCGGTCGCATCCTCAGCCGCTATGTTGAAGGTCGTGGCAGTCGTGAAGCCAGCTAGGCCAGTTGGGGCAAAGGTCATCGAGGCTCCAGCAAGTGCGCCGTACGGGCCGTATGGTGCTCCATATGGTACCAGGCCGCTTATGCCAAGCAGGTCAGAGCCGAGGTTTACGTAGAATGAGGAGACCTGTACTGTGCTCCCCACTGCGTTTAGGGTGAACGGCTCGCTCAAGCTGCTTGCAACACGCAGCAACCTTGCGTCGGTTATCTTGTACTTGCTTGTGGCTGTCAGTGGTGCACCGTCGCATGCCAGCGCTCCGGGCTGTCCGACTACTGGGGACAATTTCGAGATCGACATCGACAGCGCGTCGTAGTCGCCTGGGTCGTTGAGTGTCAGGCCGTTGTACTGAAGCTGCCAGATGACAGGGCTGCAGATGATGTTCTGCGTGTCGCCCTCGACCATTTTCACGGTCGCGCTCGTGCTCGTGTCCTCAGCCTTTATGACAATCTTCCTCAGGGTATCGACGAACTTGCTCGCCTTGGTCGGGTCCTTGTTCTTCCAGAAGAGGGACACCTTCCAGTCCTCGCAGTCGCTCGATATCTTGTCGCCATCAGTGAGGGTAAACTCCTTGGAGTAGATTGCCATCTCGGCCCACTTCGCGTACGCGTAGTAACCAGGGTTGGCCTGGTAGACGCGGATGCGGATCTTCGAGCCGTCAGGTGCGGTCCAGGTGTATGGTATGGCACCTGGCCTCCATTTGTCCTCCTTCAACAGGTTTCCGTTGAGGTCATATATCTGGAGGGACGCCTCACCTTCTGGGTTCGGCGTGGTGGGGGCCGTAATATCGGCGAGCTTCACGTAGTAGGAACCAGTTGAGAGGTTCTCGCCCACGTGAACGACGCCGTATGCGGACTCCTTCGCCAGCCTGATTGTGCCGACTGGTGCGAGGGGGTTTGCCTCGAATAGGCCGCCCACTGGGGCGACACATCCACCGGCGCTGATTACCTCGGACGAGTCAGCTACGCAGCCGAACGAGGTTCCTGCAACACCAGTGTCCACTACTGGAGGAGTCATCTGCGAGATGATATAGTCCTCTCCGAGGAACTTTATCGTCACGCGGTGCCTCTCAGTCAGGTCGCTGGTTGCAGAGCACTTGGTCGGGTCGAAGATGACTTCGGTCGGGTTTATCGCTCCGTTGTCAGCCGCGCAGGTCGACATCGGAATGCCGTAGAGGTCGTGGGTGAACTTTATCTGGTATGCCAGCTGCGGCTCGGTCCCGACTACCTTCTTCAGCGCGTCGTCGTATTTCGTTATTGCCCTTACCCACAGGGTCTGCTCTTCGGTGTACGCCACGTTGGCGTAGGTGTCCGTGATTGCTCCGGTCTGCAGCGCCGGGAAGTCTGTTCCGCTGAACTTCTTCACCGCCGTGTAGGAGGTGAATGGAGACGGGTCGGTGTTGGTCAGGTACTGGTCGTCAACTGTCGTGTCGTCCCTGTTCTCCAGCTTCTTGTCAACCCAGTCGCTGATGAGTGTCCTGAACTCAACAGCACCCGAAACCACTCCAGGCAGGGTGACGTTCAGCCAAACCTTCTCGTTGCTTATTGCGCAGGTCCCGGTACCGGCTCCACCGGTCACGGTGCAGTTCACAGCGTCCTTGTTTCCGACGGTTGCGGTAACCGCCTGGGTTCTCCAGGCCAGGTTGCCAATCATCGCTGCGATGTTCGCAGCGACTACGCCATCGGAGGCGGCCGCGTGTTCGCCGACCACGATCTTAGCCTGGGGCACGCCACTCTCGGAGATTATTGGGGTGTTGCTGTAGGTGAT
>CAIXRF010000121.1 GCA_903921825.1 uncultured Microcaldota archaeon | reverse complement strand
GTAGGAGTTCAAATCTCCTCCTCGGCGCTCCATGAAGCTGGTTTATTCTCCGCGGTATTTGGAGCACGAGAACCCTCCCGAAGTGAGCGGAAGGCTGAAGGCGATTCTCAGCTATGTTGAGAGGAGCAAGCTCCCCGTCAAGTTTGAAGAGCCGAAGAAAATCGATGAGGCGGATTTGCTTCTTGTCCATTCCGGGAGGATGGTTGATGAGCTGAAGGAGAGGAGCGCGACGGAACGGAGCGAGCCGGAGAATCCTTTCACGAAGAAGACTTTTGAGATTGCGAAGCTCGCCTGCGGAGGCGCGCTGCGCGCAGCGGAGATTGCGGATGATGAAGGGTTTTCGTTTGCACTCGTGCGGCCGCCGGGCCATCATGCCGGTAGGGATTTCTTCCAAGGGTTTTGCTACATGAATAACCTTGCATTCGCCGTCCGGAAGAACCAGAAGGGAAGGAGGGCGCTGATTGTTGATTTTGACGTTCATCACGGGAACGGGACGCAGGATATTTTCTACAAAGATGAGAGCGTTTTCTACCTATCCGTCCACCAGGACCCGCACACGCTCTTTCCCTACCGCTCCGGCTTCGTTTCGGAGAACAATTCGCACGTGAAAAATATGCCGCTGCCTCCTGGGGCGGGGGACGGGGAATTCGTGAATGCGATGAAGGAGGGTCTGAAAGCGGCAAGGAAGTTTGGGCCGGAATTTGTCGCTGTGAGCGCCGGCTTCGATTCCTATTCTCAGGACGGGATTGCGGAGCTGAGGGTGGCGGAAACGAAGACGTTCAGCTTAATTGGAAAGGAGATAGCGAAACTGAAGCTGCCGACGTTCGGAGTCCTCGAGGGCGGTTATTACCTTCCCGACCTCGGAAAAAATGTCTGGGGTTTCCTTTCCGCGTTTCTCTAGAATAGCTTCAAGACTTCGTGGAGAACCGGGAGCAGCTTCTGCTCTGCCCGCCTGAGGTGCTCGCGGAAGGTTGGCTCGCTTATTCCCGTCTTCTGCGCCAGTCCCTCGAGCGTTATCCTGTGCGGCCGGGCGTAGTAGCCGTTCCTGCAGGCAATCTCGAAGCATTCCCTCTGCCTCGGAGAAAGAAGCGCTGCAGCGGTCTTGAATTTCGTGAAGCCGGAAGTCTTGAACAGGTTGAATGAGAGCTGGTCTTTTTCATCTAGATAGCGTTTTGCCTTCAGGGTGACTGTCCCGCTTTCGCCCATGCGGCTGAAGAAGTCGCGCATATGCTTTTCAGATGGCGCGAGCATGGAGACGCGGTCCGCCCCATCTTCACTTACGGTTGGTTCCATTAGAATACAGCCGCTTTTTACGAGGTTGTCATAGACTGTGCCGTCGGATTTGCAGGTAACTAGCAGGTCTGCGGAATCTGGGCGCATCACGATTGGCGAAACCTTCGTGACAATTGGGTGGCTGGCGAATGCGTCGATGAATTTCCCAAGATAAGGCGAATGCAATTCCACATTTGCGAGGACTTTGTCATCGAGAATTGCACCTCCTTTGAACAGGACTACGCCGTCTCTCAGCCTCTCGGTGGTGTCGCACAGCCAGCAGTCGTGTACCACGTCCACTTCGAATATGATTGGTCTCCTCATGGGTAATCCCGCCCATTTCAGGTATAAATACCCACGCTTCCGTGGGATTCGGAAAAAGTAGGGGAAGTGAGCGATAACAGGGGGTGAAGCGATGGTGAAAGAGGCGACGCAGGAGAAGAAGCAGGAGAAGCCGCTAGTGGTGGAAGGCAAAATTACCGGCTTCAGGCCGTTCGAGCCCGGAGTTTATCTCGAAATGCAGAAGCAGCCCGAGGAAGGGCAAGTGGAAATGCACTTCTCAGGCAAAGGCGTCTGCCGTGAAGAAATCGAGGTGCGCGCAGAGCTGCGGATTACGGAGCACACAACGGGGAATGAGGAAGGCGGAGATAAGGTTGAAAAGGCGAGGTATATTTCCATTTATGGTGATGCTCCTATCAAGTGGGAGGCGTGGGGTGGGTGGAAACTTTCGGATAACAAGGTGTCGATCATCCGCGCAGCAAACGCAGAACAGCTTCATAGCGAAGTAGATTTCCTTAGTTTCTCCGGGGAAGACGTTTTTAGCTACAAGGACAAGTGGGGCGACGTATACGCAGTCAGGATGAAGTTCAAAGGGCACGTCAACTGCAGGTATGCTCATGGTCCTATGAATCTCATTCTGGAGGAACTGATTTTGTATGCTCTCGGCCCCGGCCGTACGATAACCCCTGACACAATGAAGAAGGTGCACGAGCGCATTGCTGGTGCTGCGGAGGAGGTTGTTGCATTTTCCGCTAAAGTAGAGGGGCTCCTGAACAGCAAGGAAGGGCTGGAGAAGGTGAGGCGGCTCGAGCTTCCGCCGAAGCGGGAGTAGGTGGGCGATATGGCGACAACGGTGGTTAACGGGGAACAAGTGGCAACGGCTAGGATTGCAAAGGTTGAGGCTGAGGCGAAGAAGGTGGCAGCACCTCAAGCGCAAGCCGCGCCCAAAGAAGAGTTCGGAAAGCACCGGCTCCGCGATTTTGATGGAGTGAGTAGCGAGAATTTGAAAGCACGATATGGGGATGCGAGCGATGCGGTGTTCAAATTCAGGCTGTCGGGGCTTATTCTGTACGCCGCAGGAGCGGCGACGTTTATCGCGTCTTGGATTGCTGCCGCAGTGCTTGTGGGCGCGGGAACGCTGTGGGCTGGAATTGGTGAACTTGCTGCACGCGACGCGGGAAAAGTGAAGAAGGAACTTAACCGCAGGGGAGAATCCCCCTAGCTTCCCTTTTTTAATCCCTCCACGCTAAACTTCCTCGTATGAATTTCCGGGAGACTGAGGGGAAGTGGCAGAAGCGCTGGGAGGAGGCGCGCATATTCGAGGCCGAGCCTAAAGAAGGGGCGGAGAAATTCTATTTGACTGCTGCGTTTCCCTACCCAAATTCGCCGCAGCACATTGGGCATGCGAGAACCTACACGACCACCGATGCCTACGCGCGCTACATGAGGATGAGGGGGTTCAACGTCCTCTTCCCAATGGGCTTCCACGTGACCGGGACGCCCGTGCTCGCGATGGCGAAGAGGGTGGCAGCGAAGGACCCGGAGATTATTGAAATCTTCAGGGGGATTTACCACATTCCTGCGGACGTGATTCCGACGCTGGACGAGCCGACCAGGATGGTGAGCTATTTCTCGCGCGAGATTGAGGCGGGAATGAGGGAGATTGGCTTCTCGATAGACTGGAGGAGGAAGTTCTACTCCTACGATGCGATGTTCAACAAGTTCATCAAATGGCAGTTCGAGAAGCTGAAGGAGAAGGGCTACCTGGTGAAGGGAAGCCATCCTGTCCCGTGGTGCCCGAACGAGGACAATGCGGTGGGCGCGCACGACACGAAGGGCGATGTCGACCCCGACATTGACGAGATGGTGTTCATAAAGTTCGAGCTTGATGATGAGCCGGGCGCGTTCCTCCTATGCGCCACGTTCAGGCCCGAAACGATTTATGGCGTGACGAACGTGTGGATAAACCCGGAGGCAGAGTATTCGCTCGCCTCCTACGATGGGAAGAATTATTACGTTTCCAGCGAGGCGCTGAAAGCGCTCCAGCTGCAGATTCCGGGGCTGAAGGCGAAAGGCAGGAAGAACGGGAAGGAGTTCCTCGGGAAGGAGTGCGTGAATCTCATCACCGGAGAGAATGTGCCAATCCTGCCCGCGAGCTTCGTGGACCCGAAGGTGGGAAGCGGAGTGGTGATGAGCGTGCCAGCGCACGCGCCTTACGATTACCTGGCAATTCGGGATTTGGCCGGGACGGAGTGGGAGGGGAAGGCGCTGCCGCCACGGCAGGTGCTTGAGCTCGAAGGATTCGGCCAATTCCCTGCGAAGGAGATAATTGAGCGGATGAAGGTGAAGGACCAGAACGACCCCATGGCCGAAAAAGCGACGGAGGAAATCTACAGGAAGGAGGCGCACACCGGGAAGATGGTTATTCAGGAGTATGAAGGGATGAGGGGTGTTGACGCCAAGGAGAAGATAAAGGAGGAGATGGTGGTTGCGGGGCAGGCGCTCAAGCTCTACGAAGTGATTAACGGCCCAATCTGGTGCAGGTGCGGGGCGAAGGTGTGCGTCAAACTGGTCTCGGACCAGTGGTTCATAGACTACGGGAATGAGGGGTGGAAGGAGGAAACGCGCAAGGCATTCGAATCGATTAAGCTTATTCCGGAGAAGACGAGGCCCGAATACGATTACACGATTGGGTGGCTGAAGCAGAGGGCGTGCGTGCGCGCCCAGGGGCTTGGCACGAGGTTCCCATACGACGAGACGAAGGTGATTGAGTCGCTCAGCGACTCGACAATTTACATGGCGTTCTACACGGTTGCGCACAGGCTGAAGAAGCTCGACGCCTCGAAGCTGGACTCGGCTTTCTTCGACTGCGTGATGCTTGGGAAGGGAGATGCGGGGGAGGTTGCGAAGAAAGTTGGCGCAACTAAGGCGGAGATTGAGGGGATGAGGAGGGAGTTCCTCTACTGGTATCCGCTGGACTCGAGGCATTCCGCAGGCGACCTCGTGCACAACCACCTCACATTCTTCGTGTTCAACCACGTAGCAGTCTTCCCGCCCAAACTCTGGCCGAAGCAGATTGCAACGAACGGCTTCGTGCTCATGGAAGGAAGCAAGATGAGCAAGTCCCTGGGGAACATTCTTCCGCTGAGGGAAGCCATTCGCAAGTATGGGGCGGATATTGTGCGCTTTTCCGTGGTTAGCGGCGCTGAACTCTCCGCTGACTCGGATTTCAATCAGGCGATGGCGGAGGGAGTGTCTTCGCGCCTTGCGTGGATGATGTCGCTCATCGAGGAGAATGCTGCGAAGAAGGGGAGCGGCGGGAAGAAAGCGATTGACTCGTGGCTTCTCTCCAAGCTCCATAGGAAGGTCAAGAATGCGACGCAGAATTTCGAAACTCTCGCCCTTCGCGAGGTCGCGCAGGATGCGTTCTACAACTCCGTGAATGAATTGCGCTGGTATTTCAGGAGGACGGGCGGGAAGGGGAATTCCGAAGTGCTTTCGGATTACCTTGGGAAGTGGGTGCTCATGATGGCGCCCTTCACCCCGCACATCGCGGAGGAGGCGTGGGAGAAGCTGGGGAGGAAGGGATTCGTTTCCTCCGCGGAATGGCCCTCCGCTGATGAGAAGCTCATTGATGAGCGGGTGGAGTTCGCTGAGGAGATCGTCGTGAAGACGAGCGAGGATGTCGAAAATATCATCAAGATTACTGGGAAGAAGCCCGTGAAGATTCACCTCTTCGTTGCGAGCGGCTGGAAGCGGAAGGTTTATTCGCTCGTGCGCGAGGAGAAAAGAGTTGATACTGCGATAAAGAGAGCCATGGCGGATGCAGAGCTGAAGGGGAAGGCGAAAGACGTGGCGAAGCTGGTTCCGCAGCTCGCGAAGGAGGTCGGAAGCCTGAGCGCGCTCGTCCTCACTCCGGAGGAGGAGCTGCGCGCCCTTTCGGATGCTGCGGAATTCTTGGGAAGGGAGTTCGGTGCTGAAGTAATTGTGCGCGGAGAGGAGAAGGCTGAAGGCGAGCAGGCGAAGAAGGCCGCGAATGCGAAGCCCATGAAGCCGAGCATATTTATAGAGTGAAGCTGGTTTTCGATGGCAAGATGCGTGAAAGTCAGGCGGAAGGAAGCCGAAAAGCTCAGGCAGAAGCTGATAGCCCAGGGGCTGTTTGACCCCGGCTTCGTTCCTTTGCGCGAGGGCGATTTCGTCTTCTTTGCGGTGAAAAAGCAGCCGAAGGGAACGAAAGTTGTTGCGAAGGAGCTGATGAGAAGGCAGCGGCAGTTCGCATCCGTCCATGAGGCGCTGGCAGGCAGATTGGCGAAGGGGGAGCTGGAGGAGCTG
>CAIXRF010000120.1 GCA_903921825.1 uncultured Microcaldota archaeon | reverse complement strand
GGCTGAAGGAGCCGATTCCAGCGCCTGGCGCGCAGCCAGGGCAGGTGCCGCAGCCTCCTCTCGCAAGCCTGAAGAGGGTTGAGACGGGGCTGGAAGCGAAGGTAATCGCGACGATCGAGGCAGAGGACAACGCAGCGGAAATGGGGATGGGCGCAATCTTCGGCTGAACCCTTTTAGGTTGGCAACGTTCGCTCGCACCCAATATGCGTCCCCCGCAACACCGCGGGTGTTGCGCAGCTGCACCCGGGCTCGCTCGCTGCCATATCCCAAAAGCGTTCACGGAAAAACGTCTTAGCCCTAGCACCTGACCGTTGTCCCAACTACTTTCTTCCCGAGCAGCGCGTCCCGCAATCTTCCAGGCACGCTGCCATTGATTATCACGACTTCGGCGCCAGTTTCCCTCGCCAAATCGAGCATCCTCTCCACTTTATGCAGCATGCCTCCGGTCACATCGACTGAGGAGGAGCCCTGCAGATGCCTCTTTATCAGGGGGAAGCTCCGCGGGGTGATTTCAGGAATCAGCTTCTTCCTCTGCGGAAAGTCCTCCCAGACCCCCTCCTCGTTTGCCGCGATTACAATTCGAGATGCGCCAACCTTCCTTGCGACGAAGCTGAGAATTCTCTCGGTCGAGATTATGCTGCAGCCCTGCTTCAGGTCAAAGGCCACGTCACCGTAAGGTACCGGCACCATGTCGAAATCCAGCGCCCTTTCTATGGGCTTGAGGTAGCCGCCTGTAATCAGGCCACCCTCTGTCACCATGCAAGCGGATGGCTGGATGGAGATGGCGTTCTCGCCTGCCGCAATGAGCTCCTTGACTATAATCCTGTTCAATCTCGCAGCCGCATCCTGCACCAAAGCGATTCCCCTGTAGCTCTCCTTTCCGGAAACCCCTTTCTGCGTCTGGTATTTGTGCGCGGCCTGGTGCGGGAACGAGCCTCCGCCATGGCCTACAATGAGCCTGAATCCATCGGATTTCCTTGCCTCGTGAATCTCCTTGGCAAGCCGCGAGATAGCGGAATGGTTCGGCGTCTCGGCCTTCCCCTTGTCAGTAATCAGGCTTCCACCCAGCTTCAGCAGAACGGGTGAGGGCATCAGAAAACCTCCACATACCCCTTGTTCGCGTTAACGAATGCCCGAGGCCTGTCCTTGAAGAGCTCATAGATCTCCCCCTCAATCCTATCCAGCATCGGGATTTCGGCGATGATTGCGCCCGCGGCAACGATTATCTCTGCCGAGGTGCAGATTAGGGCGGCAGGCGCCTTCCCCTCCTTCTTAAGCTGGTAGAGGACGTAGCTCCCGACTGTCGAGCCCTTTCCCCGCGGGAAGACCAGGACCTTGCCTGCTATGCTCCTTCCCTCGAGCGGGTGGCCCTTCTCGACCACAATCCCCGTCTTCGCATCGACTCCGCCGAGGAACGAGATCGGCTCCGTGCTCAGGAGCACCTCGCCCTCAGCAATGCCCGGTGAGATTATCCGGCCAACGACTTTCATAGCAACTCCTCGACATCCTTGAACGAGACCTTCTGCCTGCAGAGGCCCTGGAGGTAAATCGCAGCCTTCGCGGAGTTCGCGCCCGTTGATTTGAAGCCCATCTGCTCGATGGGCGCAACCACCATGCATGTGTCAGCGACAACGAGCCCGCCCGCCTCGCGGATTGCTGCGGAATAGCCCTCCTTGTCCGCCTGCTCCTTCACCTTGCCGGAGGTGCAGACCCAGAGCTTCATCTTCAGCTTCTTCCCCTTGAGGCGCCAGGCCACCTCCTTTATCTCCTGCAGCGAGCAGTGCGGGCAGCCTATTGTGACAAGGTCGACCGAATCCGCGCTCTGCATCTTCGCCTTCACCTCATCGAGCTGCTTCTGCTCCACGGGAATCCTTTCGATGCCCGTGGAGACAACCCATTCCGGCGTTATGCCCTTCGCGTAGTAGAGGGCGACCGAGCCCGAGGCGGCCATTGCCGCGCCGAGCGACTTCATCCTGTCCTCGTTTGCGAATGCCTTGCTCATCCCCTCAAAAGCGGGAATCCTCTCCTTCGCCAGCCTTCCTGCGAAAATCCCGAGCGCGCCGAAATCAGTGAGTTTCCTCATTCCCGCCTTGACCTCGAATACGACGCTTGCGATGCGGTTGCTGTTCTGGTGCAGCCCGAAATTGGGCGTCTTGCCTATTACTGCCGAGGCAAGGGCCGTCACCGCGCTTTCCCTGTTCGTCCGCGCGCCGAGCATCGAGTTTGCGAACGAGATTGCCGAGGACTCGCTCCAGGCGATGTGCTCCCCGCGCTTCG
>CAIXRF010000119.1 GCA_903921825.1 uncultured Microcaldota archaeon | reverse complement strand
CGCCTGGCTGAAGGGCGGTTTCTTTGAGGGAAAGCATTATGCTCTCATATCTGAGCTCGACCTCGTTGCCGATGAAAGGCGGCACGAACACGTGCCTCGTGGTTATCTCGCCATCTTTTTCAACGCCCCAGATGTCCGCTGGTATCTCCAGGCTGAACTTTTTCCCAGACTCGTTGCGCTGTTGAGAGGATACGGCCTTTATCCACTGCAACGCCACCCAATCCTGCTTCCGCACATTGATTGTCTTCCCGCCAGCATCGAACTTGCGCACAATCTCATCGGGGTTCGAGATTGAGGTCTCGAACTCGTGGTAGACCTTGATAATCGCGCTCTGGTTTCTATTCATAATCTTCTCGGCATCCGGGGTACGCGCGCCGCCCCTGGTGAGCTGTGGTATCAGGTATTCCTTGCCCTCAAAAACGAAGTATACATCCTTCGTGCCGGGTTTTGCGAGAATCGTTGGCTTCTCCAGCTTCGTTTCTGCCTGCGGCGCAACCTGAGGAACAACAACAATTGGAACGACAGGGGCCTGCTCCACAATCTGCTCGACCTTCGGCGCTGGAGGCTCGGGCTTCACCTTCGGGGGCTCGGGCGGCCTCTCCATCTCTGCGAGCGGCGGTGACGGAAGCCGCTCCTTCACCACCTCTTTCGGTGGGGGCGGAGGCGCTGGCTTGGGCTCGACTTTAATGATGGGCATGGGCGGCGGTGGCGGAGCCTCGGCTGCCTTCTTCGCTGCCTCAAAATCGTGCTTTACCCCGCCCAGTTCTCCGCGGACTGTGAGGACATCAGCATCGAGCGCCTCGAGGTTATCCTGCGTTTTCTTTCCCTCCAGGCTTTTCAGCTCCGCATCCAGTCCGTTTGCTGCTTTTTCGATGTCCCCAAGGCGGTCCAGGAAATGCGGCTTGTCGCTTATTTTGGAATTGAGGACCGTGGTGAAGAGCATGTGGCGCCCGTCCTTTGCCTCGGTGAGCCTGCCCCCGATCTCTTCGGAAAAAGCCTGCAGCTTTTGCGCCCCGTCGTATGCCGGCCGGAACTCGTCGATGAGCTTGGTGTACTCCTCCTGCAGGGTATCGCACCGGGCGCTGGTTTCCCTCAGCTTCACCGCATCCTTTTTCTCTTTCCAGAGGTCAGCGTCCGCGCTTATTGATTCGCGCTTCGCGTTCAGTGCGTTAAATTTGCTGGTGAACTCGTCGTATGAGGCACGGTCTGCGTTATAGAAGGCGTCCTTGAAGGTTGTTGTAAGCTCTCCCGTGTCGTGCGCCTTTAGGCTTTCAATCTTCCACGCCAGTTCCTGGGCAGCGGCCTCCAGCTCGCGCGCCTTGGATTCGTCCATTGCCGCGAGCTTCGCCTGCAGGCCTGCGACCTCTTCCTCGAGCTTTGCGACCGACCTCTCCTTTTCCACGGACTGCTTCGCGACCGCCTCCTTCTTTGCGGCGTCTTTGGTGGTCTCGAAGGTGTCCTGGAGGATCTCGAGCCGCATCTTCTCCTTTCCCAGCCGCTCCTGCTTTGTCGAGAGTGTGTCCTCCAGTATTTCTTTCTTCTGCCTGTCACTCTCCTGCTTTGCCGCGAGCGTGTCCTCCGGTGCCTCTTTCCGCTGCTTGTCCTTACCCGTGTCCGGCGCGGGCCTCGTCGCGACCTGCTTCATGCGAATCACTCCGCAAGCTCGTCCAATTTATCCCTAAGCCTCTGGTATTTCTCATCGGCCTTCTTCAGCTCATCCGCAGGCATCCCCTCCTTCACTATCTTGGCGAGGTTCTTGCGCTCCTTGGAGATGGCGCTCAGGATGGTGAGCTTGTCCGCGAACTTCTCGTCGTCGAGCTTCGAGGCTATGTCACTTCCCAGCTCGTCTATCTTCGCCTCAAGCTTGGGGACCGTGATTCCTTCTGCCACTGCCGGAGTTACGGCCACGCGCGGCGGAGGCGCGAAAGCCCTGGGTGCGGTCGGAACGGCAGTCGCCCTCTCGGCCTTCGCGGCATCAAGGTCCTTCTTGATGGCCGCAATTTTCGTGGTCGCTGTGGGAACGTCCGCTTCGCTGATTATCTTCAGGTT
>CAIXRF010000118.1 GCA_903921825.1 uncultured Microcaldota archaeon | reverse complement strand
TTATGCCACAGCGAAATGGAGTCAGTTCCCGAATTGTAATAGTAGATGTTCCCCGCAGACGTGCCCACGTAAAGATTTCCCGACCCGCCCAGAAGCGCTATGGCGTTCACGCCCTCTCCCGGGAAATTATGCCACAGCGAAATGGAGTCAGTTCCCGAATTGTAATAGTAGATGTTCCCCGCAGACGTGCCCACGTAAAGATTTCCCGACCCGCCCAGAAGCGCTATGGCGTTCACGCCCTCTCCAGAGAATTGATGCCACAGCGACCATGACTCCGGGCCTGAATTCCAGAAATAGATGTTCCCCACCGATGGTGTCGGAGTGGGAGTTGGCGTAGGCGTCGGCGTGGGCGTCGGTGTAGGCGTGGGCGTCTCCGTCGGCGTTTCCGTAGGGGGCAGCGTCACGGTTGGGATGGGTGACTCCGCAGACAAATCAACATCCTCATACTTCAGCGACACATCTGCGGCGACCTGGCGCGTGAACCCCGTGTCCAGCTCCACGTATTCAACGAATATCTCCCCCTTGAACATGTTCCCTGCGGTTCCCGTTATCTGGTGCCCATTCTGGTTGTAGCAGACCTGCGAATCATCAGTCACAATTGCGTGGTCGCCGCTCGCGATGCTCACCGGCACCGCCAGCTTGTCATCGTCTCCGAGCACCGGCGAACTCTCCGCAGTGCACCTTATCTTCGTGACGTTTATCGGGTGGCCCGTGGACTGGCCGATGTCAAGCGCATAAAACCCGCTCGTGTTCAGTATGTAGCTCCTGCACACCACGTCTGATGGAAAAAGGCACGAGGACGCGAGCGGCGTCTTCGGGTTCATAAGCCCGAGCCAAATTAGCATGCCTATCGCAACGAGCATTATCAGTACTGCCCACCCATACGTGGTGAGGTATTCAGTGGCGCTCTGCCCCCTCTGTCCACCCATGTCATCATCCCCGCAAATCTTCTTCCGCCCCGCTTATTAATCTTTTATTACTGCCAGCGCCGCCTAAGCTTCTCCCACTGCTCAACATCCTCTTTGGCTAGGCTGGGCTTCACCTTCGCGAGCGCGTGCTCGAAGTGCCTCATCGCCACCTCTTTCGCAGCCTTGCTCTCCCTGATTGCGGAAAGGCCCGCCTCCTTCACGGCAGCCGCTATATCCGCGCCCGTGAAGCCATCCATCCTGTCGAGGAGCTTCTCCAAATCCACATCCTTCGCAAGCGGCACCCGCTTCAGATGCACCTGCAGCACTTGCTTCCTCCCCGCGCGGTCTGGAAGCGGAACGAAGACCACCTTGTCGAACCTTCCCGGCCTGAGAAGGCCGGGGTCTATCAAATCCGGCCTGTTCGTCGCTGCGATTACAACCACCTGGTGCAGCTCCTCAAGCCCGTCCAGTTCTACGAGCAGCTGGTCCACGACGCGCTGCGCGACCTCCGCACCCCCGCCTTCGCCTATCCCGCGCACTCCTGCGATGGAGTCCAGCTCGTCGAAGAATATTATTGACGGAGCAACCTGCCTCGCGCGCTTGAATATTTCCCGGACTGCCTTCTCGCTCTCCCCTACCCACTTGGAAATGACCGCGGGGCCTTTGATTGAGATGAAGTTCGCGTTGGACTCCGTCGCAACTGCCCTTGCGAGGAGCGTCTTGCCGCAGCCGGGCGGCCCGGTGAGCAGGATTCCCTTCGGTGGCGCTATCCCCAGCCGCGCAAACGTGTCTGCGTATTTCATCGGCCATTCAACCGCCTCGCGCAGCGTCTCCTTCACGGGCTCGAGGCCTCCGATGTCCGACCACTTCGTCTTCGGGATTTCTACCTGCACCTCCCTCATTGCGGAGGGCTCGACCTTCTTCAGCGCATCAAGGAAGTCCTGCCTCGTAATCACAAGCCTGTCAAGAACGTCTTTCGACAGGCCTTCCTCTCCGGCCTTCTTTATCTCCGGAAGAATTCTCCGCAGCGCCCTCATCGCCGCTTCCCTGCTCAGCGCGGCGGCATCCGCGCCCGTGAAGCCATAAGTCACGTCCACAAACTCATCCAGATTGACCTCGGGCGCGAGCGGCATCCCCCTCGTGTGAATCTGGAATACTTCCTTCCTCCCGGCCTTGTCCGGAACGCGTATCTCGACCTCGCGGTCGAACCTCCCCGGCCTCCTGAGCGCCGGGTCTATGGAGTCGGGCCTGTTCGTCGCCGCAATCACAATCACGTCGCCCCTCGCTTCCAGGCCGTCCATCAGCGTGAGCAGTTGCGAAACGACGCGTCTCTCCACTTCGCCGCTCACCTCCTCCCTCTTCGGCGCAATCGCATCCAGCTCATCCATGAAAATTATCGTTGGCGCGTGCTCCTTCGCCTCTTCGAACACCTTCCGCAGGTTCTCTTCGCTCTGGCCATACCACTTGCTCATAATCTCCGGGCCATTCAGCGCTATGAAGTGCGCCTCGCTTTCCGTTGCCACCGCTTTCGCGAGCAGAGTCTTCCCGCAGCCGGGCGGCCCAAACAGAAGCACGCCCTTGGGCGGCGAGATGCTGAGGCGCTTGAAAACCTCCGGGTGCTTCATGGGAATCTCGACCATCTCGCGAATCGATTCGATTTCCTCCTTCAGCCCGCCTATGTCCTCGTAGCGGATGCCGACGCCAGCCGCAATCTTCATGGGCTTCGTCGCAATCCTCATCTTCGTCTCAGGCGTGACCTGCACCGCGACGTTCTTCGGGTTCGTTGCAGTCACGGTGAAGACGAGGGCGCGACCCATCACGTCCAGCACGATGGAATTCCCCAGGGAGAGCGGCATGTTCAGTATGCGCTCCCTGAAATAGGAAACGAAATCCTCCTCGAATGAAATCTCCTGCGTGGGCGCGAACTGCACTTCCTTCGCCGGCTTCACGTCCGCCTTGCGCACGCGCACGACATCATCGACGCTGATTCCGCAGTTGTGCCGCAGAATTCCGTCGAGGCGGATCACCTCCTTCCCCTCGTCTTCGGTGCGCGCCCGCCACACGAGCGCGACCGCCTTCTTCTTCTCCGGACCCTCGGACTCCACCACGTCGCCCGTTTCAACGCCGAGCCGCTCCATCGTGTGCGAGTTCAGCCGGGCAATCCCCCTGCCCACATCGGTCTGCAGGGCCTCCTTCACCTTGAGCGAAACCTCCTTCTCAGCCATAAAGCCAGATTTGCGTTGAAAAGTTAAAATACCGGTTGCTTTCGAATACCACCATGCCCGAACTGCTCCTGCCGCGGCCGAAGCTCAGCGACGCGATACGCGAGTTCGCAAGCAAGGCCGCGCTCCCGAAGAGCGTCACGCGGAAGGCCGCAGCCGTCTTCTTCAAGACGGAGGAGTTCGAGCGCAGGCTCGACTCCCTGCGCGCCGAGAGGGACGAGTTGGCATCCATCCACGAGGATGAGATGGACCTGCTCGCAAAAATCACCCCGCCCACCCTCGAGAAGATAAAGTCCGAGCATGCGCGCCGCGAAGAAAGGATAAAGGCGACGCACGGGCTCCTGTCGCAGATGGAAGAGTCATACAACGGCGCGCACAGGGGAATGGACGACCTCGTGCTCGATGAGGTGCTCACTCAGGACAGGTTCGTTGAAACGAAGGGCGAGCTCATGCTCGCCGCGCCGCCCGAAATGCGCAGCGATGCGATGGGCGAAGTGCGAAAAGACGACGAAGCGATAAGGGCGGATTACGCCAAAAAGTTCGACGCGTTGCTCGACGGGTGGAGGAAGAGCTTCAAGGAGCTGGACGGCAAATACGCGGAGCTTCGCTCGCAATACCCGCCGGAAAAGCCCATCGAGATTATCGAGGTTCCGCCCGAGATTCCGAAACCGCTTCCCTCGGAAGAGGCGCCCAAGCCTATTGAAGTTCCCAAGCCCATCGAAGCCCCCAAGCCCGCCGAAGTCCCAGCACAGGGCCCAGCAGCGGGCGCCGAGGCGCAAAAGCCAGGAATCCGCCCGGACGTTGAGAAAGCGGCGAGGCGGATAATGAGCGCATACTCGCTTCCCGAATCGGATTTCGGCATGCTGCGCAGCCTCTTCGAAAGGCTCGCAGGCGACAGGGATGCGGGAGGCGAGTTCCTGCGCGTGGAGGCGCTCTACGAAACCGTGAAGCTGCTTCTCTCCACGGCGAAGCTGGACACCGCCGAGAACGTCCGCGCGGTCGCCGCGAACCTCTCCCGGCGCTGGGAAGCGGAGGATGGAGAGTGGCGCGCGAAGTCGCTGGAGTCGGCAAACCTGCTCTCCGAAGCAACGGCCGAGGACGGTCCCGCGCTCCTCGCCCTTCTCAAGGATCCCGGCGTTTCGCCGAGCTCCATAATCTACTGGTTCGAGCTCCACTACGGAGAGATGGCACCGGGCGAGCTCGACGCCGCCATAGTGGAGGACAAGGCAAGGCATCCTGGCGCAGTGAAGATGATAGACTCGTTCCATTCGCTGATGTCCGGCTTCAACACGAAGAGGGACCGCATCGTAGCCGCGCTCGCGGACCTCCCGCGGGACAGGGAAGTGATGCTCGTCTTCGAAGCCGAGAAGGTGGAGAACGAGCTTGGCGGCCATGACTACTATCTCCTCCCGGTGCCGGTCTATGCGCTGGAGGAGGCGAAGTTCGACGACGAGGAGTTCGAGAAGCTTCTCCTTTCGCAGGGAATGCACGGCTACGGCCACTCCCACACAAGCAGGGCGAGGGAGGAATTCACCGCGAAGGACCTGGAGGCGCTCATACGCAACCCGTCGCTCCCGCACCTGCTGCTCAACGCGGAAACGAAGCACGCGCAGTTCTACAACCCCCGCATCGGAAGAATAATGAGGCTCGACACCGTCGAGCTCTGAGAACGAAGGAGGAGGATTACATGGCAAGGGCTAAAAAAACTGCAAAGAAGGCCGAAAAGCCGAGGACAGGGCGCGGCGCGTCAGGGCTCATGATAATAGTTGGGTTCGCCCTGCTGGGCATCATCCTCGAGCTTGCGTCCCGCTCCGCGGGGCTGGGCGGAATTTTCGGCGACGGGCTCCAGCTCGCAGCCGTGCCGTCCCTCATCGCGCTCTTCCTGCTGGGCTACGACTATGCAATCTACTCGCTCGTGCTCACTGCGCTGCTCCTTCCCCTGCTGGGTGCGACGTCCTTCGAGGTCGTTGCCAGGCTCGCATCCTGGCTGCCCGTCCCCGCAATCGCGGCATTCGCCTACCTCGCAGCGGAGGGCAAATGGAAAGGCAAATACGTCTCCTCAATATTCTTCGGCTTCTTCGCCGCGCTGCTCATCTTTGAGTTCGCGGCGCTCTTCGCCACCCAGATTCCAGTCTCCAACCCGTTCGCGCCAACCGTGCCGGTCGTCTCGCCAGGCAGCGGCGCGCAGCCCCAGCTGTTCCTCACGCTGGGCGAGGTGCTGCTCGGTGCGTTCCCTGCGGCGATGCTCGTCGCATTCGCAGCGCTCGTCTTCGTCTACTGGCTCCGGAGCGAGGCAGGCAAGCCCGACCTGCTCCTCGGCGACCTGAAAGAGTTGGGCATGCTCGCACTCATC
Source organism: uncultured Microcaldota archaeon (assembly GCA_903921825.1). Classification (GTDB taxonomy): domain Archaea; phylum Micrarchaeota; class Micrarchaeia; order Burarchaeales; family Fermentimicrarchaeaceae; genus CAIXRF01. The sequence continues at coordinate 9,294 of CAIXRF010000118.1, read as the reverse complement.
GCCGTGCCAGTCAAGGCCGCAGCGGCAACCGCAGTATATTTCTACTACTCCGGTCCCGCGCTACTAGGCATGGCGCCGCAGCTCCTGCTTTCCGCGCAGCAGCCAGCCGTCGTCCTCGGCTGGACATGCGTTGGTGGAGTGCTCGAGCTGCTCATCGCATGGCTTGTCGCGTCCGCAGCGCGCCGCTACCGCCGCGGCTTCCTGTAGATGCCGAGCGGGACGAGCAGGTTCCTTCTCTTCGCCACCCACAGCGCGGGCACGAGGACGAGCGTGGATGCGATGCTGAATAGCGCGAACGTTCCCGCGTCCGTTCCGCTCGGGAGATACGGCATCGTGCCCACGAAATAGTCAAAGAAGTCGTTTAGCAGGAACCACGCAAGCCCGACTGCAAGCACTGCCGCCCCGCATCTCCTCACCCGCAGGACGAATCCCTCCGCAGCCATTCCAATGTGAAGCATGAAGAGCATCCCGCTCATCAGCGCGAGCTCCGCGGAGAAGAAATAGCCGTTCAGGTATGCGAGCGCAAAAAGCGTCCACGCGCCGTATTTCAGCAGGCCCGCCGAGACTATGAAGCTGAAGAGGTCATTCTCAACCCCGAGCCAGAGCAGCCCCAGCGCGAGCGCGAAAACGAGGACGTAAAGCGGGCAGTCCGGAACGAATATCCAGAGCGCGAGCGGCGTCGCGGAAAGCTGCGGCGCGTAGTAGATGAAGAACCCGAAGAGCGCGCCGGCGAGATTCACAGCGATGAGGAAAGGGATGAGCAGCTTGCGCATCTACCGCACCCTCATCGCCCTTGCCGGAACCCCTCCGACCGCGGCACCAGCGGGCACATTGTCCGCGACCAGGGCTCCGGCCGCGACTATCGCCCCGTCGCCGACATCCACGCCGCACAGGAGCGTCGAGTTTACACCGATTACGGCGCTTCTGCCTATCCTCGTCCTGCCCGTCCTGTACTCCTTGATGAGATATTCGTGCGCAAGGATGGTCGCGCCATAGCCGAGCACGCAGTTCTCGCCCAGCTCAATCAGCTCTGGGAAGAATATGTCGAACTGCACGTCAAGCCCGACTGCAACGCCCTTCCCCACCTTCATCCCGGTCCTGCGCAGCAGCAACCTCTTCAGCGAAAGCGATGGGAGAATTTTCACGAGCGAGATGACTAGGAAATTGAAGACTACAACAAACGGGCTCTTCACCCTGCGCCACTCCAGCAGCGAGTTCCCTGCGCTCGTTGCATGTCTTTCGTAGCGCCGCATAAAATCAGAGGTAGCCGGAGAGCAGCTTCCTGGCCTTCTCCATCTTGTCGACCTTTATCGCGATGAGCCCCTTCCCTGCCTCCTTGCCGAGCATGTAGACGTTCGTCACGTTCACGCCGTTCTCGGAGAGCATCCGCGCTATTTTCGAGAGTTCGCCTGGCCTGTCCTCAAGGGTGACGACAAGCGTGTCCCCGGAAACTGGCCTGAAGCCAGACTTCTCGAGCACGCTCTTGCCCTTCTCCGCGTCGCCGACCACTAGCCTCACCACTGCGTTCTGCCCCACCACGTCGGCGGTCACGCTGTTTATGTTCACCTTGCCCTTCGCGAGCGCTTCCGAAACGTCGGCAAGCAGCCCCACCCGGTCCTTCGACACGATAACAAGCTCCTCCATAACAAGACCCCCTGAATCTCTCTCCCGCGCTCTATATAAGCCTTTTCCGCGCCTAGCGGATTATCTCCTTCTCCGTCCTTCCTATCTCCAGCGCCCTCTTTTTCGTTGCGGAGAAGCTCTGCGGATTCTTCTCCAGCTCGGCGAGATAGATGAAATACCACCCGCCGCCGTCCATCCTCCACGCGAGCATCGCAGTTATCCCCGTGTTCTCCTCCCACTTTTTCAGCGACTCGTAATGCACGTGGTCCAGCGCCACCCTGTCGCTCCCCCACGCCTTGCACTCGAACGCATACTGCAGCCCCCTTCTGAACGCGAGTATGTCCGGGCACTCGCCGGCAACTCCGGAGCCCGCAGCCCGGACAACGGAGAATCCCTTCTCTGCAAGGAGCCTGATTAGCTCCCTCTCACACCTCGCGCCCTTCTCGTAGTTCGCCACGGGAGCAATTTGCGTCGCGTATTTTATACCTCTTTTGGCAAAATCAATGCAATGCGCCAGATTGTGCGGACTGCGGGGCCGAAGCTGGAAACGCGCGTCGAGCTGAACGCCTGGCAGAAAGAGATGCTGCTCGAAGTGCTCGAGACGCTCCCCCCTCGCGTGAAGGAAATCCTCAACGAAAGGGTGAAGCTGGTCGAGTATGGCTTCGAGAGGATAGGCAACGGGCATTACGAGCGCGAAAACCTGCGGGTAACGCTCTCGCGCGGCATAACGCACCCGCGCTACTTCATAGAGCTCGCGCTGCACGAGATAGGCCACGGCTTCCAGGACTGGCTCAACGAGCACGGGCACAAGACGCCCATCCCGGACGTACGCCAGGAATACGCGGACGCATTCGCGCTCGCCATCCTCCACCCAGAGCGCCTCAGCGAGGAAAAGTTCAGGGAGGCGGGCGGGGCTTACCGCGCTTCCGTTTTCGGCGGCGAGTTCCCGAAAATCGATGCAGAACAGTTGGTTGCGAAATACCTCCCCGCCGCGGAGAAGGCGCTCGAGGAGGAGAGGAAGGAATACGGCGCCGAGCGGGCCGGCGCAGAAAAGTTCCTCACTGACGCTTTCAGGCAGCAGAGCAGCGGCTACCTCGCGATGCACTAAGCATCGTTTATAAACCTCCTTCTGCCAAAGCAAAAACATGAAAGAAGTCAGAGTAGGGGACGTCATGAGGAAAGGCGTCATAACCCTTCAGCAGGATGAGACCGCGGAGAGCGCTGCCAAGACGCTCAAGAGGAACATGATTGGCAGCGTCATCGTCCTCCGGAAGAGCGAGCCGGTCGGCATAATCACGGAGCGCGACATCATCTTCAAGGTGATTGCTGAGGGGAAGGATCCGAGGAAGGTCAAGCTGAATGCGATTATGAGCTCGCCCCTTAAGGCCGTAGGCCCCGACGTCGACATAGAGGAGGCGGCGAGGATGCTGCGCGACGAGCACGTAAAGAGGCTGCCCGTCGTGAGCAACAAGGGAGTGCTCATAGGGATACTCAGCGAGACCGACATGGTGCGCGTAAGCCCCGCTCTCTTCGACATAATACGGGAGCGCGCGGAGGTTGAGCGGTTCGGCAAGACGGTGGAATTCACCGGGCTTTGCGAGTCATGCTTCAACTATTCGGAGTCGCTGAAGCGCATAGACGGCAAGCTCATCTGCGAGGACTGCGAAGAGGAGCACGGGCTGTAAGCAAGGTTTAAATACTTCAGACGGAAAATAAACGCCACTGCGCATGGATGGCTGAGGGAGTTTGACAGGCAATGAACGCCAGTCAACAATGCGCAGCACATCCTCATGATTCATCCTGCTCGTTCTTTCATGCAGGCAGAGAATGGCAGTGTTCGAAGTATCGGTGGTTCCTGGCTCCGCCAGGTTCTCCATCGCACTGGACCCTTCAACGGGAAGGGTAAGGGTGCGGCTCACGGAGAAGGCGGAGGGCAACCGCGCGAACGTGGAGCTCGTAAGGGAGCTCTCGCAGTTGCTGGGCACGCCGGTGCGCATCGTGAGGGGAGCAAAAGCAAGAAGGAAAACGCTCGCGGTGGATTTGGATGCTGTCAAAATCCAGGGAAGAATCTCTGCTGCGGCAGAAAGGGAAAATGTGGAAAAACCTCCTCGAAAGCCTTGAGGAAGGCGAGCAGGAGGTAGTCGTGGAAGGCAAGCGTGACAGGGTTGCGCTTCAGAAGTTGGGAATCCGGAACAGAATCACGCTCATCAACCAGTCGCCTGACAGGGTGGCTGAACGGGTCGCGTCGCACGGCGCGTCGGAGGCGGTTGTCCTGACCGACTTCGACCGGAGCGGCGAGGAGCTCGCGCAGCGCATCTGCGAGGCGCTTGAGTCTTATGGCGTGAAGCCGGACCTCAACATCAGACGGAAGCTGCGCTACCTTTTCGGCGTCCTCTTCATCGAGGAGCTGGACAGGAAAGTGGCAGAATTCCAGGAAAAACTGGAGAGGTTTGAAAGGTAAAAAATTGGTGAGAATATGGCTAAGACGTATATTGACACGGTGAAATACCTAGTGTATGCGAACCTGGAGATAGGCGGCCTGGTGGAGAAGCCCGACGTAGTCGGCGCAATCTTCGGCCAGACCGAGGGCCTGCTCGGAGACGAGCTTGACCTGAGGGAGCTCCAGAAGAACGGAAGGATAGGCAGGATAGAGGTAGACCTGCAGGCAAGGGGCGGGAAGAGCATCGGGAAGATACTCCTGCCCTCCTCGCTGGACATGGTCGAGACTTCCATCCTCGCGGCTGCCCTCGAGACCGTCGACCGCGTCGGTCCTTGCGATGCGAAGATAGGCGTGGAGAAGGTCGAGGACACGCGGAATGCGAAGAGGAAGCAGATAATAGAGCGTGCGAAGGGGCTGCTCAAAACTCTCCTGACTACCGAGATTCCGGAGAGTAAGGAAATCTCCGAGCTCGTGAGGCAGGAAGTAAAGATTGCGGAGATAAGCGAGTACGGCCCGGAGAAGCTCCCGTGCGGCCCGCACCTGGACTCCGGTGACTCCATCACAATCGTTGAGGGCCGCGCAGACGTGCTCAACCTCCTGAAGAACGGCGTGAACAACTGCATAGCCGTCGGGGGCGCAAACGTCCCGCGGACGATTGCCGCACTCTGCCGCGAGAAGGAGACCACGGTCTTCCTCGATGGCGATAGGGGAGGCGACATCATACTGCGCGAGCTTTCCGAGGTGTGCGACATAGACTTCGTCGCGCGCGCGCCTCGCGGAAAGGAGGTGGAGGAGCTCACGCGCAAGGAGATAATCAAGTGCATGCGCGCCCGCGTCCCCGCCGAGCAGATTGAGGGCGTGGCTAAGGCCGCGAAGGAGCGCGCCGAGCAGGAAAGCGAGCGCGGCGAGCGCGAGCCCATGCCCGAGAGAAGGCAGTTCCAGCCAAGGGAGCGCTTCCAGCCTCCTGCGGAGAGGTTCGAAAGGCCGCCTGAAGGGCAGTACGTCCCACAGGTCCCGCCATCCGCGCCGCCGGCGCCTTCGCAGGTGCAGGCTGCGCTGCAGGCAGCGCAAGCCGAGGTCCCGGAGCAGCTGAAGGCGAGCCTCGCGGAGCTTGAGAACACGCTGAGGGCAAGGCTCTACGACGAGAGCCTGGGCCTGAAAACGGAGATGCCCGTGCGCGACCTGATAAAGGCGCTGCAGGAGGGGAGCGGAATCCACGCGGTGGTGCTTGATGGAATCGTCACGCAGCGCCTCGTTGACCTCGCTGACCAGAAGGGCGTGAGAATCCTGCTGGGCGTGAAGCTCGGGAACATCTTCAAGCGGCCCGCGGGCATGGCAATCTCGACGAAGGCTTAAGGCATAATAAGTTGCGTGCGCAAAGCAAAGCGCATGCGCCTTCCCGCGAGCACGAGGGACGTCCCAATCCCAACGGACCCGATAGCGCTAGTCATAGGCCAGGACGAGGCCGTGCGCGCCGCGAGGATTGCGGCGAAGCAGAGGCGCCACCTTCTCCTCGTAGGGCCGCCAGGCACGGGAAAGAGCATGCTCGCGCAGGCGGTCGCCTACCTTCTTCCCAAGCCCACGCATGAAGTCTCCGTCCTGCACAACCCCGAGAACCCCGAACGCCCAATTGTGGAAGTGCGCGACGCATCCAAGCTCGCGGAGGAGCGCACGAGGGCGAAGAACGCCGGCAAGCTCCTCCCGGTCCATGACGTCCCCGTATTCGTCACCGAGAAGCTGGGCTTCAGGTGCAGGCGCTGCGCCAAGCTTTCCGCGCCGACCGCGTCCGTCTGCCCATCATGCGGCGCGGACAAGTACCGCCGCTCCTCCTCGCCATTTGATGACCTCGTATTCTCCGCCGCTGGAGAGATGCTCGAGGAGCGCGTCCACACCACCAGGACGCTTCCGAACGGGAAGGAGGAGCTCGTGGCTTACGAGACGGCGGAGAACGGCAAGATACGCATGCTCACCGAGAAGGAGATGAAGGAGGCCGAATCGAGCGGCAAGCGGAGGCCGCGCAAGGTCATCCTCCCATTGAACCGGAGCACTTTCATCCAGGCCACGGGCGCGAGCGAAACCGAATTGCTGGGCGACATAAAGCACGACCCCTATGGAGGCCACCCAGAGGCGGGGATTGCGCCCTACCTCCGCGTCGTCCCAGGCGCGATTCACGAGGCGCACGAGGGCGTCCTCTTCATCGACGAAATTCCTACGCTGGGCTACCTGCAGCGCTTCATCCTCACCGCGATGCAGGAAAAAAGATTTCCAATCAGCGGGAGGAACGCGACGAGCACGGGTGCGGCCGTGCGCGTGGACAACGTGCCCTGCGACTTCATCTTCATAGGCGCGATGAACGCCGCGGACATCTCCTCTGTGCTTCCTCCGCTGCGCAACCGCATAATCGGCGATGGCTACGAAGTGCTCCTCAGCACGACGATGCCTGACACGGAGGAGAACAGGGAAAAGCTCATCCAGTTCGCTGCGCAGGAGATAATAAAGGACGGGAAGATTCCGCACATGGACTCCGGCGGCCTGGAGGCGCTCCTCGCGGAGGCGCGCGAGAGGGCGCGCGCAATCGATGAGAAATCAAACGCGCTCACGCTCAGGATGCGCGGGCTCAGCGGCCTCATTAAGCTGGCTGGCGACCTCGCAGTCCTCGACGGCTCCGAGCTCATAACCGCGAAGCACGTCACGCAGGCGCGCGAGAAGGCGCTCACGATTGAGGAGCAGCTCAGCTCCCGCTACGACCAGTGGTGGAAGGCGGGGATGAGCGATTACGGAATGAGGAAGAGGCAGGGAAGGGAAAGCGAGGTAGCCTAATCCGGATTATTGCTTCTTCCGCAGAAACACTATCGCCAGCAGGACTATTAGCACCAGCAACAACACGACGACAGCTGCAGCCACAATATACAACAGCGTCTTGCCCTGCGCATCTGGCGCCGGGTTTGCCTGCGCGCATTCCGCGTCCTGCGGGTGCGATGAGCAGAAATCACGTGCGAGTCCGGAAAGGTCCGCGGTGAAGAGGCTCTGGTTCGTAGTGGCGTTCGCTATCTCAAAACTCTGCATGCCAAGGCTGAATGGGAAGACAAGCGTGAACTCCGCTTCCGGCTGCACGTCAGTTATGCCTTCGCGCGTGCCATTCTGCGCTATCACATCGCCAGTTGAGAGGCGCGGGTCGGAAAGGCCGCATCGCATGGTTCCGGCAGACGAGTTTATGGAATATGCATAATCGCCGCCCATGTTAACGCAGTCAGGCGGAAGGCCGTAAGCGACGGAGGCGTTGGTCTGGGTGATGCCCGAATCGTTGATTATGAAATCCATCACCACTACCTTCGAAGCCCCTTCCGCTCCCTCAGCCATGGCGAATGCGGAAAACAGAACGACAATTGCGAGGAGTGCGTAGCGTTTCATAGCCATCATCTCGGAAGATACTGGTTGAACACGTAGTTCAGGCGGCGTATTGCCGCGGGCCCGTACAGGTAGCCGCCGTCCATTATGTCAAAGCCCAGGGCGCGGTCGAACGCATAGAATGGCCGTGAGCACGGCATTTCCGTGTGGTTTCCTCCCAGCACGTCCGTCCAGGTGTAGGAATCGTTTATCTGGTGGCAGTATCCGTCCGTCCAGCGGGAGATGTCGGGGTCGGCCTGGCAGTTCGCGAGGGATGACCACACGTTCGGCTGCGGATTGTTTTGCGTGTAGTACGTGAAGCCGGGGCAGTAGGTGTCGACGAGCCCGAATATCCCATGCCCGGGTTCATGAGTCGCAATGTTCAGGATGTTGAAGTCGTTGGGATATGCGTCGCCCCCGTAGCGGATTGCCATCTCCGAACGGTAGTAGCCCCGGGGGGCGAAGCTTGAGCAGCCGCAGTCCAGCCCTCCGCGCACGAACAGGTGCCCGGCATCCGCAAAGGGCGCGCGCGCCCAGAAATTCGGTGGCTGTGGCTTGTCGCAGCAGGCGTGGACGTCCGCCAGGCTGATGTTTGCCGCGCGCCCGCTCGTCCCGTTCCAGTAGTAGAAGTTGAACCTTGTGCGCGAGTCCTGCCCAAGCGTGTAGTTGGCCCGCTCGTCGATGCTGTAGTATGCGCCCCGTATTATCTTCTGCGTGTCGTTCAGGAATAGGTCGCGGTTGCCATTGTAGGATGAGTCCATCACGAAGACCACGTCTATCTTGCCATTATCCGGCCTGCCGTTGATTACGAGCGGCACCACATCGCTGTTGCACCAGGTGCAGGCGATGCACGGGTGGCATGGGCCGCCGCAGTCAATGCCCGTTTCCCCGTTATCCTGCTTCCCGTCGAAGCAGGAGAGAAGGTCTATCCGCTGCTCCACCTGCTGCTTGTTACCCGCATTGTCGCAGGCGAAGGCGGAGAAGGAAATCTGCGCTACGGCAGGAGTGAAGTTCACCCTGTTCAGCGAGCAGTTGCTGCTGTTGCAGTTTGCTTGCGCGATTACTGCATAAGTATCCGTTCGCCTGATAACTATGCCCGTCTTCGCTATGCCGCCTGCATCCGTTGCATTCATGGTGAAATTGAGAGGCGGCTCCGGAACAAGCTTGAGAAGTCCCGCCGTTGCAATCAGGTAGTTGGAATTGACTACCGAGCTGTGCACGACCGGCGGCGTCGTTTCATCCGCAGTGAAGGCGAAGTTCGTGCCGCTTCCGTCGCTGGTATGCCTGAAGTCCACGAAGCGGGATGGGACATCCCAGGAACCACTCCATGGGCATTCGGTTGAGTAGTTGTCATATTCAGGGTAAACGAGCCAGAGGCCTGCGGGCAGGCAGTCTGAATGATAGCTGAGGCGGAACAAGTTATCCGTCGGCGAGAGCCGCGCCACTTCGGCTATGGATGTAACATAGTGCATCGGGTCTGCCTTGAACGGCGCCTTCGTCCAGCTGGTCTCATTCATCTGCCTTATCATCATCCTTATGGAAGTTGGCTGGAAGGGGAAGTTGTCCACGAATCCGCTAACGTTGAAGCATCCGCCGCCCGTATGCGGCAGAATCACTACGCCTGTAATTGGAGTCGGAGTGGGAACGGCGGTAGGTGTTGGAACTGGCGTGGCAGTGGGCATCGGCGTCGGGCTCGGAGTTTCCTTCGGTGTTGGAGTTGGCGTGGCCTGCGATGCGCAGTCCGTCCCCTGCCCATTGCATTGGCCTGACTGGCACGGGTAAGACGAGCATGCGCAGCCTTGCATTTTGTCGTCGTAGTAGCAGTTGTAGTAGTATACCCCGCC
>CAIXRF010000117.1 GCA_903921825.1 uncultured Microcaldota archaeon | reverse complement strand
AGGTGTCAAATGCGCTTTTCAGGTTCCGCAGACCCATGGGGAGAATCTTCTGCCTGAAGCACTGTATGCCGTCCTGCACGAGCAGGCTTTGCACGCCCCTCTTCCTCGCGCACCTGATGAACAGCAGCGACAGCACCTCGGAGTCGTTGCCCGTCACGATGAGCGATGGCGGATATGCGGAAAATATCTTCTCCACCGCCCGCTCGTCCATTCCGTCCAGCACGGCATGGCACAGCCCCATCTCCCGCAGCGCATCAAGCGTGTAGGACTTCTTGAACCTGTCCAGGTTCACGAACACGGCGCGGAAATGCCGGGGCAGGAGCTTCGCCACGGACAGGAACGTCATAAGCTGGCTTTTCGTGTTCAGTACAAACAATATGTTCCGCATAGCGTCACGCCGTATGCCGGGCTGCTAGAAAAGCCTCTCCATCGATGTGGTGAGGTCTGCAGACCAGGTCTTCTTCAGGAACTCATAATTGTTCTTCTTCACAATGCCCGCCCGCTTGAGCCCGGCCATGAGCGCGCGGAGGCACGCCGAAAAGAGCGGGCGCGGGGCAGCGCTCAGAGCCGCCCTGTAAAGGTAGAGCGCCACGCCGTAAAGCCCGAACTCCTTCCAGAAAAACCCGAAGGAAAGATTTTCCCTCTTTTCCCGGAAAACCCTCTCGCAGAGGATGAAAAGGAACGCCCTCGCGCTCCAGAGGAAAAGCTCCCTTGCGAATTTGAGCCGGTATCCGAGGCTCACTCCCGGAAGCAGAAGCAGGTTGAGGTAAGTTATCGCAAAAACCTTGGAATGCACCTTGAGCTCCCACGAAAGCGGCGCGAACCGGTTCGAGCCAGCGTCGCGGATGATGGGCGGCTCGTCGAGTATCACAACCTTGGTGTCAGGGTGGTAAAGCCCGTTGAGGCGCAGCACCCAGGAATGCACGTGGTATGTCCCGAGCCCCTTTTCCAGAAGCTTCCTGTCCAGCCTCGTGAAGAGCGCCTTTCTCACAATCATCGAGCTTATGAATGTGTAGGGCTTCATGATGATATCCTTGGAGAAGCTCTGGTTCCCCCACACGCTCATCAGCGCGACTCTCCCGTCGAGCATGGACTCCCATGGCGCGTAGAGCACGTCGGGGGAGTCCGCATTCACGCTCTCCCAAACTCTGCGAAAGCCGTTTTCAAGTATGATGTCGTCGTCGCCCATGAACCAGAGGAACTCGCCATCCGCCATGCCTACGAGGCGGAGCAGGCTCGCGTCTATCCCGTCGTTCGTCCTGCTGAAATATAGCTTCGTCCTGAGCGGAGGCGGCTCCTTTGCGCCCGCGCCCCAGTTCTTCTCAAGGTATTCCCTCGTGCCGTCGTTCGAGGCGTTATCGGATATGCATATCTGCACCCTGCCCCCAAATCCCCCCGCCTGCTTCACGATGTTCGCAAGGAGGCGCTCCAGCGTACTTTTCCTGTTGTAAGCAGGTATGCAGAACGAAATCAGCGGGGCTCTCACTTTATCAGCAGTTCCCT
>CAIXRF010000116.1 GCA_903921825.1 uncultured Microcaldota archaeon | reverse complement strand
GCGACCTCGAACACGGTTGCCGGGAAGTTCTGGTCGAACCCGGTCGCTTTCTGCGGAACGTAGCCGACGCGCTTCCATTCCCTGAAGCGCTCAATGTCTTCGCCGAAGAGGCGTATCTTCCCCGAATCGGGCTTCAGCAGGCCGAGCACGAGCTTGAGCAGCGTGGTCTTGCCCCCGCCGTTCGGGCCGATGACGCAGAGGAAGTCCCCCCGGTGCAGGGAGAGCGTCGCATCATCCAGGATGCGCTGCGGGCCATAGCTGAACGACACGCTCTTGAGCTCCAGGACGTTTTCTTCCACCGTTTTCACCATATTAACTACAATTCAGGGCCGTTTTAATAATTTGCACGTTGTCATGCATCAGCGAGATGTAGTCCTCGCCCTGCGCCTGCTCATCTACCGTCAGACCGTGCACCGAGTTGAAGACGGACACGGTCCCGTTTATCTCGCTCGCAATCGTCTCTGCCGACTGCGGGTTCATGAGCTTCTCAACGAAGACAGTTGTGACGTTGTGCTGCCTGGCCTGGGTTATTATGTTTGCCAGGTCCGCCGGCTGCGGCTCGGCTTCGGGATTTACTCCTTCTATCGCTATCTGGTGGCAGCCGTACTCCCTGCAGAAATAAGCGAGCGTCGCGTGGGTTATCAGTATGTCCCTCTTCCTGCAACTAAGCATCATGGCGCGGAACTCTGCGTCGAGCGCATCCAACTTCGCCGAATAGGCCGCAGCGTTCGCTTCGTAGTAGCTTCTTCCTGCCGGGTCCGCGGCAATGAACGCATCCCGTATGGCTTCGACCTGCTTCTTTGCGAGCACGGGGTCGAGCCAGACGTGCGGGTCATTTCCCGGCTGGTCGGGATCCTGCGAGGCAGTAAAGTTTATGTCCCTGCTCGCATCCACGGCGATGAGCCTGCTGTTCCCCACGCCCTCCAGCAGGTTCGGGACCCAGGGCTCCATTCCCGCGCCGTTGTAAATGAAAACGTCCGCATCACTAAGCTTCCGCGCATCGGAAGGCGAGAGCTCGTACTCATGGGGCTCCACTCCCGGCGGGATGAGCACGGAGACACTGACGCGGTCGCCGCCGACGTTCTTCGCGAAATCATACATCGGATAGAACGATGCGACAACCGTAAGCTTGCCTGAACTTGCGGGAGCGCCCGCGCCAGGCAGGATAAGCATGACCGCAATTACCGCTAACACCAGAACGACTCCAATCCCCAGCATCAGGGTGTTTTTCTTCATGGCAATTCACCTGCAATTAAATCCGGGCCGCGAGTATAAGTATTTTATTGATGCTCATTATCAATAAGCTTATGATGAAACGCCACACACGACAGGAACGCGTGCTTATGGATTCTCTGAACGCTGCCGATGCATTCTTCACGGCTGAAGAACTGGCCTCAAAGGCGCAGAAGACGTCACGCATCGGCATCGCGACCGTATACCGTTTCCTGAAACGCAGGGAGCGTTCAGGGAAAGTTCACTCGTATTTATGCGGCAGGCGCAGGCTGTATTCGGTGAAGGAAGACAGCCACTGCCATTTCACCTGCTCAAAATGCGGGCGTGTGGAGCATCTGAAGCTCTCGAAAATAGATTTCATCAAGGATGCAGCCAATGGCAAAGTCTGCCACTTCCAACTGGATATTGTGGGCATTTGCAACCGCTGCTTAAAGCAATTGAACAATGACCGCAGTTATAAACTTTAAAGGAGTTTCTTCGTCGCAAATTCCCATCTTTTCCGACTAATCGTCGAAAACCGGCCGGGCTGGCTCCTCTAAAAACTTCGGGCCGATGGAGAGCTTCTCGCGCACGCTGTTGAGGAAGCTGATGCACGCCCCTCCGATGCAGAACGGGCAGGGGCACGAGAGGCTGGAAAAGAAGAAAAGCGCGAATGCGGCCAGGCTCCCATTCCCCTTCTTCAGCAGGTTCTCTTTTGATATTTCCATAACGATGCGGCATTACCTGGCACGCAAGTTCTTTAATAACAGCGCTGCCGAGAACGCCGCAAGAGCATCAATACGGGAACACCGCGCTGCAGTAGGCGACGACGTTGCCGAAGTCGCCGGTAATATCACCCGAGCTGGCGTACTTCAGGATTTCGGCACGCCTGCAGCCTTTAAGCCTTGCGTAGTGCATCGCGGCAAGTATGGGGCCGTAGCCGCAGATGGTCAGGTTGCGCACGCGTATCTGCTCGAAGAACTTCCCCTCGTCCAGCCGCTTCAGCGCATCCAGCGCGTAGGCGTCCCTCTTCTTCGCGGACTCCGCATTGTCAAAATGGGTGAAGTCCGAGCTCGCTATGAAGAATATCTCGCGCTTCAAGCCTGCCGCGGCCTTGAATGCCGCCTCAGCAATGTCCTTCGCAGCCTCCAAATCCTGCATCGCCATGCAGATGGGCACGAAGCGCACCTCGCTTCCTGCGTAGATGGACTGGAGGAAGGGGAGCTGCACCTCGATGGAATGCTCATACTCGTGCGCCGCTTCCTCCATGTCTATGAGCTTCGCGTTCTTCACAATGGCCTTCCCCAGCTCCTTGTCATTCTTCACAACGCCGAGCGGTGTTTCCCAGTCCTCGCTGGAAAGAGAGACAAGGCTGCCGTAGCCGGTGTGGTTCGGTCCCGCAATCACGAAAGTCGGAGGCTTGGAATAGGCCGCGGCAATCCTCGCAAAGGAGAAGGCTGCCACCCAGCCGGAATACTGGTAGCCGGCGTGCGGGCATACTGCGGCTGCAATGTCGTGCCTGTCCGAAGGCTTCGGTCTCCCTGCGGCTTTTTCAAATGCCTTCCCCACCTGGCTTTCCAGCTCAGCCTTCTGGGAGGGGTAGAACGCGCCTGCGACTGCCGGATGCCTCATGGAAATCCTTTTATCCGCAGCCCTTAAAACTGCTCTTGTGAAGCTAGTCATAACCGGCGTGCCGGGCACAGGAAAGACCGCTGTCGCGAAGCTCGTGGCAAAAAGGCTGGGGCTGCGGCTTGTGGAAATCAACGCCGTAGTTGCGAGGAAGCGGCTCTGGAAGGGCAAGGACAAGTTTGGCAGCAGGCTCGTCCGCATGGGGCCGTTGGAGCAGGAGCTCAGGCGGCTCATGGTGAAGGAGGGAGTCCTCGTTGAAGGCCACCTTGCTTGCGAGTTCGACCTCCCTGCAGATTTCGTTATTGTGCTGCGGACGGAGCCCGGCGCGCTTGAGGAAAGGCTCTCGGGAAGGGACTACCCGAAAGAAAAGACGGATGAGAACGTGATGGCAGAGATGCTTGACTACTGCACAATCTGCAGCCTTGAAAACTACCCGAAGAAATCTGTCTATGAGGTAGACACCACGCTTTTGTCGCCGGAAAAGACGGCTTCAGCGGTAATGCTCATCCTGAAAGGGAAAGGGAAAAAATACACGGCAGGAAAGGTAAGCTGGGGGAAACAGCTGGAAAAGAAAATAACTGGCTAGCCTACTTCTTTGTTTTCTGGTCTATGGATTTGAGGAAGCCGTGGATGTTGAACATCAGGAGCACTATCTCGAAGTACATCCTGAGCAGCAGGTTGTAGATTACCAGCATGACAATGAGCACGGCCGCGGTTATGAGCGCGACCACTATGCTTATTATCGCCGCAGTGGCGTTCTGCGATATCGTTGCGAGCGCGCCCAGCAGCCCTGTAATCAGGAGGAATGCGATGAGCATAATCCCTCCGAGGTTCAGGAGCACGAAGGACACCAAGTAGAGAATCTTGAGGAACCCAGGCGTCACGAACTCCTTGAACAGAGCGAAGTCCTTTATCGTCTCCACAATACCCATCTTAAACCACCTCTCAAGGGCTTATTTACAGGCTAGAATAAATACCATCCCCTTCTGCGGCTATGCCTTCAGGGCATAAGTTCCCTGCGAGACGTTTGCCCTGCAGATGCTCACGTTGCCGAAGTAGGCAGGGGAGGAAGGCTCGGTCCAGATAGCAGTGACCTGCGGGTTCTGGAAGACGTAGAAGTTGTC
>CAIXRF010000115.1 GCA_903921825.1 uncultured Microcaldota archaeon | reverse complement strand
GCATAAAATTCAAGGCACCTTACATTATAACTTCCGGCGCGAAGGACGAATACCAGCTCAAGTCCCCGCAGGAGCTCATCGCAATAGGCGAGGCGCTCGGCCTCTCGCGCGACCAGGCAGAATGGGCAATAAGCGAGGCGCCCCAGCCTTATATATCTGAAAAGGCAGAAATTAGCCCATGAAGCTCGGGCAGAAGATTGAGGCTTCAATCGCCAGGCGCAGCGCCGAAGCCCTTTATGAAGAGGGAAAAAAGAACCTCGAGCTGAGGCTTTACCCCGAAGCAGTCCGCTGTTTCCAGGAGGCCGCACTCTCCGCAAAGGGCACAAACTCCGCAGCGCTGGTTGAGCGCTCCCTTTTCGAGCTCGGAAGGACCTACTCCGAATTGGGCTATAGTGCGTTGGCGGAAAAAGACCAGCCGAGCGCCATAGGCTTTTTCCACGAGTCGCTCAAAGCCTTGGAGGACTGCCGCAGGCTCGGGGCAGTCTACCCGTTCCAGTCCGCAGTAATCGCGAACCAGATAAGCAAAACCCTCAAGGGGCTTGGCGCGCAGAAGGAGAAGGAACTCCCCGCAGGCCCGACAGGAGAATCAAGCACAGCGCTCGCGCTGCGGACAGTCCCGTTCCACGAGTGGGGTTCTTACACCAGGAAGGAGGCGATGCGGAGTGCCAATGCCGCGCTCTTCGCGCTCCTCGCAGATTATGATACGAAGGAGGCACAGCGGATGGGCCTAATGAGCGCGGCGAATGAGTTCATGGGGGCTGCAAAGGCAGCCCAAAATGACCATGAGCACGCGTCAGCGAAGGCCGGCGAGGCGACGGCCCGCGCGCTGCTGGGCATTTTCAACGAGCAGTTCAGGGACAAGCAGTTCCAGGATGCGCGCGAATGCTTCAAGCCGGCGATTGAGCAGGGCCTGATTTCAGAGAAGAAGCTGCGCGAGGCCACAAAGACCGCCTGGTTCAAGCCCTCTCCCGAGGATCTGGAGAAGGCGGCAATCGCGTTCGTAGCCTTGGGGGAGTTTGAAAAGGCTGAGAAGGCGCTCTCGCGCGCCTCGCGCCTCTGGTTCGAGCGCGGGGTTGCCGAGCTGAAGGAGGAGCTGGCGAGCTATCTAACATTCACGAGGGCAGTCGATTCGGCGAACTGGTGCTTCATGAGGTGCCAGGATGAGGAGCGCGCGCTCATCGCCTCCCTTTACGAATCCAGCATGGCCTCTCCCTACACGTTCAGCCTCGCCAGCTCCACGACCGTGAAGCTGGACATGGCGCTTGCAATATTCAAGCTCAACGCCTGGTTCGGAATTGGGAACGCCTACGAGCACCTGCGAAGCGGCGATTTCAGCCACCTTGAGGTGATGAGAAGGCTCGAGCGCTCAGGTTCCATGATGCTTGCCCTTCCCCTCCTCTGCGAATATCTTGCAGGGGGCGAGGAAGAATCGAAGATGGCCTGCGAAATCCTGGTCAAGTCCACACCGGTCTCGGTATCTCCCCTCATATCCGCAGCTATGCAGGCCGGGAGCCCCGCATCTGAAAGGGCCAAGGATGCCCTCCGCGAAATCCTCAAGGCGCGCACCTGCCTCGCCGAGCAGGTGCAGGATATTAAAGCCGCCCTGGGAGAATAATTCCATGCCGCCCATTCCGCCAACAATGAGGATGAAGGAGAGATACATTCTTTTCGAAGTGGTGAGCGAAGCCCCGGTAGGCGAAGCGGACGTGAAGAATGCCGCCTACAATTCAATCCTCTCCTTCCTCGG
>CAIXRF010000114.1 GCA_903921825.1 uncultured Microcaldota archaeon | reverse complement strand
CTTCCCGAACTGGAGGAACGAGTTCGGAGTCGTGGGCTGGTTCATACTCTCCATATTCTTCGGGGGAATGCTAATGCAGTTCCTAGTCGGGAAGATTGACGAGTGGCGAAGGAAAAGCAAGTGAGGTGTTTGAATGGTTGCCCCAAGACTGAGGTCGAAGAGCGCGAAGCGCGTCGCAACGAGGACGCCCACTGGCAGGCGCTCGCTGCGGTTCAAGGCTAAGCGGCCCTCAAGGCTGACGTGCAGGCTGTGCGGTGCGCAGCTTGGCGGAGTGAAGAACGAGCGCGGACTGGCGAAGAGCGCGAAGGTCCCGAGTAGGATGTTCGCTGGCGAGCTGTGCGGCCGCTGCACATCCGGGCTCATCTCCATGAAGGCGAGAATTGCGCAGGGGTCGGAGAAGCTTGAGGAGGCGCGCCTTGCGCACCAGAAATACCTGAGGATGATGAAGTAGCGAAGTGGTTGGGATGATAATTGCGATATCCGGGCTTTCGGGCTGCGGCAAGAACACGGTCGGCGAAAGGGTCGCCGCGAAGCTGAAGCTCAGGCCTGTGCGCGTGTCGTTCAAGGACGAAGCCGCGAGGCGCGGAATCCCGCTCATGGAGCTCCAAAAGCTTGCGGGGAGCGATGGCGGGAAGCTGGACAGGGAGCTCGACGCGAAGGTCGTTGCGGAAGCGGAGAAGGGCGACTGCGTCGTGATGACGTGGCTCGCGCCGTGGATGGTGAAGAACGCGGACCTGCGCGTCTGGCTGAACGCAAGCGAGGAGGAGAGGGCGGGGCGCGTGGCCAAAAGGGACGGGATGGCGCAGGAGCAGGCGCTGAAGCACGTGCGCGCCCGCGACAAGGACAACATGGAGAGGTACAGGAAATATTACAAGATTGACATCTGCGAGCGCCCGGGATTCGACCTGGAGATAAACACGGGCAGGTTCGACCCCGACAGGTGCGCGGAGATAATTGCGGAGGCCGCGGAGCTGCTCGGCCCGAAGAAATACGAGATGGGATAGGTGATTTTGTGGTCGCGATGGAAAACGGAAGATTGTGCGTGAAGAAAGCCGGCAGGGATGCGGGAAGGCTCTGCGTTGTCACGAACGTGGTTGACGAGAATTTCGTCAAAATCCTCTGCATGGGCAGGAAGAAGAAGCGCAAATGCAACGCCCGCCACCTCGAGCCGCTTCCGCAGAAGATGGAAGTGAAGGAGAGCGAGGAGGCAACGCTGAAGGCGCTCGCGGAGATGAAGAAGTGAAGGAAGAGGTAGCGGTCCTTATAGAGGAGGAAACTGATCCTGCCCACGGCAAGGCGCCGGAGGAGAGGAGCGCGGAAGAAATCCTCGGCCTCGGGCTCGTTGTCGTGGACAAGCCGATAGGCCCGTCGTCCCACGAGGTAAGCGCGTGGGCGGCGAGGATTGTCGGCGCGCCGAAGGCAGGGCATTCAGGAACGCTGGACCCCAACGTCAGCGGAGTACTGCCCGTGGGTCTGAACGACGCCACGAAGATGATGGGCTTCCTCCTGAAGTCGCGGAAGGAGTATGTCGGAGTGATAAGGTTCCACAGGAGCGTAAAGGAAGGTGATGTGAAGAAGGCATTCAGGACATTCACGGGCGAGATAACCCAGCTGCCGCCGGTGCGGAGCGCTGTGCGCCGACGTGAGCGGAAGAGGAAGGTTTATTACCTCGATGCTCTAGAATATAACGGCCCAGAGGTCCTTTTCCTCGTCGGGTGCGAAGCGGGCACGTATATACGGAAGCTCTGCTTTGACATTGGGCGCTACCTCGGCTGCGGGGCGAACATGCTCGAGCTGAGGCGCACGCGGGCCGGCAGCTTCGGAGAGGATGCTGTGGTCACGCTCCAGGATCTTTCGGATGCCATCTGGCTCTGGAAGGGGAAGGATGATGAGAAGGAGCTGAGGAGATGCGTCCGCCCCGTGGAGGACGCGGTGGACCTGAGGCGCGTCTGGATTCGCGACTCCGCCGTTGAGGCGGTGTGCTCCGGCGCGCAGCTCGCGGTGCCTGGCATCGCGAAATTCGAGCGCAGGGTCTCAAAAGGTGAGGCGGTCGCGCTCATGACGCTCAAGGGCGAACTCGCCGCCATCGCGGATATGCAGATGGCCGGCGCGGAGCTCGAGAAAAGCAAGGAAGGGATTGCGGCGGCAACCCGCCGCGTGGTAATGAAGAAGGGAACGTATCCGAAAATGTGGAAAACGCATGGGAGGAATGCCTCCGGCTGAAGTTTCGAGCCGGGGTGGCGGAACCAGGTAACGCGCACGCCTGGAATGGAATATGGTTCCAGCAAGCGTGTTCCCGCAAGGGATCATGGGTTCAAATCCCATCCCCGGCGTTTTTGTAAGGTGAAAGGAATGGCAGAAAAACCGGAAAAAGCGACAAAGAAGCCCGAGCAACCTGCGGGCAAGCCGAGCGGAGGCTTCGTTGCCCAGTCCAAGCCTGTGCTGAAGGCGGGCAAGGAGGTCCGCGGAATAGTCAGGCTTGCGGGGAAGGACCTTAAGGGCGAGACGAAGCTGGACAGGGCCATCTCCCAGATAAAAGGCGTCGGGGAACGGCTTTCGAGGATTCTTGCTGTGGCTGCGCTCGTGGAGCTGAAGCTGCCCAAGGACGCGGTGATTGGCGAGCTTACCGAAGAGCAGCTCGAGACGCTCGAAGAGATGATGAAGAACCCGATGAAGCACGGAGTGCCCGTGTGGATGCTGAACAGGAGGAGGGACCTGGAAACGGGCCTTGACAAGCACTTCATCGGAACAGACTTGATGTTCGTGGTTAAGCAGGATATTGAGAGAGAGAAGGATGCGGGCAGCTGGATAGGCTACAGGCACAACTACGGCCAGAAGGTCCGCGGCCAGCACACGAGGACGACGGGCAGGAAGGGAATGACCGTCGGAGTGCTTAGGAAGTCCGTGCTCGCGAAGCAGGGCGCTGCTGCGCCCGTTGCGGGTGCGGCTGCAGGTGCCGGTGCGCCAGCGGCTGCTGCGCCGAAGGGCGCGGCCGCGCCAGCCGCGAAGGCGGCGGCCCCTGCTGCGAAGGGCGCAGCCCCTGCGGCGGCGCCCGCTGCCGCAGCGAAGAAGGCGCCTGAGAAGAAATAGGTGATGCTCAATGGGAGACCCGAGGAGACTGAAGCCGAAATATGAGCCCCCGAAGAAGCTCTGGAGCAAGGAGCGTATCGAGGAGGAGAAGAAGCTTGTGGAGGAATACGGCCTCCGCTCGATGCACGAGCTCTGGGTCATGCAGAAGGAGCTGAAGAGGGTGAGGCGTGAGGCGAGGAAATATCTCTCCGCAGGCGAGAAGGGGAAGGCCGTGGGGGGAATCATGATAAGCAAGTGCCTGCGCCTGGGATACGCGAAGGAGGGCGTCACGCTTGAGGGCCTGCTCGCCCTCGGGATAAGGGACATCCTGGAGAGGAGGCTGGAGACGCGCGTCGTGAAGCGCGGGCTCGCGAAGTCCATGAGGCAGAGCCGGCAGCTCATCGCGCATGGCTTCATCGCGGTGAAGGGAAGGAAGATGAGCTCGCCGAGCTACATAGTCCCGGTGAGCGAGGAGGGCACGATTACATACTTCAAGCCGATAAACCTCGAGGCGCCCGTGATGGCGCAGAGGACTGCAAGGAAGGAGGAGGCTGGGACCCCCGAGGAGGCTGCCCCTGCTGCGGTTGAAGCCGCGGCCGAGGAGAAGCCTGCCGAGGCGGCGAGCTGAAGGTGATTGATTGGTGAAGAAGGAAGGGGAGACGGAGGAGCCGAAGAAGGCAGAAGAAACTACTCCAGTAGAAGCTCCGATGCGCGACGCAAGCCGCGCAGTTGTCGCCGAAGGCGACTCGAAGGCTGCTGAAGCGCAGAAGATTGAGGAGGCCCAAAAGGCTGCGGAAGCTCCTAAGGCTGCGCCAGCTGCTGCAG
>CAIXRF010000113.1 GCA_903921825.1 uncultured Microcaldota archaeon | reverse complement strand
GGCCCCTCAGCAGTCATATTCACAGATATCGAGCCGTTCAGGCTCTACAAGCTCATAAAGGCGGGGAAGGGCAAGGCGGCCGCGAAGCCAGGGCAGCTCGCGCCCTTCGACATAACCGTGCCCGCCGGAGAAACCACGCTTCCACCTGGGCCTGTGCTCACGGAATTGAAGCAAGCTGGGATACAGGCCGCGATACAGGGAGGAAAGGTCGTAATCTCGAAGGACTCCAAAGTCGCGAAGGCGGGCGAGAAGATATCGCCGGGCGCGGCCAAGGCGCTCCAGAAGCTCGGCGTGGAGCCGTTCGAGGTCGGCGTGAAGCTCGCGGCAGCGTGGGAGGGCGGAACAATCTACCCCGGCGCTGTCCTAGATATTGACGAGACTGCGTTCATGGGCAAGCTAGGCTCAGCCGCTTCGGGCGCGCTGAACCTCTCCGTCTACGCCGCCTATCCGGTGAAACAGAACATAAGGCTGCTCATAGGGAAAGCGGTGAAGGAGGGAAGGGCGCTCGCCCTTGAGGCGAACATTTACGAGAAGGAAGTCATAGGCATGATACTCGCGAAGGCGCGGGCGCAGGCCGGCGCACTCGGGGCCAAGAAAGCAAGTTGAATGTTACTGGAGGTATCTGTATGGAATACGTGTACGCAGCGCTTCTGCTCCATTCGATGGGCAAGAAGATAGACGAGCATGGCGTCTCTTCCATAATCTCCGCAGCGGGCGGAGCGCCTGACGGCGCGAAAGTGAAGGCGCTTGTCGCCTCGCTGGATGGCGTGAACATCGAGGAGGCCATAAAGGCCGCCGCGATGCCGGTCGCAGCCGCACCAGCGGCGCCAGCAGCCGGCGCAGCGCCCGCGAAGAAGGAGGAGAAGAAGGAAGAGAAGAAGACCGAAGAAGAGGCCGCAGCCGGCCTTGCTTCGTTGTTCGGCTAGATTCCCGGAAAAGGGGCTTAATTTTTCCAGCCCCTTCCCTACTTCTTACTTAGTTTTGACTGACTAGCGGTAATGTGGCGAACGGGGGCTTAATCTGCCTCTGCCTGGTCGCTGTGCCGTCGGGATGATACTCGCACGCCCCTACCGGGCGCCAGCCAGTTTTATGCGCTTCTCGAAGATAAGAACCGCTGCCTCCTTGCTATGGCCATCCTCGATGGCGAAGTCAAGGGCAGTCTTGCCGTTGCTCTCGATTCTCACCATCACATCCGCACCCTTCTCAATCAGCATTTTCACGGCATCCGCTTCGCCCACAAAAGCCGCCTTCGTAAGTGCAGTCCCGCCATTCTCGTCCTTCGCATTCACGTCTGCACCCTTCTCAATCAGCATCTTCACGATATCCGCACGGCGGTTCCAAGCTGCACACATAAGAGCAGTGAAGCCATCGTTGGCCTTCGCGTTCACATCCGCACCCTTCTCAATCAGCATCTTCACGGCATCCGCTTTGCCCTGAATAGCTGCCGTCATAAGGGCAGTCTCGCCGTCCTTGGCCTTCGTGTTCACATCCGCCCCGGACCCGAGGGCATTCTCCACACCTTTCAAATCGCCTTTCCGGGCTGCCTCAATGAGTGCGGCTGACGCCTCAGCAGGCATCACGGTTGGTTTAATCGTCGTGACCATGTCATCTCACCCGCATAAGCCGCACATTTCCGATTAATAAAATAGCACCCCTCTATGCGGCGATGGGCGAACGGGGAAGAACCAGCCGCCGCCCTTTCCGCACCCGCCCGGGTACAGTATGCCGCCTTCCTCTTCCATCCCTCGCTTCTGCGGGCTTACTTTTCTCCGTATTCCAGCATGCATTTCCTTACGAAGTAGCCCTGCTCGTGCTTGCAGTTCGGGCACTCCTTCGGCGCCTCGTTCCCCGTGTGGATGTAGCCGCAGTTCGTGCAGAACCACTTCTCGGGCTTGTCGCTCTTGTAAAGTTTTCCGGTCTTCAGGAGGCTGAGCAGGTTCGCGTATCTTTTCGCATGGTGCATCTCGGCGAGGATGACGTGGGCAAAGTAATCCTCAGCATCCGTCTTCCCCTCTTTTTTGGCAACGTCCCGCATCCCGGGGTACATCTCCTTCCACTCGTGGTTCTCGCCATCGAGCGCCTTCTGCAGGCAGTCCGCGGTGTCCTTGCCGATGAAATCGCCCAGGAGCTTCATTATCATGGCTGCGTGCTCATACTCGTTCTCCGCAGTCTCCTCGAAAATCTTGGAGATGGCGAAATGCCCGTCCTTGCGCGCAACCGCCGCGAACTTGCGGTATTTGTTGCGCGCGAGCGACTCGCCAACAAGCGCATTCTTCAATTCGTCGTAAGTGGCCATTCCATCACCGGAAGGTGATTTGCTGTGAAGGCTTAAAAACGGGAGTGGCGAAAATTGTGCGATGGATATAGCGAAGATTAGGGCGGACTTCCCGATACTGCAGAAGAAAGTCAGGGGCAAGCCCTTCATCTACTTTGACAATTCCTGCGTGACGCTGAAGCCGAAGCAGGTGGTCGAGGCGATGAACCTCTACTACTCGGACTTCACCGCCTGCCACGGTCGCTCCAACCACTTCTTCGCCGCGAGGGCGACGAGCGAATATGACAAGGCACACCGCACTCTTGAGAAGTTCATAGGCGCGGGCGAGAGGGAGGTAAGCTTCACGAAGAACACCACGGAGGCCATAAACATCGTCGCGAACGGCCTCGACTGGAAGCCGGGGGACAAGGTGCTCACGACGATGATGGAGCACAACTCCAACCTCATCCCCTGGATGAAGCTCGCGCGCGAGAGGGGCATCGTGCATGGGTACGTGAAGGTGGACGACGAGGGGCAGCTAGATTTGGAGGACTTGAAGGCGAAGATAGACAAACGGACGAAGCTTGTTTCGCTGGTGCACACGTCGAATGTCACGGGCGCCACAATCAACGCGAGGGAAGTCGCGAAAATCGTGCATGATTTGGGCGCGCTCCTGATGCTCGACTCGGCCCAGGCGGCGCCGCACAGGAAGCTGGACGTGAGGCGCGACGACGTTGATTTCCTCGCCTTCTCCGGGCACAAGATGCTCGGGCCAAGCGGCACGGGCGCGCTCTACGGGAAATACGACCTGCTCCTGAAATTGAACCAGTTTATAGTCGGCGGCGACACGGTGAAGAACGCCACATCGACGAGCTGGGAGCCCGAGGACCCGCCGGCGAAATTCGAGGCCGGGCCCCAAAACTATGCGGGTGCCTATGGCTTTGCCGCCGCGGCCGAATATCTGATGAGGCTGGGGATGCCCAACGTCGAGGAATACGAGATGGGGCTTGCGAAAAAGCTCTACGAGGGGCTGCTCGAGATTCCGCAGCTGAGCCATGTTTATGGGCCGCGCGACCCTGCGAGGCGCGCCGCGCTCGCGGCCTTCTCCGTGAAGGGGATGCCGCCGCACCAGGTCTCCATAATGCTGGACGAGACCGCGAACATATTCGTGCGCTCCGGGATGCACTGCGCCCACGTCTACCACCAGGAAGTGCTCGGCGAGAAGCTCGGCACGGTCAGGCCGTCCCTTTACATCTACAACACGGAGGAGGAGCTCGCAATTTTCTTCGACGCATTGAGGAAGATTGTGGCGCTCGCGTAAGGATTGTTTATTAAATTGGCGTCGTAAAACCTACCATCGCACGGGCCAGTAGATCAACGGTAGATCGCTGCCTTCGCAAGAACCCTTTTGCCGCGGGCAAAAGCGTTCACGGAAAACGAAAAAGGCAGAGGCTGGGGGTTCGAATCCCCCCTGGTCCATCCTTCTTATTTGGTCGAGTTCTGGACAACTGTCTTGATGTAGATTGGCGTGCGGTAGTGGAAGTTGTTGGCCAGGTTTTCGTAAAGGACGTAGAACCTGCCGTTGAACGTGTCTCCGACGGTCCTCTCCCTCAGCGTCCCGTTTGCGAGGTAGCAGGGGAAGGTGCCGTTCGCCAGCGTGACGAAGTCGCCAATCTTTGGCTCTATCGGGGGCACGATGAACGTGAAGTTCACGAGCGAGATGTCTGCGGGCACCTGCTCCGAGCACCACACCCCTTCTATTCTCGTCTTGTTGAAGCCGTCGCCGGCATTCACCACCTTGAGCAGGAGGCCTTTTTCCGTGAGCTTGAATGCCGCGCACTTGAACGTGTATGACGATGCGCCGTAGACGCCGGGGTTTATCGGGTTGTATTCAAAGCAGCCGGTCGGCGGCGGGCAGTCGGATGGGCAGGTGTCCTGGAACTCGCCCGACCAGGGCTCGCATACCCCGTCGTTGTCGCAGGGGTAGGCCGCGGTCTTCAGTGGCATCGAGCCTGGCGAGACCGGGATGCCCGGCGTGGGCATGTCCACCTGCGTGAAGTCGTCCACGTCCATGGAGTTCCTCACGGAAGTGTCTATGACTTCTATGACTACGGTCTGGTTCGTGAAGTTGCTTACGTCGAACGCGAGCCTCTTGAGGTGGGAGTTCGGGAGCGAGGCGGGTATGTAGGGGGAGTAGAATCGCAGCACTCGCGGGTCCTTCTTCGCCTCATCGCAGGTCGCATGGTGCGTCCGGTTGTCGCCCTTCTTAAGCACTACGCAGAGGTCCGCATCCTCCGGGCCGGCTACGCGGAATTCGAGGTATGCCTTCTTGAGCGTGAAGGGATTTGAAACGAGGACACCCGTCGCAAAGACGGCCGGGGTGCTGGATGCCGCGAACGTGCCCTGGAAATCAGTATAGGGAAATTCTTTGTAGCCGGGGCAGGAGTTGTCGAGGCCATTTGCCGTGCACGGGCATGTGCTGGAGTGATTGTTAATGTAGGCTACGAGGTCGCAGCAGCGCGTTATGGCTCCCTGTGTCTCCAGCGTGAAGTTGTAGGTCACCTCGGTCGCGTTCTGCGAGCCGCACCACTTGCCCATGTTGTTCGGAGGGATGTTGGAGAGGAGCATGTTCTTCGGCCCGTTCGGGGCGAAATACATTCCGGGATACTGGAAGAACGCATTGCCATATACGGTCCATCCTACGTAGCTTCCGGTCTCGAAGTCAGTGTTGTTCATCGAAAGGTTCGTGAGCTGCGTTATGCATGTTGACGTGCCGGGCTCGCAGCCGTAGAAGCAGTCGGCGGGGCAGACTGGGTGCTTGCAGGTCGTGGTCCCGTTGTCGCATCCGTAAAGGCACGTCGGCGGGCAGACCGGCGATGCGCACGTTGCGGTATTGGCGACGCAGCCGTATTTGCAGGTCACCGGACAGACTGGAGTCGGAATTGCAGTAGGCGAGTGGGACGGGGTGGGAGTGTGGAACGGCGTGTGGGACGGAGTCGCGCTGTGAACCGGGGTCGGCGGGTGGACCGGCGTAGGGGTCGGGCTCGTCCCTGGCGTCGCAGTGGGGGTGGAGGTTGGGGTCGGGGTCGGGCCGGGGCCGCCCGTGAGCGCCGGCAGGATGAATACGTAGCCAAGGATTGCAACGGCGACGACGGCTACGGCGATTGCGATAAGCGTGTTCCGTTCCATAAGGCACAATTGGAGCCGCGCTATTTATTAGTTTTTGCGGCAAGCAGCGCCTTGCGCACGTCCGCCGAGGCTGCATCGGTTTTCAGCGCGTTGGGCCTGAAATGGACCGGTGATGTGCGGAATCCCCGCCTGCGGAGCTCTGATGCCACGCTTGCCAGCGAAACTGCCCTTGCCCCCAGCTTCCCCGCGACCTCGTGGAGGTCGAAGAAAAACGGGGGCAGCCCGCACTCGCCAGCTTGGAGGCGCAGGATTTTCGCCAGCTTTTCATCTGCCGCCTCCTCCGCCATCGCCGACAGCGCCCCTTTATCGTGAATGTCATCCAGCCACAGCGGACCCGCATATTCGTATTGCGCGCCGCATTCCGGGCATTTCGCGGGCAGGCTGTTGGCGATTCCTTTCCTCCACTCCCGGTTAAGGCACCTGTTGCAGTGCGCGAGGAACCCCAGCGTTTTTATTGACTCCACTGCCTTCTCAGCTCCGACCTCGAGAAGCGCGAACACCTTCACATAGTGGAGGTGGGACAGCGACGCAACGGGCCGGATGCCGAAGTTGAACTCCGAAACCGTCCTCGCAATCTTCCCGAGCAATATCCTTATTGCGGCCTCGTGGCAGTAGGATGAGTTGAGCGGCTTTGCCTGGTAGTTCTTTAGGCATGCCTTCGGGTGCGCGCCGCAGAGGACGGCCATGTCCGTCGCAGTGGCGGAAAGCAGCGTGCCCGGGCGCGAAACCCTCGCAGCATCGTAGAGGAGCGGGACGGGCGAGCCGAACGGGTCGAGTTCGACGAGGCCGAACCCGTCCGCGGCATCCGCGGACTGGCAGAATTTTGCGAAGCTTGCCTTCACGACCTTCGCGTTTTTCAGCTTGTTGAGCCGGACGTTCGCAGCCGCAGCCTTCGCTGCGGAGGCATTCAGGTCCACGGCAAAAATATCCCCGACAATCCCTCCGCATTCCTTCTTGTAGCGTATGGCGCGCACTCCAGTGGCGGCAGTCGCATCGATGGCGCGCACCCTCTTCTTTCCTTTCAGCGCCGCACGGACGGCCAGCACGGAGTAGTCCCTGCAGAGCTTCATCTCGGGGTTGAAGAAAACGCCTTCGGGGACGCGCAGCCTCGCCTTCCCCTCCACAACCTCAGTCGAGCGCGCCATAGCATTCCAACCCGATTTCCTTCCTCACGGCATCAAGAATCCCGTGCGCGTAGTTGATTGCGCCCCACGCCGTGAACAGGTCGCCTTTCTTCAGGAAATATTCGGCGTCATTTCTGTAGTTCTTCGCCCTCTGGAGGTTGTCCTGCATTTCGGGAGTGAGCTTCCGCTTCCTGCGCCCCGCCTCTTTCGCGCTCGCATCGAACTGTTTTATGTCGCTCAATATGCGCTTCCTGCTGCCTTCTGCCACGAAGCTTTTAACCACTGCGCATTTAATTAGATTCGTGTTCTCCAAGGTCGCGGTCGCAGGGACTTTCGATGTGATTCATGCCGGGCATGAGGCGCTGCTAAGGAGGGCGCTCTCCGCGGGAAGGCGCGTCCTCGTGGGCCTGTGCACGGACAAGTTCGCGCGCAGCATGAAAGGCGGGAAGGTGAAGCCATACGAAACCCGCAGGCGCGCGCTCCTCCGCTTCTTCGGTAAGCAGGCACACCGCGTTGAGATTGCAGCCATCAGCGACCCCTTCGGCCCCGCACTGAAAGACAGGGCGCTTGGAGCGGTAATCGTGAGCACGGAAACCGAGGCAGGGGCTGCAGAGCTCAACCGGAGACGGAAGAGGCTGGGGCTGAAGCCGCTGAAGATAATCTCCATTCCACTCGTGTATGCGCAGGACCTGAAGAAAATCTCCTCGCGCGGAGTGAGCGCGGGGAGGATAAGCGCGAAAGGCAGGCTGCTGAAGCCCGTCCGCATTGCAGTGGGAAGCACGAACCCCACGAAAATCTCCGGCGTGAAGGCGATTGCAGCGAAAATATTCCCGAAAGCCGAGGTCACGGGGGTGGCAGCAGAATCCAAAGTGCCGAAGCAGCCATTCGAGCACGAGACGCTTGCCGGCGCAATAAACAGGGCAGTGGAAGCAAGAAAGAGGGCTGGCGCGGACTTCGGCGTGGGGCTCGAGAGCGGACTCTTCCTCGTCTACGGCAGGCACTTCGACATACAGTGGTGCGCCGTCTTCGACGGCGAGAACATAACGCTCGGCAGCAGCATGGGCTTCGAAGTGCCGGCCGCGGTCGCTGGGCGCCTGAAGAAGGGAAAGGAGGACATGGCGGAAGTGTTCGAGGAGCTCACGGGAATCAGGGGGATAGGGAAGAAGGGCGGCGCAATCGCGTTCCTGAGCAACGGAATCACGGAGCGGAGATACATGAGCGAGCAGGCGTTCCTGTGCGCGATGATACCGAGGATAAACATGGCGGGCTACGGAAGAAAGGCTTATAAATGACCTCAAAGCAACCCAATTTACCTTCTGGGGTGAGAAAATGGTCGATCCGGTTGAAGAGCAGATAGACTTCATGATAGACGAAATTGACGCGTCCATTGCAGGGAAATACGCCTTCAGGTTCCGCGACATCCTCGAGCATCCGCTGGACTTCAAGGACAGCCCGACGCTAATGCTGGACCTGGAGAAGCTCAAGGCGGACATCGCGAAGTATTTCGACAGCAGGAAGGACGCGCTTGGCGACGCGGTGAAGAGCTACGAGAAAGATGCAAAGGTATCCTCGAAGCTCGCGGACGACATCACTGATATGGTCGAGAGCAAGGTGAAGTCGAACAAGAAGGCCATGATACACCCTCTCACCTACGCGAGGAGGGAGGAGCAGGACGAGATAATCTTCCTCGACAAGATGGAAGACACGCTCGACGGCGCGATAGACGCGCTCGTGAAGAACTGTCTCTTCGTCGTGGACGCGTCGGTGGAAATCGACAACTTCAAGGTCGGCCGCTGGCTCTTCCCGGACCAGCAGGGCAAGAACAGGGCGGTGTTCGTCTCGTTCCCGATAAACCCGGCTGGCGCGCTTGACATCGCCAAGGACCAGATGATCGTCGCGGTGGATGCGGTAAAGGCTGAGATAAGCACGCAGCTGGCGCTCGAAGGGAAATAAGCTTTTTTTCGCCCTTTTCCAGAATGCCCCCAGCTTTCGGCAGGCGCTTTTCGCCCTTTCCAGGAATGGCCTTGGGCAGCAGTTTCTTCTTCGCCTTACTTCCCCGGCCTTTAGCTTCCGGCAGGCGCTTCCTCGCCTCACTTCTCGCCCTTTTCCAAAATAGCTTCGGCCTTGGGCAGCAGTTTCTTCCTCTTGGCCTGGTGCTGCTTCAGGTAGTCCCTCGCCCTGCACGCTAGCTCGCCCTTGCACTCGCCGCACAGCAGCTTCCCGCCGGTGCAGGCCGCGCGCCTCTCCTTCAGCTTCCTGTCATCCTCCTCGAAGTGATAGGTGTAAAGCTCGAAGATTACGCACTTCTCTATCTCGCCGCCCAGCTTCCTCTGCTGCTCGACCGTCGCCCTTCCGCCGGTGAAGGCGGCCATGCACTTTTTGTATGCGAGCTCGGGATCGTCGCCAAGGCTCAGCATGCACATGGGGTCGCGCTTGCTCATCTTCGACTCGCCATCGAGCGAGCGCATAAACTTGTGGTAGATTGCGCCGGGCAGCCTGAATTTGTACTCCGCCTGGAATTTCGCCGCGAGGTCCCTGCACAGCCTTATGTGCGGGTCCTGGTCTATCCCGACGGGGACGATGACCTGCTTCGGCCCGCCGAACTCCTTGAGCTGTGGAAGTAGGATGTCGCCGGACTGCGTGAGCGTTGCGAAGTAAAGGCCAATGCCTCTGTCGCCGTAGAGCGCCTGGAGCGTGGCCATCGTCGTCCTCCTAGCGAAGAGGTAGGCGAGGTTCATCACGTCCTTCTGCTCGCTCTGCTCGTAGATGTATGCGTTCTTGGGGTCGAGGCCCAGCGCGAGCAGGTCGGCGACGTTGACCACCGCGTTTTTCCTGCTCTCTTCCAGCGAAAGGCCGTTGTCCGCGTATGCCTCGAGGTTGGCAACGGCGTAGAAGACCTTCGCCCCGAACTCCTGCTGCAGGAAGATGAGCTCCTCCGCGGTGAGCTTGCTCCCGAGGTGGAAATCGCTGCTTGGCTTTATCCCGCTCATCGCGGCAACCGGCTCCTTCTTCTCAATGGCGGCAAGGAACTTGTCGAAGTCTCTGTGGGCGAAGATTATGCCGCGCCTCAGGAGCCGGTTCTTGCTCTTTATCCTCTCGAGAAGAGAGTCGTCAATATACTTCATGCCGAACTCCGTGAAGAGCTTCTCGTAGTCAGACACCAGCTCGTTGCCCCAAGGGTCTATCTTGCCATCCAATTATTCCACCTTTATCTGCTCGCCGGCAGGCTTGCTCCTCTCCTTCTTCTTCATCACGACTTCGAGCACGCCGTTCTTGCACGTCGCCTTCGCGCCGCCGCTCAGCACGGGCGCGGGCAGCTTCACCTTCTTGAAATATTTCTGGTCCGCCCCTTCGGCGGAGATTGTGAGCGAATCGCCCTCCACGTTGAGCTTTATGTTGTGCTTCTCCACTCCGGGAAGCTCGGCAATCACCGTGATGTCCTCTTCGCGCTCGATGACGTCAACGAGCGGCTCCCTCCTGTCGCTCACCGCTGCGCCCTTCGTGGTGGGCTTAAGGTTGCCGAACTCCTCGCGGACAACCTTCCCGTCCGGGCCGCGCCGGATGTTGACGCCGTAGATTAGGGGCTCGCCTTCCTTCGGCCCGCCTTCCTCCATCAGCCTGAACATGTCTGTAAGATGCCGCTTAAACATATCCCCGAAGATGTCGCTGCCAAATAATCCTTCGCCGAAAATGTCGTCGTCGAAGAAACTTCTCCTCTTCCTAGGTGCCATCCAATCACCTACTCCTCCTTTTTCTCCTTCGCTTTCTCAATCAGCTTTTTCCCCTGCTCCGCGCGCGCAGCGAGCATCTTCTTGAACTGCGCCCTCTGCTTATCATCCATTATCTTTTCCATCACGAACTGCGAGAAGTCCTGCCCTATCTGCGCGACGTTCAGGAGCGTGCCCTGCGCCTCGCGCGCGGAGAGCCTGATTGGGTCGGGCCGCATCACCTCGACGCCGAGCGGGCCGTAGCGGATCGCGACCACAAGGAGGGAGGAGAAGTCCTTCGCCAGGAGCGTGACCTCCGCGGAAGTGGACCAAACCCCTTCTATCTCTATGGGCTCGTCTATCTCGCCGACCGCGGAGATGATGCCCATCTCCCTCGTGAGCCTGCCTATGAGGTCCGCGAGCGAGGACTGCACGACGTCCTTCTGGTTCGCGGAGATGTCGAAATACATCGTAGAGAGGATTGCGCCCTTCGCAATCGCATCGTCTATGAGCTGCTGCGGTGCCTTGTTTGCCATCTCACTTCCTCCCGTTGAGCTCCTTGAGCATTCCTTTTTCAATCACGAACCTGTGCCCCGCGTCCAAAGCGCACACCAGTTCCTCGCCTTTCCTGTTGAGCTTCGCGGAGAAGCCCTTCTCCCGGTAGCAGCGCGGGCAGTTGTGCAGTATGTCATCGCCTATCTTAGTCATAGAAATCACTTGTGTTTCTTCTCCTACATATTTAAGCCTTCAGCCTTTTCGCAACGTCAGAAACGGAAATCTGCTCCTCCTTTCCGCTCGCGAAATCCCTCAGCATGACTGTCCCTGCGTTCATCTCCTTCTCGCCGACAACTGCGACGAAGGGAATGCCCATCGCGTTCGCATAATCGAGCTGCTTCCGCAGATTGCGGCCCATCACGTCAGCCTCGGCATTCACTCCTGCCTTCCTCAGCTCCTGCAGAACCTTGACTGCATACTCGTAGAACTCGGGCTTCACCGCAGCGACGAAGACTTTGCAGCCGGTCTTCACCTTCTTCAGCATTCCCTTCGCACGCATAACTTCGATTATCCTCTCGATTCCCAGCGAGATTCCCGTAGCGGGAAGCGGCTGCGCGCCGTAAAGGCCGATGAGCGCGTCGTATCTTCCGCCTCCGGCAACGCTCCCCACCCCGCCGTCCGGAACCACAATCTCGAAGATGGGGCCCGTGTAGTAGTCAAGCCCCCTCACAAGGGAGAAGTCCAGAACAAGTTCCACGCCCTTTGCCGCCTCGTAAAGCTGCAGCAATTTCAAAATTTCCTCCAGCTCCGCAACCCCTTCTTTCCCTTCGGAATTCTCCTCCACTTCATCGCGCACCTTCTTCAGCTTCTCATCATTGCTGCCGGAAATCTCGCCGAAGCCGAGCAGCGCATCAATTCCCGCCTCATCCACTCCCTTCTCCTTCAATTCAGCGCGAACAACACCTTCGCCCATCTTCGTCAGCTTGTCCAGTGAGCGGAAGACGGCCAGCCGCTTTTCTTCGGTGATTCCAGCTTCGGAAAAGAACGCATTCAGCAGTTTGCGGTTGTTGAGCCGGACCTCGAAGTTGCTGAAGCCCAGCTCCCGGAGCGCCTCGATTGCGGCGGCAATCAATTCCGCCTCGCTTCTCATGCCTGCGCTCCCAACGACATCAACGTCGGCCTGCCAGAACTCCCGGAAGCGGCCTTTCTGCGGCTCCTCCCTTCTCCAGACCGGGCCGATTGCATACCTCTTGAACGGGAGCGCAAGCTCCTTGTTTGAGGCGACGACGCGCGCAAGAGGGACGGTCAGGTCGAACCTCAGCCCCTGCTCCGTGCCGTCGAGCCTGAAAATCTGCTTTTCCACGTCCTCCCCACACTTCGCGGTGAGGACCTTCAGCTCCTCGAACGCGGGCGTTTCCAGCGGGTAGAAGCCGTATTTCTCGAATACCCTCCTCACGGTAGAGAAGACTGCATTCCTCGCAATCATCTCCTCCGGGAGGAAATCCCTCGTGCCCCTTGGCGTCTGGTATGCCATGTCGTCACCTTATTCGCAGGGCGGATTTTTAAAGAGTCCATCCCCTTCTCCCGCACCCTTTATGCTTGCGTTAAGGCTGCACATCCCGCATTTCACGCAGCTGGCGCAAAGTTTCCCGCTGCGCTCAAGAATTTCCTGCCCGAACTCCGAAACCAGCGCCGCAATTCTCTCCAGCCACCCGGCATACTGGTTGATATTCTCCTGCAGGGTCGTCTTCCTTCCAAAAAACTTATCCGCAACGTTCGCGCCCTTTACCTCACGGCTGATCAGGAATTCCGGAACGGCGCCAAGGGAGAGCATCCGCCGTATCGCCTTCGCTACCACGTCCAGCGGCTCCTCCTCGATGTAGAAGTTAGTCTGGAGGACGCTTGTCACTTCAAAACCGGCCGTCGCCAGCCTTTCAAAAACACTGAAATATGCCTCGGCATCGGGTTTTGCGGGACAGAGGATCTTGCGCGCAGCGTCCGAGGCCAGCTCAATGTTCACCTGGAAGCAGTCTATTTTGCCCTTAAGAGGCCGCAAGTCGGAAGGGACCGAGTACGGCCAGACTTCGGTTGAGATCTTGACATCCGCATCCCATCTTTTTATCGCCTCCGCACAGGACAGAACGTAATCCATCTCGTTTCCAAGCGGCATTTGTCCGGTGTTTAGGGAAACAGAGGCAACCGGCAGGCCGTAATCCCTGATCTTTTGGAGAGCGGCAACAGCTTCCACTGGCTTGATTGGCACTTTCCCGTCCGTGCCGCCGGCAATGCAGAATTGGCAGGATTTCCCAAGGTCGAAGTTCGCACAGCCAGGGAAAACCATTATCCCAACAGCCCCGCTGAGGGTCGGAAGCGCGCATTCGATCCCCGCGTTCTTAAGGTCGACACTTGGCAGTTCAACTTTCCACGATTCACCGCTTATCCCATCCATTATGCGCTTGCCGTCGAAAATAAATGGGCTCGTCTCAGCCTTTGGCATATTGTACTGGCTCGGCACCCGAATGTTGGTACCATTTACGCGCATATTTCTCGCACCTGAAAATCCGGCGCGCTTAAGCCCGCTGGGGTTGAGCGGATCCACGCCGTCCGTCCTGTCCCTCATGCCGAAGAACAGGAGCAGCGGCTTCTCCGGCTTATCAAAAGTAGATGAAGTCCTTTCCCTAAGCTCAGCCCATTTCTCTTTCAGTTGGGTGACGTCCATCCCCTGTTTTTATTTTATTCATTTCCAAAACCTCCTTCCTTTCGGGAAAGGGCCTTCGCCGGGGGTTGAACCCGGTCCTGGGGATCCACAGTCCCCTGTGCAGTCCGTTACACCACGGAGGCCATCAATCATCTCGCAAACCTCAAGCAAATTCCGCGAAATCGCCCTCGCTCTCGCTAGCTCGCCATTCGCCTTTGTTATGAGCAGCTTCCCGTCCTCGAGCTCAAGGCAGACGAATTCGCTGAGCCCCAATTCGCGCCTGGCTTCTTCCGGGAGCACGAAGCGCCGCTTCCTGTCCAGGCGGCAAATCCACTGGCGCCTTCTTTTTTTCTCCGGGGATGGCTTTCGCTGCTGAAAATCAGAAGAACTTTGCGTGAAGTAAATTCCCTGCCATCTCCATCACTGCATTGATTGGGGCTTTCCCCCTATTTAAGGGTTGCCTGCTTTTCATTCCTAACCTTGTTGGCCTCTTCCAGCGCCTCAGCCCACGAGGCCGGCAGCCTCCCGTTGCCAAGCTGCTCCACATATGCCATCGCCCTGCTTGCCTCAGCCCTGTATTGGTCGTAGCGCGAGCCTAGCATGGTCGTGAAATCTTTTTCAATCCGCTTCCCGTCCACCCACCTGCAGTCGACAAGCTGCGCGCCCGCAACATTCTTGGAAGCGAGCTTTGTCACCTTCGCGTAGAAGTCCTTGCCCATGGCTCTGAACGCGTAGTATTCCTCCGGCTCTCCCCTTGGCCCGGTTCCCTCGCGGAATTCGACCCTGAAGTTCATATTAAGACTCTGCAAGACCAGCTCTTTCACCTTTCCGTCCTCGCCGTATCTGGCGATGCCGTCGGGTGCAATGATGGAGCGCAGGCTCCCGCCCTTGTTGAAATTGACCGTGAATGCGGTCTCGTCAGGCTTAGGTATGGTCACCAGACTAACGTAGCTCTTGCCGGTCGGGTCGGTGCTGATCAAGACGGTGTATTTCCCCGGTTCGACAATGCTGCTGGGTTTCTCTATCCTTCTAGTTGCCATGCAGAAATTCCGAGTTTCGGGTATAAATGGATTACTCCTCGGAGCGCCGGTGGCCGAAGAGCGCGTAGAAGACTAGGTAGCTGATGTAGAGGATTGCGGCGCCGATTATCACGAAGAACCAGTTCTCCCGAACCAGCACAAGCCAGCCCTTGCCCATGAGTTGCTCCTCGGAGATGGCGGTGAGGCCGATTGGCTCTTTCTTTGACAGCTCGGCGGCAATCGCCGCCTCGCGGGAGAGAGTGAGCGCCTCCTTGTACGTGAAGTTCGCAAGGAAGACGGCGGTGAGGCCGTCGCTCCACCTTGCCGCAACGAGCCTGTTCGCGCTTGCCAGCGCGCCGGTGAAAATCGGGTCGGAGGAGCGGAGAAGCAGCTCTGCATCGCTCACGTTCGCGCTGATGACTGCGAACCTGTTTCCCGCCTCGGCAACGCGCAGGTTGTACGGGTTCGCGAGCTTTTCCGCCCCGCCTGCGCCGAGGAAAAAGCCCTGCGTGCCGCTTCCCCACTGTTGGTAGGAGCCGGAGAGCGCTATGACCGCAAGGACGGATGCTATTGCGAGCCCTGCGGCGGCAGACGCGGCGATGCGCCAAGCCTTGGAATCAGCCATATTCACCAGTAGTCCCGCCACTCTGCGTCGAACTTCTTGAACTTGAACTCCTTCACCCGGTATTTGGAGTGCGAAGTGCCGCCCTCCTCGCTCACCGCGAATTGCAGGATGCCGTCGAACAGGCTCTCGAGCGTCGAGAGCTCCTGGGGAGAGACCATCTCCTCCTCCATGACGAAGACCGCGGTCGCGCCTGCCTTCTTTATCTTTTTCGCGGTCGAGGAGAGGAATCCGCTGAGCGTGGAAATTCCGTGGTTCGGCACGAGCCAGTAGAGGATGTTGACGAAGACGAATTCGGGCCCATCCTCAAGCGCGCGGGAGATGGAGAGCGCGATGTCGTTTATGTTCTGCTCGACCTTCACGAGCTGCACCTCGCCCTCGCCCGCATACTCCTTCTCCTTCTCGGGCTCGAAGGAGATGATGGCGCATTTCTTCCCTTTCTCAAGCTCCTTCCCAAGCAGGTCCAGGCCGAACTCCTCCTTTCTGCTCCCGATGGGCCCCTCTAGGAGCACGATGGCGCCCTTCGGAATCTCGAACATCTCGGGCTTCTTCTGCGCCTTCTTCGCGCCCGTTGCGGGCGCAGGAGCCGGAACCCGCTCTCCCTCGAACTTCAGGCCCAAAAGCATGGACCTTGCCGCCATGAGCATCTTCCCTGCGTTCTGCTTGAGCGGGGCGTCGCCCTTGCGCTTTGTGGTCTCGTAGTAATCCTTCTCCGCAGAGGCAAGAATCCCGGACGCCTGCTCCACGTCGTATTTGGAGAAGTCCTTGAAGAAGCGCTCCAGCCTCGCGACGAGGGGCGAGTAGGGGTCCGCCTGGTTTACCGCGGCGCCGGGCTTCATGAGCGAAACCCCTCCGGGCCCGACGCCCCTCTGCACTCCCAAGAGGTAGATCACAAGCTCGTAGGCAAGCAGCGCCACGCCAACAGCGAAGAAGTTCGTGAGCAGCGACATCCAGAAGAATGCCGCAAACGGGGTGTAGAGCATCGCGAAAAGCACGGGGAGGTCCGAGAAGTTCAGCGCGTTTACGTCGTAGAGCCGCAGCAGGTAAAGGGCGCCGTAGATTAAGCCCGCCGCCACCCCTGCCTTCAGTGCGTTGTAGAGCGCCTGCTTTGCATCCTTCGCCCAGGAGGCGAAGAGCACGAACACGAACGAGGCTGCAGTGAACAGCATGGCGGTAATGAGCAGCCGGTCCATGCCGCCGGCATCCAGCGGGCCCTTCGTGAGGAGGATTGCCGCAAGGCCTGCGCCCGCGAATATGAGGCCGTTTATGTAACCATCATTGTAGGCGACGAGCGCGGCAGTTGCGTTCGCGACGCCGAGCAGGAGGAAAGGAATATAGGAGAAGAGTTGCGCCTCGCTCCCGAGCGGGACGAAGAGCGCATTTCCCGCGCACCAGAAGGAAACGAAGCCGAGCAGCAGGTAGCAAAGCGCCTTGAGCGCCCTGGTCTTCACGAACCTCACGAGGACGGACGCAAGAGCAACGATGAGCATGGAAGCGGCGGCAAGCTGCGGCATTTCAAGCGCCAGCGCAACCGCCAGAGGTATGGAAATAAGGCATATTGCAAGCATCGCATACTGGTTTTCGGTCAGCCCCATCCACGTCGCCATTTCCCTTTTGCGCGTGAGAACCTATATTAACCTTGCCCGCCTCCAAAACCCCATGGAGTTCAACTCGTTCGTCTCCTCGACCTACGGGAGAATTTCCGCCAACTCTGCGGCGCTCGGCCGCGCGCTCCACGGCGGCGAGCCGACAAAGTTTGAGATCCGGGCGCCCCTGCGAATGCTGAACCGCCACGGCCTCATCGCAGGCTCCACGGGCACGGGGAAGTCGCGCGCTGCGCAGCGCCTCGCGGAGCAGTTGTCCGCCGCGGGCGTTCCGGTCGTGTTCACGGACGTGAAGGGCGATGTTTCCGATTTTGCGGCGCCAGGCGACAGGAAAATCATCTCCTCGCGCTGCTCCGAGCTCAAGTGCGCGGTCCCGCCCTCTTCCTTCCCTGCCAGTTATTTCTCCCT
The DNA here is from genome assembly GCA_903921825.1 of uncultured Microcaldota archaeon. Classification (GTDB taxonomy): domain Archaea; phylum Micrarchaeota; class Micrarchaeia; order Burarchaeales; family Fermentimicrarchaeaceae; genus CAIXRF01. Next base: position 10,111 of record CAIXRF010000113.1, on the reverse strand, counting down.
CTCAGGGCGCCTGACGCCACTGCGCATCCGCCTTGATTCCATCAATCCCGCGCTCCTCGCCAAGTTCATGGGCCTGAACCCCACGCAGGAGAGCCATCTCTCAGTCGCGCTCATCTATGCGAAGCAGAAAAGGAAACCCGTCATTGACCTGGAGGACCTCGAGTCCCTGCTCCTTTCAATACGCGCGAACCCGAACTCCGTGCCCGGAATCTCCACCACGACTCTGGACGTGATTCTGCGCACGCTGACGCAGCTCAAGGCATCGGGCCTGAACTCCCTCTTCTCCGCCACGCCCGTGGAGATTGGCGACCTCCTGCAAAAAGACAAGGAAGGAAGGGGATTCATCTCCGTGCTCAGCCTCTCGGACTTCCGCGACAGGCCCGAGGTTTTCTCAGCGGCCGCCGCCTTCCTCCTCAACCACATCTTCAACTCCCTTGATGACATCGGCGACCAGGAGAAGCCGAGGCTTGCCATCTTCTTCGACGAGGCACATTACCTATTCCTGAACGCGAACCGCACGCTGGTGGACACGATGACCACAATACTGCGCCAGATTCGCTCGAAAGGCGTTGCGGTCTTCTTCATCACGCAGGAGCCCGGGGACATTTCCGAGGGCGTGCTCGGCCAGCTCTCAAACCGCATCCAGTTCGCGATGAGGGCCTTCACGCAGAAGGACCTGGATGAGGTGCGCGCGCTGGTGAGGGGATTCCCGCCATCGCATTTCTACAAGATGGAGGACGAGATGAAGAGCCTTGAGGTCGGCACCTCCTTCGTTTCCCTGCTGAACGAGCGGGGCGAGCTCCTCCCGCCTGTGAAGGTCGCCTGGTACCCTCCCGCCTCGTCCATGGGCATTGCCACGGATGCGCAGATGCTCTCGTTGATGCGCAAATCCCCGCTCTTCAAGAAATACGCGAAAACGCCGGGGAAATCGAAAACCGCCTACGCCCCGCCCCCGTCTGTGCCCGGGAAAAAGCCCGCAGCAATGGAAGCTGCGGAGGAGGCACCGGGCTTCCTCTCCTTCCTCGGCCTTCTTGCGAGAAAGCTCATCGACTTCATCGGCTGGGTTCTGGACAAGCTCATCAAGGGCATCCTGAACTTCATAGGCTGGCTGCTCCACAAATTAATCTTCGCACCGCTGATTGGAATCTTCCACACGCTCACTTTCGGAATCTTCAGGAGAAGGCAGCACAGAAGGCGGCGCTAATAGCCAGATGCGCAACCTTTATATTGTTGAATGTTTATCCAATAAGCATCCAGTAAGCATAGGTGGTCGGATGAATGTGAACCTTGGGGCGCCGTATGAGGCGATAATTGCGAAGCTCATCGAGATGGGCTATGCCGGCAACCAGACCGAAGCAATACGCCAGGCACTCATGGCATACGAAAGGCAGATAGAGCAGGAGGAAGTCGAGCTCGTGCACAAGGCGGTCGAGATGGAGATGGCGAAGATACGCGCGGGCAAGACGAAGCTCTACAAGCATGAGGAAGTGATGAAGCGCCTGGGGCTTTAAGATGCGGATTTTCTACCGGGAGGAGGCGGTCAGGGACCTTGAGGAGAGCGACCGCGAGTTCCGGCTATACTTCAAGCAGCATATCGAGAAGCTGGCGAAAATGCCCCCTCGGCGCCACATGAAGTTCGGCGTGCCATATCACGTCGAAGACGTGACAAGGCAGGCGCGGCTCGTCTACGAAATCGATGGCAACACCCTCTATGTCATAAGGTGCTTCGCAAGGCACAAGGATTATGAGAGATGGTACGGGTCATTCAAGTAAGGCCTACAGCACCTGCTCAACCCACGCCTTAAGCAGGGGAAGAGGGTGCGAGCCAGTGTCGCTGCTCACTATCTTCCCGCCCTTGTAGATGAAGAGCGCGGGGATGTGCATCACCTCATGCGCCGCTGCAAGCTCGCGCGCCTCGTCAACATTGATTTTCACTACCTTCAGCTTCCCTCCCATCTCCTTGTCCAGCTGCTCGAGAACCGGGCCGAGCTTCCGGCATGGGCCGCACCAGTCCGCGTAGAAATCAACGAGAACGGGCACCTTGCTCTTCTTCACTTCTTTGTCGAAATTTCCCGAATCGCCATGGATTACCGCCATATTCGCACCGCACGCTCTTTCCCAGCCAAAGTTTATATTCACTGCCAGCCCCTCTCTCCGCATGCTCCAAATCTTCCTCGACTTTGAATTTATGGCCCGCTATTTCGTCCTCTCGCTCCTTCTTCCGCTCGTGCTCTTCCTCGCGCTCATCCTTCTCTTCTGGTACATTCAGTCCTGGCTCGTGCTCCGCACCTATTACCGCATCGTGCTCCCGGAGCTGCGCAGGAACCGCATCTCCTACTGGCTGGTGGGCGGCGCAGCCGTCGCATCGCATGAGCTTCTCGGGCACGCGCTCGTAGGCGCGGCGACGGGCTCGGAAACGGAGCTGCAGCGGACGATATCCCCGGAGAGCGGCGAGGTGAAGATATCGCACAGGCGCTCCGCGTGGGGCTACCTCTCCGCAATCCTCGCGACGCTCGCGCCGTGCTTCGCGCCTCCGCTCATCGTGCTTCTTGCCTTCGCCGTCTTTTTCCCCGGCCTTCTCGCGCTATCGTCCTTCGACCCCGCCTCAGCGCTCGCTACGCTCCTTTCCAACTTTCTCGCCATCCTGGGTGCGGTCTTCAACTCGGACCTCACGAACCCAGCGAACCTCCTCTTCATCTACCTGCTCGCCGCGCTCTCCCTCACTGCCGGGGCGAGCAGGGCGGACTTCCACGTCGTCTTCGACTCGACGAAGCAATTCTGGTACTTCGCAGCCTTCCTCATCCTCGCATTCGCCGCAGGGCTCGAGGTGCTGCGCGCGATGCTCCAGATGGAGGACATCGCGCTCCTCTTCTACCCCATCGCCTCCCTGCTCGTGCTCTCTTCCCTCACCGTGCTACTCGGCCTTTTCATTTCCCTCGCGCTTGCGCTCTTCCTGCGCAACATGAGGGAGTTCGGCCATGTGCGCAAGCTCATCGCCTTCCTCTCCCTGCCCCTCGCTTATATTGTCCTAATCTATACGCCCCTCCCACTCACCTACCCTGCCATCCTTTTCGTCTCCGTCTTCTTCGGCGTTCTCGTGCAGTTCGCGCTCAAGCTGCTCAACCCATATGTTCAAAAACCGGGGCAGGGAAAAAGCCTCAGGATTCGGAGAGGTGGTAACAATGGCTGACGTGTATTCGCTGCCAAAACTGCGCTATGGCTACGCTGAGCTCGCGCCTTACGTTTCTGAATTGCAGCTCACCATCCACCACCAGAAGCACCACCAGGCCTATGTGAGCGGCGCGAACTCCATATTCGAGAGGATGGAGAAGGCGCGCAAGGAGGGCGCGGACTACGACGCGAAGTCCACCCTCAAGGAGCTCTCGTTCAACGTCGGGGGCCACGTGCTCCACTCCCTTTTCTGGGATAACATGGCGCCTTCTGGGCAGGGAGGGGGCTCGCCCGGAGGGAGGCTTGGCGACGCAATCGACAAGGAGTTCGGGGGGATTGAGCGCTTCAAGAAGGAGTTCGCGAAAGCCGCAGCCACCGTGGAGGGCTCGGGATGGGCGGCGCTCGCGGTTGAGAAGGCATCAGGCAAACTGCTCATAATGCAAATCGAGAAGCACAACACGAACCTCTACCCTAACTCCAGCATCCTGCTTGTCCTCGACGTGTTCGAGCATGCCTACTACATCGATTACAAAAACGACAGGGCGAAGTTCATAGACGCCGTCTGGAGCATCGTTAACTGGGACGAGGCGGCCAGGCGTCTTGGGTAGGGCGAGGGAATGGCCGACGTCGATTTCACCGGCGGAAGAACCGAGCTGGAGAAGGAAACGCTGGGCAAGATGCTTTCGAAGCTCAATGACAAGTATGAGAAGGTGCGCGAAAACGCCGCGCTCGGGCTTGGCAGCGTCTCAAACCCCGAGGCCGTTCCCGCGCTTGCGGGGCTCCTCGGCGACTGGTCGAAGTCCGTGCGCCGCGCGGCCGTCCACGCGCTCACGAACATAGGCTCGCGCGAGGCCATCAGCGTAATAGTGGAAGTGCTCATGCACGAGGATGCGGAGATGCGGGGCGAGGCCGCCCATTACCTGGGGATGATGCGCGCCTACCGCGCCACGGACGCGCTTCTCTCCGCGCTGCTCAGGGAAAGGGACGTTTCCGCCAAGGAGAAGATGATCGAGGCGGCAGGCTGGCTCGGAGACGTTTCCACCCTCCCGCCGCTCTTCCGCCTCCTCTCCGATGAGGATTCCGGGGTGCGCTGGTCCGCCACGTGGGCAATCGGCAACATAGGAAGGAGGTTCACGAGCACGAAGGCCGCGGACATGCTCCTCCGGCTCGAGCGCCACCACGACAAGCGCGTCCGGCGCGAGGCCGCGACTGCGCTGAGGATGACGGGCATCAGGCAGGTCTAATCTCCAGCAGGCAAAGGCTTTTATTATATACTCCCATATAATATATAATCTTATATAACGTGGTGGCTATGGCCCGCAAGACGCAACAGGTAATACACTGGCCCCGCCTCGATACGGTGCTGATGGTGGAGGAGGCGATACGGAAGGCCCGCACCTACCCCGGAAAGCTCCAGCTCTGGAAAAGCCTGCGCAAGCGCATGATGTACCAGACCTTTTCCCTCATTCTCGATTATCTCGAGAAATCCGGCAAAATCCTCATCGCCAAGGACCGCCGCATCGTGTGGATAGGCAGCAGCCCAAAGCTTGAAGCCGCGATAGCGCGAGGCACCCGGGTGCGCTAATTCGCTTCTTTTCCGCAACTGGAAACCACGTGCTCACCGACGTATAAATGCATTAGCCTTCGAAGCAAAACCATGCCCGAAGTGATACTGGCTGAAGACGTTGCATCGGAAATGTCGAAATTGCAATCGAGGGCAGACAAGGGCAGCAGCGAGGCCTTTTACCTTCTGAAAATAATAAACCGGGGAATCGGCAAACTCGCCGCTGACGCCGAAGCAGGCAAAAAGATTCAGAAAAGGCTCTGGCCAAGTGAGTATGTCGTGAAATACGGGATTAGCAACCTCTGGAAGCTCAACCTTGACTCCTATTGGAGGGCGATCTATACCCTGAAGGGAGGCCAGCCCGAGATAATCGGCTTTCTGATAGACGTCCTAAACCACAAGGAATACGACAGGAAGTTCGGCTATCGGAGCTGACAGCTATTTCCCCGCCATCACGTAGGAGATTATTAGCATTACGAATGCGACGAAGAGCCCGGAGTATTCCAGCGCCTTCACCTCCACGTCCCCAACCCCAGCAACCATCACGTACTGAGTTTCGCCGGGCATGAATTCGCCGGGCGCATACCTTGCCGCATCCCCTTCCAGGCTCCAGTTCAGAATCATGCCGGCGAGGATTCCGACGGCGAGCAGGCTGGCAAAGCCGAGGTAGAGCCAGCCGGTGTTCCTGCCGACTTCCAGCCTCTCGTAGTACCTTTCGAACGCCTCCTCCGTTCCAGGGTTCATCTCTGCCATTTTTATCCCTCTTTCAGCGCCCCGAGCTTCCTCCTCACAATCCTAAGCACATTCCAGTTTATTCCCGTCGAACTTCCCTCATCCGTCTTCCTCAGCACCTTCACGCCCGACGGCCTTTTCGTCGCTTTCACGTAGCATTCCCAGCAGACCGACCGCTCCGTCACGAGGAAGCTCTTCACGTAGGGGTCCTTCTGCTGCATCCTCTCCGGGGGCATCGCCCTTCTCTCGTGCGCCTGGATGAGCCGGTTGCAGAGCATGCAGGAATGCCCTATGAACCAGACCCTTTCCAGCTCCTTGGCGCAATCCTTGCAGTACTCCCTGCCGTCCCTCCAGCCCTTCCTCCCCCAGCTGCGGGTCTTTTTGAAGCACTTGGGGCACTCCCTCGTGTCCCGCCTCTCCTCGGCCTTCTGCTGCTCTAGAATGGCGCAGGTGCCGCAGAGGCGGGTGCCCCATTCCTCGTGGACTGCGCAGCTCGGGACAAAGCTGCCGCAAGCGGCGCAGGAAATGCCAGTAGGCTCATCGGAATCAAGCATGTTACTCCTCTCCGTTGCACCCCTAAACCCCCATTAGTCTTATTCCCCGTCCCCCTCTGCCAGCAGTGGCAGGAGGACGACGGGCACCTCGTTCTTCTCGTCCATGTCCTTCTGGAGCTTCAAGATTAGCTCCCTGACCGCAGCCTTCTTTTCCACGGCGATCGTTGCGTTCATGTTCGACACCCCCTTTTGTTCGCTTCCTGTCGTATAAACTTCAGTTAAGAAACCTCGCTTATGTAGTTGTCGAGGGCCTCCCTCGGCGTGTAGCTCGACCCGTCCTGGAAGACCTCCACTTCGCCATCCTGGAGGCGGACGACTACTTCCCTCTCGGCGCGCACACCATCCTCGCGCACGACGTGCCAGATGGACTTCAGGATTTCAATCTTGTTTCCACTAACCAATGCCATTTGCTTCACCTCGTTTTTCGACCCTTCTCCGACGCTTGCGGACAGGCCGATTCCCCAGGCCAGTTCCCCCCGGAAGAGCCTGGTGATCATCTCGGTATCCGCAGACCTGGCCGTATTATGGATTAGGCTTTATATTAAACATTGGTTCATTTTTTTTACAACAATTAAGTTAATAAAGAAGAATAGTTAAAAAGTGGCGAAGATGGACAAGCTAGATCTACAAATCATGACGAAACTGATGCAGGACTCGAGAATGCCCGTTACGCAGTTGGCGAAAAAGGTTGGCGTATCGAGGGAGGTGGCAAACTACCGCCTTAGCAAGCTGAAGGAGGATAAGGTCATACTCAACTTTGTCACGGAGATAAACCTTGCCCGGCTTGGCTACATCGGCGCGGCAGTGTTTGCCAACGTCAAGGCGACGCGGCAGAAGGAATTCATAGGTTTCCTCGGTTCCTGTTCCTTCGCGTCCTGGGTTGCGGAACTCGCAGGTGTGTGGAGCTGTGGCTTATCAGTATATGGAAAAACCAACGACGAACTAGACGAGAAGTTTCTCACCATCTATGAGGGCTTTAAAACGGATATAATCGACCATCGCTTCACACTGCACAGGCGCTCACTCTTCTTTTATGAGAAATACTTCGGTGCACCGCCAAAACCAGAGAAGCACAAACGGCACACTGAATACAAACTAGATGTGAAGGACAAGCTCATCCTGAAGGAGCTGGCGCTGAACTCAAGGATAAGCAGTGTCGAGCTGGCGAAAAAGGTGTCGCTGAGCGCGCCAGCAGCCATCCAGCGGATGAGGAACCTAGAGAATGGAGGCTACATCGACAAATATTCCATCTTCGTCGACATCTCAAAGCTTGGTCTCTTTCAGTATAGTGTGTTCATCGTGAACAAGAACATAGACGAAAGGGAGAGGCTAATCTCCTACCTGACCAACCATGAGTCGGTGCCATTCATCGCGGAATACGTTGGCGACCCATTCATGGAGTTCGGGCTGATTGTGAAGGACCCGTATGAGCTGAGAAAAATCCTGCAGGGGATAGAGGAGGCATTTCCGGACAACAGAGTGATAGAGATATCCCTATTCCAAAAGGAAGTCGTTTCCGTGGGGCCGCCTCCCTGCGTCTTCGAATGACACCCTAATACGAAGTTGTCCTCGTACGGTGGTATTGCCTGCCATTCTGCGGTTTTTGCTGTCCTGCGCACCAGAGGTGATCGTTTATTGCCATCGCGGTCACGCCCGGGCTTTTGAGCTTCGCCAAGTCGCGTATCAGCTCGACGGCGTGAATCGTGTTCGCACGTATCTCCACCTCTTCCGCGCTTCCCTTGGGAATCTCGAGGCCGCTGTCAATCTTCTGCGCAAGCTCTTGGCTGTATTCAAGCACTCCGTGTTCGCGCAAAACCATCGGAACCTTGTAATCTGCACATGCTGTCAGCTTGTCTATGTTCCGGAGTTTCCCGACTCCCTTCCCTTCGAAGAGATGGTATATGTCAGAGACAAGGAGCTGGGCGCGCTTGTGGAAGTGGACCGTCTTTTCCCCGTATATGGAGTTGTCATTGAAGGACGGATAGTTCTCCAGGATTATGTTGAGCAGCTTGATTGCGTCGCCCTTAGCTGCAACGACCACGTTGCGGAACTTGCCGCCAAACTTCTTGGCTGTGACATCTCCGAGTTCACGAAGCATGCGCAGGCGCTCTTCGAAGAGGGGTATCCTGACGTTTCCTCTCAGGACCGTTTCAAGCTCAGTGCGCTCTACGCCGCTGAGGTAAGCTGGGTCTAGTATCGACTTCCCTTCCTTTACGGCTTTGCCCAAGCTTATTATCAGCCCCCATGTGCCGTCGTAAAGGCGGCCATTGTAGCCGACCGCCCACTTGGGGCTTCCCCAATAGCTGAAGCTAAGCGAGTTAAAAACGAACAGGAAGCCGAGCTTTTGGTCGTCATCGAGCTTGCTAAAGTCGTATGGAGCGCGCTTCAGCCAATGGCTGAGTTCCTCTACGTTGAGCATTTCGGCGAATTCCTTCGCCTTGTCATAGTTCACGTGCACATGCTGCGACGCATTAACGACATGCCGCACGCCGCTCAGAATCAGATGTTGGTCGTTTGCATCTGGCATTGGCGCAGGCATGGGCCTTCCAGTGGGTACCACTATCTCCCGGGGGGAAACGAGCATTTCGATCACCGCTCATTTTTGGTTTCCCCTCCTTAAAATAGGTTTTGAAAATTATAGGAACGTCTTCGCCCCCACCAGCGCATCAACTTCGGAAATCTGCGGATTGAGGAGCAGTCTCCTCACCTCCCTTTCGCATTCCTCCTTCGTCCTCGTTCTCATCTTCACCAAAAAGCCGAACTTTCCCGCAGTCATGTGGACCTCATTTACGCCAGGAATCTTGCACAGCGCTCTTCCAACTTCCTCTGACTGGTACCTGGGGTCAGGCTTGATGAGTAGGTAGCTCGTCAAGTGGTTCGGCAGAAGAATGTCCGCCTCTGGAAATGACAGCCTCTTTTTCCGTGATTCAGCCATCTTGACTACCTGGGTAGGGGCGCCACCCGGAGGACACTTCCAGGGACTCCGGGGGAGGACCGCAGTTCCGGGAGGCGCGGTATGGACTTGTTAGAACCTTAATATATATTTTTCTCATGATTTTTACCTAAAAAGGGAATATTTAAATTGTTTTTGAACCAAAACAAAGAAGCATGAGGCTAAAAACTGCGATAGATACACTAGGCACAAAATCGATGCGCTTCACCTATGGCGTGAAATCTGAACTCGATGAGAAGGACTGGGAAATTCTCCATTTAATAAGCAAAGATGCGCGCATGCCCGTAAGTACAATCGCGAGAAAGCTAGGCTTCACGCGGGAGATTGTAAAATACCGTCTCAAAAAGATGGAGAAGGATGGCGTAATTGTATACCAGGTCTGGACGAATCCGCCTAAGCTCGGCTATACTGTGTGGGGTTTCATGAGCATCTCTTTCAAGGACCTGACTCCGGTGCGCGAGAGGGAGTTCATTGAATATGTCCAGGCACACCCGTATGTCAGCTTCGCTTATAGCGCCCTTGGCCGTTTTGATTTCGGTTTGGAGTTCTTCGCACGTGATCTTGGTCATTTCTATGAGATGCAAAAGGAGGTTAAGGAGAAATTCGCGAATATCATTAAAGATTATGAAACTGGAACCTTTATAGACGTCTATAAGGTTCACTATGTACCACGCGAAGATAAATCAAAATAAATCATTAATCTCTGAACGTCCTCGGTACGATGGACTCATCAATTTCAGAAATCTGCAGAGTAGGGGGAAGCTTCCTCGGCTATCAGCATAAGGGCGCCGCCCGGAGGAAGATTCCAGGGATTCCGGGGGAGGACCGCAGTTCCGAGAGGCGCGGTATGGACTTATTTTTAGCAGTTAATATGAATTCGCAGTAGATTTTTTGTCAGATAGCTAGATTAGGTGTGGATATCTCTAGTTTTAGGACAAAAACGTCAGATTTAATAAGCAGACGACGGAAAACCGCAACATGGTCGAACCATGCAAATTGCCTATGTTGGACAAGCTCGACCGGAGGCTCCTCCAGGAGCTGGACCTGAATTCACGAAGAAGTAACACCGCAATAGCCAAAAAATTAGGGATCGGCAAAAACGTCGTAAACTATCGAATCAAACGACTAACCGACCAG
>CAIXRF010000112.1 GCA_903921825.1 uncultured Microcaldota archaeon | reverse complement strand
GCCTTGAACACGAATGACATGGGCTCGATTTTGCCTGCCCTGCGCTCAAGGATCCTCGGGGACGGGTATGAGGTTCTGCTCAACACGACGATGCCGGACACGGATGAGAACAGGATGAGGCTCGCGCAGTTTGTCGCGCAGGAGATTGTCAAGGATGGCAAGATTCCGCATGCCGACCGCGGGGCGCTCGAGGTCATCATCAAGGATGCGAAGGCCAAGGCGAAGATGATTGACGGTAAGGGCGACGCGCTTACTTTGCGGTTCCGTGACATTGCCGGGATGCTGAAGCTCGCCGGCGACATGGCAGTGATTGAGGATGCGAAGGAGATCACCGCCAAGCACATGGAGCTTGCGGTGAGAAAGTCGCGCAGCATTGAGGACCAGGTGCGCGACAGGTATGACTCCTGGTGGAAGGCCGGGATGAGCGACTACGGGGTAAAGAGGGAGTCGGGAAGAAGCTCGGAAGTAGCGTAGCTTATTTTCTTGCAAAGGCGGCCATCCCAAGCCCGCCGAGCCCGAACAAAACGAGGCCGAGCGGGCACGTGCTCGGCACAGGCGTAGGCGCGGGCGTGGCAGTTGGCGCAGGCGTGGGCGTTGCCTGGAAGGCTGCACAGTCCGCATCCTGCGGGTGGGAAGTGCAGAAGTCGCGCACAACGCCTGACATGTCCGCGTGGAGGAGCGTTTCATTCGTTGTCGCATTCCTCACATCTAGCGTGAGCATCGCGGGATTGAATGGAAAGATCAGCACCGCATCCGCCTCTGGCGCAACTTCGATGACTCCGGACCTATTGCCGCTTGTGTTCATCTCGTCGCCCATTGAGACGCGCGGGTCGTAGAACCCGCATTCGCTTATTACGACGCCAGACGCGCGCGCAGAGTAGGTGTAGTCTCCTTCGCCACTCATGCAGTTGGGCGGCAGGCCATAGACGACGCTTGAATTCGTTTCCGTGATTCCTGAGTCGCTTATGTTCAGATGGACGACTACCACCTTCTCCGTTTCCTGGGCAAGCGCGAGGCACGGGAGCAGCGCCAAAATCGCGAGCAAAGCAAGTTGTTTTCCCATTGGAATCATCCTGTCCTGAAGCGCTCTGCGAGCGTCCAGTTAATCCTAGCAGTTCCTGCGGGGCCGTAGATTTCAAAGCCCCACTCCATCATCTCAGGGTCAGGAACGTTCAGGTCGTAGCGGAACCATCCGCGGCAGTCGGTGTCGCTGGGTCCCCCCATCGCGCGGCACGGCGTTGTGTCCCAGCCGCGGCTTGCTATGTCGGTCTGGCAGTTGGCAAGCGAGGTCCATGCATTCGCGTGCGGTGGGATGTTGTGGTATGCGGTCCTGCCACAGTAAGTGTCTGAAAGCCCGAAGATGGCGTGCCCGCTCTCGTGGAGTGCCTGCCCTACTATCTCTTTTTCTCCTGCGCGCTCGCTCACCAGCCTTCCCGGGGTCCTGAACCTGGCGTTTCCCCATCCGTTCGCGCACCCGCTGAGGTCGCCGCTGGTATAGTAAAGCAAGCCCATATTATCCGCAAAAGTTGCCTGTGTTTCATAGCCATCAGGCGCGGGCCAGCTACACATGCCTGAAGCAGCATGCTCGTCCACGGTGTTCCAGTAATAGAAGTTGAACTTGTTGCGGTAGTCCGCTGGAAGCGGGCTGGTCACGCGCTGGTCGAGCGTGTAATAACCCTTCTTTATCACGCGCTTCGCATCAGTCACGAAGTCCGAGAAGCTGTGCCCAGTGTAAGTGTTGTCCGCAACGAATACTACGTCAATGTAGCCGTCGGTTGGTCGCCCATGGATAATTATTGGGGTTATATGGGTTCCGCACCAGGTGCAGCTGATGCAAGGCGTGCACGGGCCCCCGCAGTCAACGCCGGTTTCCCTTCCGTCCTGCACGAGATTGTAGCAGGATGAGATTGGGACGTCCAAAGTGGCCGTCGCCTTGTTTCCCGCGTTATCGCACGCGTAGGCGCGCGCCCGTATCCTTTCCGTCGTGTTCGTGAAGTTCCTGTTGTTTATCGCGCAGGTGCTGCCCGTGCAGTTCGCGTCCTGTATCGGCGTGCCGCTCATCGTTTCCAGTATTATCCCCGTCTTGCTTATCCCAGACTCGTCGCTCGCAGTCATGGTAAAGTTGAGCGGCGGCTCGGGCGGGAACCTGACGAGTGGAGTCCAGCCGAGCGGGGTTGACTGGGTATAGTTGAAGTTGATTGAAGGCACCCTGGCATCGCTTGGGATGTAAATGAAGTTCACGTTCAGCACGGACTCCCTCCTCACGCTCACGATCCTGTCGGAAACGTTCCAATTGCTTTCCCACTCGCCGCAGTCGCCCGTGTTCGGGACATAGAGCGGATAGACGAGGTAGGTGCCCGAGGTCCGCAGGCACGGCGAGTTGTAAACGAGGTCGAACTCGCCGCCGAAGCGGATGCTGGCGTTGTACGTCTCGCCAGTGAGGTATCTCAGCGGGTCCGCCTTCGGAGGCGCGTTCACCCACGCGGCGTCGTTCATGCGGGCTACCACTATGCGCAGCGACTCAATCGGGTAGATGAAGTTGGTTATCCTGCCGCTGATGTTCATGCAGCCGGTGACTGGTGTGGGGGGCGGAGTTATCACAAACGTGGGCCTTGGGATTGGCGTTGCGGTCGCTGTCGGCCTCGGAGTTGGTGTTGGCGTGGCAACGGCGCACGCGGTCCCCTGCGGGTTGCACTGCTGGGAGTCACACTGCGTCGCGGAAAGGCAGCTGCAGCCCTTCACGGCATCGTAATAGCAGTTGCTGTAAAAGATTCCGTTCTGGCAGTTGTTCGGGCATGCTGGCGTAGGCGCAGGGGTCGGCGTCTGCTGCGGGGCGTAGCAGTCGGTCCCCTGCCCGTTGCATTGCTGTGATTCGCAGTAATACGATGAGCACTGGCAGCCCTGCTTAATCTCGTCGTAGTAGCAGTCGTAGTACATTATTCCTTGGCTGCAGTACTTGGTTTCGCAGTAGGGTGTTGGGGTCGGGGTTGCAGGTGCGGTGTAGCAGACTGTCCCGTCTTCGCTGCATTTCCCGTAGTCGCACGCGAGGGTTGCGCACTTGCACACCTGCGCCTCGTTGTAAAAGCAGTTGTAGTAGAAAGTGCCGTCGACGCAGTGGTCCGGCGCGCAGGGCTGGGACGCAGCAAGGGCGATAAGCGGAATGGCTGCGATTAGAAGCAAAACTAGGATACCTCGAACCACGGGTTGGATTTCGCAGGGGCTTTTAAAATATATACCAGCTGCGAAATACTCCCCTGCGGTTCGAAGGGCCCGTAGTCGAATGGCTAAGACGACTGCCTTACACGCAGTAGATTCTGAGTTCGATTCTCAGCGGGCCCATATGGC
>CAIXRF010000111.1 GCA_903921825.1 uncultured Microcaldota archaeon | reverse complement strand
AGGGTTCTCGGGAAGGACGGATTCCTACAAGCAAGTCGCACTCGAAGGCCGAAGGCCGAAACTTGGGAGCTTCGTCCGCTCGAAAGTGAGGGGCGCGGCCCCCGGCTATCTCCTTGCCGACATCACGTAAGACCGAAGAAGTTTTAACCGCTAAGGTGATAAGACCGCACATGAAGGAAAGGGGGAGCAGGTTTGCAGTGCTCATGCTGCTGCTCATTCTTGCGGCGCAGCTCATGCTCCACGCCACGCTCATAACCGCGCTGTTCTTCCCGGATGAGGCGCATTTCTTCACGTTCACCTGGCTCACTACGAAGGGCCTGGTGATTTACAGGGATTTCTTCGACAACCATCCGCCGCTCATAGAGTTCATCGCCGCAATCCCGGTGAGGCTCTTCGGCGCGACAGTGCCGGTCGTCCGTTCGCTCTCGATGCTATCCCAGCTCGGGGCGGCCGTCGTAGTGTTCTTCATGGCGAGGAAGCTCTACGGGGATCGCGCCGCGGTGGCTGCCACGACGTTCTACGCAGGCTTCGAGGTGCTGTACTTCGGGTTCGACTTCACGATAGAGCCGTTCCTTGCGCTCTCCCTGCCGCTTGCCGCGTTCGCCCTCATCATATGGCAGGAGAAGAAGGAGGGCGGGATGCTCGCGCTCGCCGGAATTTTCCTGGGGCTGTCGCTCCTGCTCAAGCCCCAGAGCGTCGTGTTTGCGGCGCTGGCCGCATTCCTCGCGTGGCGCGAATCGGGGATGAAGGCTGCGGTGAAAATGGCTGCGTGGGCGCTCCTGCCCGTCGCAGTTGTGGCGCTTTACTTCCTTGCGAACGGGGCGCTCTTCCAGTTCTTCTTCGGCTCCTTCCTGGTCAGCGCCCTCGGGGCGCACGACTTTGCCATGCTCTATTTGCAGCCGTATGAGTGGACCGTGCTCGCGGCCTCGATGCCTTTCGCCGCCGCTTTCGCCGCGCTTTGCGCGAAGCGGATGAGAAAGGCGGAGCTCGTGCTCCTGCTGCTGTTCGCCTCGTCGCTGCTCTTCGCATTCCCGCGCCTGAACCTGTTCCACTTCCTTCCCGCAATCCCGGCGCTTTCCGTGATGTTTGCGAGGGTGGCATGCGAGCCGCTCAGGGGGACTGTGAAAAACGTGCGGGACGCGGTCCTCTCCATATTGGTGTGGGCCATTCCCATGATGCTCATGAGCTCCGTCATCGCATTCCTCGCCATGCAGACCGTGGCGGAAGACATGGCGACGGGCGCATACTTCTCCGCGCGCGTCCCGCCGGGGCAGACTATCTTCACCTGCGCATCCGTGCCGCAGACATATGTGTATGCGGACAGGCTTCCCGCATCATATTACGTAAGCACGCAGCAGTGGTTCATGAACGGGGAGTCGGAGGCGAGGATAATCGCGGACCTTGAGCTGAATAGGCCGGAATACGTGCATTTTAGCGATGATAGATTCGACCGCAACGAGACGATTGCGGATTTTGCGCCCCGCCTCTACGCATACCTGCGCGGGCACTATGAAACCTTGCTGTATTTCCCGGACGGCTCCGAGGCGCTGCATAGGAGGGCCGGTTAGATGGGCAGGAACTGGGAGGTTGCCCTGCTCGCGGCCGTGTTCGCCATCGCAATCGCATTCGCAGGCTACCAGCTCGGCAGGCCATTCATAGGCATACACGGCCCGAACGAGGCGCACTACGCGAGCATCGCCGCCAACTTCCAAAAGTATGGCCTCCTCACGCAGGCAGACCTGCTTGGCGTTGGCGACTATTCCACAACGCCGCTCGTCCCGTGGATGATATTTGCGTCGTGGAAGGTTTTTGGGCAGAGCGAATTCGCCGCACGCATCCCTATTCTTTTGTGCGGGATTGGCTCGCTCGCGCTTTTCTGGTTCATCTGCAGGCGCGTCTACGGGGCGGAGACGGCGCTCGTCGCGCTGCTTTTTGCCGCAACCGCGCCGAGCATCGCCCACTATTCATCTGCAGTGCAGCTGGAAAGCCCGATGGCCTTTTGCATCTTCGCATCAATCGCGGCGATGATGCTGTTCAAGGAGAGCGGGAAGCGGCATTGGTTCTGGGGCGCGCTGGCGCTTTTTGCCCTGTCGATGCTCGTGAAAATCTCCGCGGCAGCCGCATTTCCCGCAGTCCTCGCCGCCTGGTATTTTTATGGCAAAAGGCCGGACCTGAAGAAAGAGAGGCGCAGCCTCCTGCTGTTTGCCCTGCCGTTCATCCCCGCCCTTGCATGGACGGCAATTGGCTTCCTCACCGGTGTCGCGGCGTATTACGAACGCTTTGGCGGCGGGCTTGCGGAGGTAACAGCCACGCTCGGCTGGCTTTTGGTTTTTACGCCCCTGAACATCGGCGCCGTGAGCGCCGCGCTCCTTGCGGCATTCATTCTTTGCAGCATCCCGGAATTCCGGAAGGCTGCGAGGGAACATGCCCTGATGCTGTCGCTGGCAGTGCCGTGGTATGCCTTGATACTGGCATATGTGCGGCCGTACATGGGAAACCTGTACTATGATTATGTTGCGTGGTATGCGTTCTGCGCCCTTGCTGCGGTTGCGCTATGGCGCGCCTCCGCGGCGCTCGGCAGGAGATGGCGGGGCACCGCGGTCGTGCTCGTAGCGGCAGTTGCGCTTGCGGCGAACGCCTACGCCTTCCTGCAGATGTATGACGTTTCGCCGCTCTTCCCGGCGTGGGGCGTGGTGTCCGAATCGGCGGCGAAGGTCAACGCCCTTGGAGGAGGCAATTCGACCATCGTGGTGGACTCTTCCGTCACCGCATATTACACGAACCCGGACCCCGCATATTCGCGCTACCTCCTGAACCCGCTCCCTGAAAACTACTCCTTTGGGTCTGCGCGCTTCGTTGTGCTGTTCTTCTACTGCGGGAACCAGACGCTCACCCAGCGCCTGAATGAAAGCGGGTATGTGGAAATCGCGCCATGTGCGTGGCAAAAAGGATGAGTGTTAGGGGGGCCGGAAACGGAGTTAGGCGGCTTTCCGCTCCATCAGATACAGCGTGACGTTCCTGTCCTGGGTGATGAGGCGGGTGAATTCGGCGTAAACTGAATAGTTCCCCCTCACGTAGGCATCTGAGAGGGGCAGGAAGTCCTGCGGGGGCGGGTAGTCGCGCGAAGTGAAATTCGAATATATTATTACCGCCGGGCGCGCAGCTTCGAGCTGCCTCCTCATGTCCGCGTCAATCTCCGGATTCGCGACCCAAGGGTCCTCCGCTATGTAGCTGGTTGCTGGCAGCCGCTTGGAGAAGAAGTAAACTTCGGGGAATGCGGGGAAGGCCTGTATCGTATCGTTTGGGGCGGCCTTGGACTGCACCGCATCTGCGACTGTTTCGAGGGGCGCCACTCCATTCTGCTCGAATGAGGCAAGGTATATGCTCAGTGACGCGAATGCAAGTATCCCCGCAAAGACGAGAAGCGTGGAAACTTTCAGGACGTCGGCTGCGAACCTTTTCTCCTCTTCAAACAGCCTGCCGAAATTCTGGGGAATTACGCTCCCGAGGAAGATTGCGAGCGGGGGAATGGATGCCATGAGGTGGAATACGTTGAAGCGGGGGAATGCGAGGAACGCGCAGGAGAGGGCCCAGGCGAGGAGGAATGCGTTCTGCATGAATCTAGCTCCTTTGCGCTGTTTCATTGTCTGGTGCACAAGCATGATTCCGAGCCAGATGAGGAGGAAGAGGATTAGCAGTTCCTCCAGAGCCACATAGACTCCGGCGTCGCGCGAGCCCTTCACGATGATGTTGAATATCACCGTATCGTAGATGAATTGCCAGAGTGCGCCGTTCAGCGCGAAGTAGACGGAGAGGAGGAGAGGTATGGCGGCTGCGCCTGCGATGAACCACGCCAGCCCGGCGAACCTTGCAGAATCTTTTTTCCTTCCGTCCGCCAGAAGCACGGCTGCTGCGCCGAAGAGGATAAAGAGTGCGCCGGGCTGCTTGAAGGCGAGCGCGCAGCCGGCCAGCAGGCCTGCGGCGAGGGCAAATGTTGGGTTTTGCTTCTTTGCAAATGCATATTCGTAGAGGAGTAGGGCGGAGAAGGAGGCGAAGAGTGTGAAGAAGGGCTCGATGACGAACCATGCGCCGCCGATTATCGGGACGGCTATTGCATAGAATGCTGCCGAGATTAATGCGGCGCGGGCGCCGTAAAATTTGCGGGCGAGGAGGAAGATGGCAACGGTTGTTCCCATCTGTGCGAATGCGACTGCGAGCCTTGCGGCTTCGAACTCCGGGCCGAAGAGGAAGAAGAGGGCGCCGCCCAGCATAGCTATGCCCGGAGCGTGGTTGTCGTGGAAGTCCCGGTATATCACCTGCCCCTGCTGCGTCAGCCAGGAATAGGTGAGGTAGTAGCCCTCGTCGGAGAAGAAGTATGCGCGCCTCATCTCCCAGTGGATTGCGAATTGTAGCAGGAGGAGGAGCGCGAGCAGGGCGACGGCGAGCTTCCTGTCCATGCTTATCTCACCAGCGAACGCAAAAACGCTGCGACGTGCCTCGGCCCTATCTTCGAGTCGCCGGCGCGCCTGAGCCCGAAGACGTAGGGGACTTCCGCGATGACAGTCCTGCGGGGGAGCGTCTTGAGCAGGTCGAGCAGCACTTTGTAGCCCTTCAACTCGAACCTTTGCGGATGCTTCCCCACCGCCTCCTTGAAGAGTGTGGTGCGCGCCGCAAAGAAGCCTGAGAGGACGTCCCTGCACGAGGGCGCCCCACGGATTGCAAGCAGCGATGCGCCGAGAATCTCCGCCCCTTTCGACATCGCGCGGCGCTCAAGGGGCCAGCCGCCATCCACTCCCGCCCTGTAGGCGACAGCGACGTCCGCACCGCCTGCGAGCTGCCCTGCGAGGGAGCCGACGACTTCGGGCGGATGCTGCATGTCCCCGTCCATCACTACGACGAATTCGGTCTTGGCGAGGCGGAGGGCGTCGAGCACGCTTGCCGTCAGGCCGTGAACCTCCCTGCGCTCCCTGTCGAGCAGTAAGACCTTCCCGTCCCTCCTGCCGATGCGCCTTACGGTTTCCCGCGTCCCGTCATTCGAGCCGTCGTCAGAAACTATTATCCGCGCGGATGGGTAGAGGGAGCGCAGCTCGCCAATCAGCTTCGTGATTGTAGCGCGCTCGTTCAGTGTCGGGATGATGATTGTGAAATCTTCCATTTGCGACCAGCGAAGTTTTAAGTTGGCAAAGTATTAAAGCTTCGGATGAAAGGCGAAAAGAGGTTTGCGGTCCTCCTGCTTGCGGCAATCCTCGTGCTGCAGCTCGCCATGCATGCGAGCCTGGCGAAATCAATTTTCTTCAACGACGAGGGGCACTTCCTCGCGTTCACCTGGCTCACGACGAAAGGCCTCGTGATTTACAGGGATTTCTTCGACAACCATCCGCCGCTCATCGAGCTGGTTGCAGCTGTCCCGGTGGCGCTGCTTGGTGCGAACATTGTTGTGGCGCGCTCGCTCTCCGCGCTCGCGCAGATAGCCACGACTGCGGTGGTGTTCCTCTTTGCGCGAAAGCTTTACGGGGATAAGGCCGCGGTCGCAGCCGCGCTTTTCTACGCCGGCTTCGAGATTCTCTTCTTCGGCTTCTGGTTCGTGATTGAGCCGTTCCTTGCGCTCTCGCTTGCGGTCTCGGCGTTTTCGCTTGCTGAGTGGGATGAGAAGGGGGGATGGCGCAGCCTCGCGCTCTGCGGAGTCGTGGCCGGGCTTTCGCTGCTCCTCAAGCCGCAGGCAGTCGTGTTCGCGGCAGCCGCCGCATTCCTTGTCTGGCGCAGGTCGGGCATGAAGGAGGCCGCGAAGCTTGCTGCGTGGGCAGCCCTTCCCGTTGCGGCCGTGGCCGCATACTTTGCAGCGAATGGCGCGCTGTATGAATTCGTGTATTACTCGGCATTCGCAAGCCTGCTCGGGTCGCAGGGCTTCGCAAAGCTGTGGCTTACGCCGTATGAGGTGGCGGTGCTTGCGCTTGCCATGGCTGCTGCAGCTGCCTTCGCCGTTTTAGCTGCGAGAAAAGGGATGAAGCGGGCGGAGCTCATAACCTGCGCGTGGTTCGCCACGGCACTCCTGTTCGCTTTTCCGCGGCTCGACTTGTTCCACTTCATTCCGGCGCTCGCCGCGCTTGCGGTGATGTTCGGCCGCGCAATCGGCGAACACATGGGCAAGAGGAGGCAATCCGCAAGGTCGCCGCTCCCTCTCGCCTTCCTGTTCGTCGCAATAGTCTTCTTCGCCGCATTCATTACGAGCTTCGCGTTCGGGGACACGACTGCGGCGGACAGGGCGATAGGCGCGTATTTCGCCGCGCGCGTCCCGCCGGACCGGACGATGGTTGCCTACACCTTCAAGCCGCAGATATACGTATACGCGGACAGGCTCCCCGCATCATATTACATCAGTCTGCCGCAGTGGTTCATAGATGAAAAGGCAGAGGCGCGGATAATCGCGGATTTGGAGTCGAATAGGCCGGAATACGCTTATCTTGCGGATGCGGAATTCGACCGCGGCGAGACGATGGCGGATTTTGCGCCCCGCATCTATGCCTACCTGCGCGGACACTATGAAACCGTGCAGTATTTCCCGGACGGCTCCGAGGCGCTCCGGAGGAAGGCGGGATAGGTGGCTTCGGAAAGCAGGATGGAAACCGCGCTCCTGCTCATCATCATTCTCGCTGGCGCGGCAGTGCGGCTGTACGGGATTGATTCGCCGTTCATGGGGCTGCACAGCTTCAACGAGGCGCATTACTCGCTCATTGCATTGAACTTCTTCAAATACGGGCTGCTCGCGCAGATGGACGAGCTGGGCAGGGACTTCTCCACCACGCCGCTCCTTCCGTGGATGATATTTGCCTCATTCAGCGTCCTCGGGGTGAGCGAGCTTGCAGCGCGCATACCCGTTGTTATCTGCGGGGTGCTTTCTCTTCCCGTTTTCTACTTCCTTGTGCGGGAGCTTTCCGGCCGGAGGGTGGCGCTGCTTGCAACAGCGTTCGCCGCATTCGCGCCGCTGATAGTTTACTTCTCGAGGAATGTGCAGCTTGAGAGCCCGGCGACGCTCTTCTTCCTCCTCGCCCTGCTCCTTATGGCCCGGAGGTCGTGGAAGGCTGCATTCGTCCTGTTTGCCGTGTGCGTCGCGTTCAAAACGTCGATGCTCCTTGGCTTCCCTGCGCTGCTCCTGCTCGCGGCAGAGCGGAAGGCGCTGGATTTCAGAAAGATGCGGAATGCGGCGTGGCTTGCCGTGCCCTTCATTCTGCCCGCGCTGTGGTATGCCTACGGAATTGCTGCCGGGGGCGGGGGGAACGTGGGGTGGTACTTTGGCAGGTCCGGGGGCGGCGCGGTGGCGATTGCAGCGGCCATCGCAATGGCGCTTGGCAATCTCCCGACAGAGCTCGGCGCGCCAGTTCTCCTGCTCGCGGTAATCGGCGTGCAGCGCACCATATTCGAGAAGAAGGGGAGGCGGCTTGCGGCATTCCTTCTCCTCTGGGCGCTTGCCTGGTACGTGCTGGCATTCGCCTATCCCCTTCTTTACCTCGGGAACCTTTACTATGATTACCCGGGCGCATACGCCTTCTGCATCTTCGCGGCGCTTGCCCTCTCTGAGCTGTGGGATTTCGCCCGCCAGCTTGCCGGTGCCAGAAATGCCACGGCCGCCATCGCGACCACCGTCATCGCAATCTCGCTCTTGGGCATAATAGCTTGTGTGGCACTGGGAGCCACCAAGTGGCCATTCAGCGAGGAGCCATTCCAGTCCGCGAAGCTCGTGCGGGAGATGAACACGGCACATGCTCCCGTGCTTGTCGACCTGCCTCGGGCGATGTTCTACCTCGGCGGCGACCCGGCTTATATAGACTGGGAGTCGGAGGAGGGAGGGATTGCGGGAGAAGGCGGGGAAACGGCATTATGAGTTCATCGTCTCCTACCTTTACTGCGACAGCGCGCCGCTGGCGGAGCAGCTCGCTTCTGCGGGGTATGGCCGCATCGCGGAGTGCGCGTGGGAGAAAGAAGGTATTTAAAGAAAGGGCGGGATATTGAGTGTCCGAAGGTGTTTGATTTGGTTGACGTGCTCCGCTACACGGTTGAGTCATACCTCAAGAACATAAAAATGGTTTCGTTCTTCTCGCTGCCGTTCCTGCTTGCGTTCCTCATACCGCTGCTTGCGTCCACGCCAACCTACGTTGCGCTCGGCGCCACGTTCCTGAGGACGGGGAGCATGTATGTCGACCTCACGGGCGTGGATGTTGCGGTCATCGTCCTTTCCTTCCTCGTCTCGCTGTTCCTGGTCTCCTTCGCCATCGTCGCAATCAACCTGCTCATAAAATCGCAGAGGACCTTCACGAACATCCGCACGGAGATAATGGAGGGGATTGAGAAATACACACTCTCAGTCTTTTGGCTCTACCTGACCGCGTGGGTCATCTGCTTCATAGCGAACCTTTTCGGCTACGAATACGGGGTGAACGAGTGGCTGACGCCGCTCACCTCGCTCATTGTCGCGCTCCCGCTCTTCTACGCGCCCACGGCGATAGTGATAGACGAGCAGAGGCCCTACATCGCGATGAAGAGCAGCCTTTCAATGATAAGCAAGCAGTTCGTCTACTTCGCCCTCATCGTCGTGCTCGGGATGGCCGCGCTTTCGCTCGCGGACGGGGTGTTCATACTGCTGCGCGGCATCGTGCCCTATGCGCGCTACCTGGTGCTCGTGGTGAACGCGCTCCTCATCCTGCCATTCCTCATAATGCTCCAGGTCCAGGTCTATCTCACGAAATATACCATTCTGAAGTGAGGCCGTGAAACGGGAAAAGGGCGCTGCGGTATTTGTCGCGCTACTGGTTGTCATTTCGCTTGCGCGCCTATTCCTCGTTTCAGCGCAGCCCTTCAACGATGATGCGGCGGTGTATGCGGAGATGGCGCGCGAGGCGTTCGCGGGGCTGCCGCTTGTTCCGCATTACTTAGGCAACCCGGTTTCATGGAAGCCGCCCGCGGGAATCTATTTGTATGCGGCGGCCGCGACAGCTGCGGAGGCCGCCTGGCCGCAGATTCCGGTGGAGATTGCGCTCCGGCTCGGGCCTGCGCTCGCGTCCATCGCGTGCGCGTTCGCGCTCTTCGCAATAGCGAGGAGGCTCTTTGGCGACGAGGCGGCATTCCTTTCCGCAGTGGCCTTCCTCACTGCGAGCGAGACGCTGGCGGTAGCGAACGGCATGCTCCTTGACACCGCATTCATCCTATTCGCGCTGCTCGCGCTCTACGCGTATATGCGCTCGTTCGAAGGGCGGGGTTGGCTGTGGGTTGCTTCCGCATTCGCGGTGCTCGCGGCGCTCACGAAGACGTATGCCGCGCTGCTCATCCCCCTCCTCGCCATCGCGTATTACCTGTCCCGCAACCCTCGGCGGATGCGCTCGCCGGCATTCATCGCCTCCCTTTTCGCAGCACCGGCCGCGATGCTCGCCTACGCCCTGCTGTTCGCGCTAATAGTGCCCAACGGCCTGAGGGAGATAGCCGCATCATACATCTATGACTCGCTCGGCCGCGTCTTCATGTCCGCGCCCGGCCTGCTCAGCAATGCGACGGATATCTTCAGGATGCTGTTCCCGTGGAGCGTGCTCGTCCCTGCGGGCGTCGTCACGCTCAGGCTGCGGAAGCAGGAGGACATGTTCCTGCTCATGTGGTTCTGCATCTCGCTCATCACCCTGCTCGGGAAGCCGGGCTACTTCTGGTATTACCTGCCGCTGGTTCCGCCAGCGGCGCTTCTCTCGGTGCGCGCCCTCTCGCTCCTGCGGCCGGCGCACATGCGGGCGGCGTTCATCCTCTGCCTTATAGTCTCGCTGGCGAACTATGAGGAGCTTGCCGCGCCCGGAGGAAACGGCGAACAGGCCGCGGTCGGCATTTTCCTGTCGCATGGCTGCGGGAGCACGCTTTTCATAACGGAGAGGGGAGTGCCTGCCGTGGCATTCTACAAGTTCAGCGCAGGCGGCGGGTGCAGCTACTCTTCCGTGAGCCAGATGGTCGCAGAGCCGTTCGGCAGTGAGTCCTACACCGCGTTCGCGTCGATGTGGGAGCTTGTCATGGAGAAGTATGAGCCCAACTCCCTTGCGAACGCAACCCCGCGCTACCTGGGCTCACTGGCTGCGGGCTATGAAACGGTCGTGATGGAGAAGAAGTTCTACGATATTTACGGGAAAGAGCCATTGCCGGATTATTCGCCGGTGTTCTTCTCCCCGCACGGCGACTTCGTTGTGCTGCGGCGGGCGGGCTAGTCTATTTTCATCGCCAGACGATGAGGCCGATGAGCGCGAAGTCTTCAGCGCCCAGATGATGAGGCCGGAACCGATGAGGCCGATGAGCGCGAAGAGAGTTAGTATATCTTCATCGCCCAGATGATGAGGCCGGAACCGATGAGGCCGATGAGCGCGAAGAGGATTGCGTGGATTATCTCTTCGCGCGTGTGCGCCTTCCACTTCTTGTTCGCAACCCAGTAGAGTGCGTCGTAGGCGAGCTGCAGGAGGAAGGGAACGGCGAAGGCCATGGCGAAGAAGCCGATGTAGGTGAGCGCGAAGTCCGTGAATGAGTCGCCGATGGAAGAGAAGTAGTCTATCACCGGCCGCTTCTTCATGACGTCGTGG
Source organism: uncultured Microcaldota archaeon (assembly GCA_903921825.1). Taxonomy (GTDB): domain Archaea; phylum Micrarchaeota; class Micrarchaeia; order Burarchaeales; family Fermentimicrarchaeaceae; genus CAIXRF01. The sequence continues at coordinate 8,045 of CAIXRF010000111.1, read as the reverse complement.
AATATCACGAACAGCATCAGCATGAGCATGAGCGCTATGGCGAAGGAGCGGAGCGCGTAGGTGAAAATTAACACTGCCTTGCTCCTCACCATCTCCTTCGGAATCCTCTCCTCCTCGGCGCCGGAATCGCCAAGCCGCTCCGGCCTCTCGTAATACTCTTTCTCCAGCGGCTTCGAGGAGGCAACCAGTTCCTCGCGCTTGCGGGCGGCGGCCTCCGCCCTTTCCTCCTTCGCGGAGGCGACCATCTCCGACGGCTTGCCGTGCTCGTATTGCGAGTCTGAGCGCCTCTTCTTCTCCTCGGCGTAGTCGCCGAGCATCTCGTCGATGGAAAAGCTGCCCTTTTTCTTTGCCATGGGGCACACTTCTGCGGAACTCCAATATATAGATAGTGTCCGGCACCTGCCCAGCGAGTAGTACAGTTATAGAAAGGTTTAAATACATGAAAAAGAACGTTGTTAGCGTAAAGCGACAAAGGGGCCTAGCCCCTTGGTTCGGAGGCGATTGGATTGAGTATGAAATATCTGTTGCCGCTCTTTGCAGTGGTACTGCTTAGCGGCGTTACCCTTGCGGCGGCAGCGCAGGGAAGCGCGGTTGCAAGCGGAATAACCAGCCAGTTGTGCCAGATTAGGAACCTCATCGTTGGCATAATTCCGACGATAGCGCTGATTATGTTCCTGCTCGCGGGCCTAGTTTATGCCGCGGGCCAGACCTTCGGCGCTGAGATGAAGGCGAAGGCACAGGGCTGGGCTATGTCGCTGCTAGTCGGCGGCATCATCGGCATCGTGCTCGCAGTCGTCGCACCTATGCTCGTGGACACGTTCATGAACATGGGCGGCGGAATGAGCGGCGCGTCGCACGCTTGCGGCTAGGCGGAGGGTGAAGCCTAATGCGCAGGTTGTTTGCATTGCCCATGCTCGCGGCCGTCGCTTCGGCGTCGACCGCATCGGAGATAGGGAGCAGCGTCACGGCCCAGCTGATTGAGCTCGTGAAGATGCTCCAGGGGATAGTCCCGGCTATAGCGCTGGGGCTGTTCATCTTCGCGGGCGTGGTCTATGCGATAGGGCAGGTATTCGACGTCCAGACAAGGCAGAAGGCCCAGAACTGGGCGATGGCGATGATTGTCGGTGGCATCATCGGCGTCCTCATCGTCATAATGGCGCCTTGGCTCGTCGACTTCCTGCTCGGATTCAGCGGCTGAACTGCTTTCCTTTTTTTCTTTCCTTTTTCTTTCCATTCATACCGCTATTATTAAAAACAACAAACGGCGAAAAACCTACGTGCGTGCTAAGGGAGTGGCGAAGCTGGCAAAACCACTAGCCCTAGTGCTCCTGCTGCTTGTGGTTTCCGCATCCATCGTCGCGGCCAAGGGGACCGGCGAGAGCTGCAACTCGGACTCAGATTGCGACAGCGGGACCTGCACGTATGGCTACTGTTCTCCCGTTCCGCGAACCTCGTGGGCGCTCGGCGACTGGATTCCCATCGCCGCCATCGCCGTGCTGGTGGCATACCTCATCGTCGGCTTGGCATACATGATTGGCATGGGATTCCAGTATAGGGAGCTCGTCGCTTGGGCGAACTCGGAGTTCTGGGAGGCTACGCTGAACGCCGCACTCGTGGGCCTGTGCATCGCGCTTGTGCTGATGATTTCGGACTTGACGCTCGTCATGACCGGCTCCACTGACCATATCCAGGAGGGGAAGAAATACCTCGACTGGGCTGGCGGGGACCTCGGCTTGTCTTGGGCGGGACTCATGGGCCAGACAGAAGTGATGGGCATCGGAGCGTCGACCTGGTGGCGCTTCACCATACCCATCCCCATCATCCCTACCGCGGCGCCGACTACAATCCTCTACCTGCGCTCAGGCTCGACGCTCGCATTTCTCGCCGGCTGGCAGCAGATAATAAGCGGGTTCGGCCCGCTCATTTACATCGTGGCGGTTTCGATGTTCGGGACATTTGCGCAGAAGGCGATGCTCCTGTTCGCGCAGAACAACATGCTGAGCGTGTTCCTCCCGCTCGGCATAATCGCGCGGGGGTTCCCGCTCACGCGCAAGATGGGCGGCACGCTCATAGCGATGGCGCTCGCGCTCTACTTCGTCTATCCGCTCACGCTGGTGCTGAGCGGGTCGATTTACAGCCTCTACCACGGCAACCATGCTGGAAGTGAAAAGGACCCCGACATGGGGTATTTCGAGGGCGGCGCCACGATGTGGATAGTGGTTTTGATTAGGGGCATCGTCCGAACCGCAGTAGTGGTGATGTTCATGTTCGTCCTTGACGTCATAATTACGATAACCGCTTTCCGCTCGATAGCGTCGTCCATAGGCGGCGACCCGAACATATTCGGGCTCGGCAAGCTGGGTGTCTAGGTGAAGGGCTGGAAGAACGCACTGGTCGCATGCGCGCTCGTGGCGTTAGCGCTCGCCCTGCCCGGCTGCCTGAGCGCTGCGACGGACGCGATGCCCGGCATAGTCACGCTTCCGCCCGGCGTAAGCTCCTCGATGATAAAGCAGAGCTGCGCGGTCTCCTGCGAGTGGAGCGGCGTGGGTGGGGCGTGCGGAACTACGCTGGGCAGCAGCCTGGTGGACATACCCTGGATGCAGCTCGCGTTCCTCGGAGTGCTTGTCGTAATGCTCGCGCTCTCCGTCATCTACATGGCTTCGGTGGTGATGAAGAGGGTGGACTGGCTCGTGTTCGTGAAGGAGGAGTTTTACCAGGCGCTCATATCCGCAATCCTCATCCTCGTCATTTCATGGTTCGCCATGGGCGCGTGCGAGGTCTCGTGGGCGGTGGCGGGGCAGGACCCGTTCCAGGCAGCGGACATTTACCTGAACAACCTCATATGGCAGAAGACGGTGAGCTATGCGACGAACTTCGCGCTGGACAGCATCTACCTGCAGATAACCGCTGCGTTCTTCCTGCCCATGGGCCTGCCTCCGGGCGGACTGAGGCCGATGGCCGGGCTCGACGCGGTCGCGGGCGTCTACGACTTCATGTTCAGCATCACTTCGACCATATTCTCCAGCCTGCTCATGCAGGTGATAATGCTGAAGCTCATCCAGGCGTTCATGTTCAAGATAGTGCTGCCGCTCGGCATCTTCTTCCGCGTCTTCCCCTTCCTGAGGCAGGCGGGCGCGACATTCATAGCCATTGCGCTGGCCTTCTACCTGGTCATGCCGATGATGTATGTACTGGACAAGGCGGTCGTGGAGCAGACGGAGGGCGTGGCCATGATTGACTCCAACTCCCCGGGGCTGCAGCAGAAGTGGTTTGGCAACGACCCGAACCTCATTACCTACACGGCCGAGCTGGGGCACGTTGATTTCTTCGGCGTCGTGGGCAATTTGGGGAAGCTCATTCCGCAGGCGGTCTTCCTGCCCGCGCTCAATACTGTCGTGGCATACACGTTCATGAGGAGCATGGCGAAGATGCTCGGGCAGAAGTTCCCCTCGCCGTTCGAGTGAGATGATGAAGGCAAATTTGGCTGCAATGGCATGCATCCTGGTTTTGGCAGCGCTAGCCTTCTCGGGCTGCGTGTCGTCTTCGAACAAGCCCATGACCTTTGCGGACATGTGGACTGGGGAGGGCTTCGTTTCGGCGATGGTCGGCGCAGTGCTGCTCTCGTGCTTCTTCGTCGCGCTCGGCTACATGCTCGGCTACGCGTTCAGGCAGCCGCGGCTCGTGATGTGGGCTAAGAACGAGTTCTACCAGGTGATTGCGAGCGCGCTGCTCGTTGCGTTCATACTCTGGTTCGTGACCGCGCTCTCCGGGCTCACGACGGACCTCACGAGCGGGGTCACCGGGCCGGATGGCACACAACTGTGCGGGGGGACGCCAAGTGCGCCGCTGGAAACCACGATGCAGGCGACGGGCTGGACCACGAACTACCATATAGAGTGCGCGCGGAGCATGCTCCGGCAGACGCAGAGGTCGCTCATAGTGCAGGCGGACCAGCTTGTGAGCGTGAACATGAGGCTCCAGTTCCTCATCGGATTCACGAAGAGCTTCGACATAAGCCCGAATCCGACCGGTTACGTAGAGCCGGACCCGGACGAAGTGCCGGGCGCATGGGCGATGGGCATAATGGTAAGCCCGTATGCGGGGCTGACGATGATGAGCGATGCGGTCGCGATGCTGATGCCCATGCTTTTCGCCTGGATAGCAAGCATCGTGGCGCAGGAGTTCCTGCTCACTATGGTGCAGGACGCGCTCTTCCCCATCCTGCTCGTGATCGGGATAATACTGCGCACGTTCTTCTTCACGCGCAAGCTCGGCGGGCTGCTCATGGCTACGGCGCTATGCCTCTACACAATATACCCGCTGATGTATATCATGTTCGCGCAGCACGTGATTCTTCCCACGGACGGCAACAACATATGGCTGGACAGGTGGAACATGTGGCTCTGCATCTGCGACACGGACAAATCGAGGCTTGGCCTCCAGGCTGGCTGGTTCCTGGGCGATGCAAACTGCCCGGTGCGGTTCTGCGACCTGGATCTGATAGGGATGGTGCTATTCGGCCTGACGCCGGCCATGGCATCGATGTTCATGACGGACTGGATATTCGTAGTGGTGCAGATGCTCGGCAGGATGATGATAGCGACGGTGCTCATACCCCTCATCGTCCTGATTGTGACGGTTTCGTCAATAAAGGGGCTTTCGCCCCTGCTCGGAGGGGACGTGGAGATAGCGGGCCTGACGCACCTGATATGAGCGGTAATTATGGATGAAGTGGCATGGAGGGAAATCGGGATTGCGATGATGTCCCTAGTCTTCGTGCTCTATGGCTTCGCCTACATGATTGGAATCGGGTTCCAGCTGCCGAAGGTGAAGGCGTGGGCGAGGAACGAGTTCTACCAGGCGGTTGTGAGCGCGATAATCCTCGGGGGAATGGTCGGGCTAGTGCTCTCCATAAACGGGCTCATGAACAACCTCATCGGCCTCCCGGGGACGCAGACCTGCGACCCCTACGGCAACTGCGCGGTGAAATATGCGGTGGACTTCTTCGGCGGAGTGCGCGGCGGCCTGCTTGTCGGATATTCCGCACTTGCTGGGACGAACTTCGGGCTCGGCATCGCCGCAAGCCTCAGGATTTCCGCTGCGCCGCACCAGACCGGAGTAGGCTTCGCCCCGACTCCGGGCCTTAACGTCGTCTGCGACCTGCTCGGCATAATGATGCAGTTCTACGGGATAGGGATAGGGCTCGCGTGGGTCAATACCACGGTGCTGGAATTCATAGGGATACAGCTGATGATGCTGTTCCCCCTGGGCTGCGTGATGCGCTCCTTCCCCTGGACGAGGGGTGCGGGGGCGGCGATCATGGCGCTGTGCATCGGGCTTTACGTGGTCTATCCGCTGCTCGTAACGCTGGACTCGTGGATAGTCAGCAACGACATGGGCAGCTCGAGGCTGAGCTCATGCAACTTCAACCCGCTCTCGTGGAATGGCTGCCTCGACAACTGGTTCACGGACCTCGCATACAACGTGGTGATAGTCACTGTGTTCATGCCTGTCTTCAACCTCACGCTGGCTTTCGGGTTCACGAAGGAACTCGCGCGGCTGCTCGGTGGAGACATAGATGTGAGCGCCCTAGCGAAGCTGCTGTGAGAATATGAAATGGGAAAGGGCTGCAATGGCGTGCTTCCTCGTTTTGGCAGCGCTCGCCTTCTCGGGCTGCGTTTCCGGGGCCGGGGGAAAGCTGGCGCCGGTGCAGGTATGCGCCTCGGACCCGGCTGCGCAACTGGCGGCGGAAGGCCATTACCTCGCTACGGGAAACGGCAGCTTCCTCGCCATCTGGGGCGCGTGGCAGAACGTTATCGTGACGGCGGTGCTGATTATCCTCCTCGTCTGCGGGCTCGTCTACGCCATTTCGAACGCGATTGCCTACAGGAACCTGACGGTGTGGGCGCAGAGCCAGATGTACGAGGCTTTCGCCACGCTCGTGTTCGCGTTCCTCATCGTTGGCATCGTGAGCTGGATGTGCGGGGTGGATGCGCGGATAGTTGGCGCTACGTGCGACCCCGCGTGCGGCCCGAACGGATGCGGCTGCAGCGTGTTCAAGGTCGCGGACGATTACCTGAGCCAGTTCAACGGCGAAATCTCGAAGGCGTGGTGGGCGGTGGCGATGGCCAACATGGCGATTGCCGCGCTCTCGACCACGGTGTTCTCTGTGGGCGCGTCGGGGCTGGGGACTACGATAGGCCTGGGCCCCGGGCTGTCGCAGGTGAGCGCGTCCATGAGCAGCGCGCTGATAATGATAGGCATCGCGCAACTCCTCACGATAGCGCAATTGGAGCTGCTGCGGCTGTCTGCAGTGCTGTTCGTCTACCTGCTTCCCGCAGGCATCGTGCTGCGCGCCTTTGGCATAACCAGGGGATTCGGAGGCGGACTCATCGCAATCGCGATAGGATTCTACCTAATCTACCCCCTGAGCATAGTCTTCATGTACGGCCTTGTGGACAGCCAGATACACAATCAGGTTGGCGGCGCGCCTGGCGGCAGCGATGAGAGCACGTGGCAGCAGCAGGCATCAGGGCCAATCGTCGGCTGGATGTGCGGGCTGGTCGGCACCATACTTGTCGGGGCGGCGGTGGTGCCGTTCATCACGTTCATAATAGTCGTTTCGTTCGTGAGGGGCCTTTCGCAGGCGATAGGAGAGGAGGTTGACGTGAGCAACCTGACGAGGCTGATATGATGAACAAAATGGCGCTGCTTGCACTCGTTGCCCTTCTAGCAGTGCTGCCGCCGGTCTCGCACGCACTAGGCACGGCAGGCTGCAACGGCGGCTATCCGGACGGCAACTGCGAGATTGGCGAGAGCTGCGACTGCTCGGACTGCTGGGGGCTGAACCCCCCAGAATCAGGAGGCGCGACCTTCTGCGACGCGAGCAAGTTCCAGGTCTGCCTTCCGGAGGATGGCAAGCCCCCGGGCGACACCAGCGCGGCGCATAAGTGCAGGGCTCCGCCGGCGTGGTACCAGCCGGAGGTCGAGCGCGTAGCCGGCAACTGGCAGGTCTGGGGCCCCATCTCCGCGCTCGCGGTGCTCATAGCGATGCTCGTCGTCGCGCTCGCATACATGCTCGGCATAGGCTTCGACCTGCCTGAGCTGAGGATGTGGGCCAAATCGGAATTGTACCAAGCGCTCGCCAGCGCGGTGCTCGTGGCAGGCCTCGTGATGCTCGTTGCGGTGATGACGGACGAGGGCATAGCGAAGATACTTGGGCAGGCGATAAACCCGTTCAGCATGGCATACGGCTACCTGCTGCCGCTCGCGGAGCAGCTCAAGAGCCTCTACGCGTGGAACTACGGCATCAACTTCCCGGTCGAGGCGTTCTCCAGCTTAGACCTCTATAGCAACGCGACGCTCACGGACATATACTTCCTGTTCTTCCTCAAGCCGACGATAGTGGAGCCCCTGCACCTTGCCAACCACTATGTCATACAGGTGCTCCTCACGATATACTTCCAGGTCGCGATACTGAACTTCTTCCAGCAGGCCGCATTGGGCACGCTCCTGCCGCTCGGAGTGTTCCTGCGCATCTTCCCGTTCACGAGAGGGACGGGAGGGCTGCTCATCGCGATGGCGATAGGGTTCTTCCTTGTCTATCCGACAATCTTCGGGTTCATAACCCTGATGACGGAGGACGAAAACGCGCTGAGGGCGTCAATGGCGGGCGACACCTCCTCCACGCTGGGAGTGGACGTGGCGACCTACAACGCGTGCGACCATAACCTTGAGGCTGCCGCAGGGGAAGCGGAAAAGCAGACGGACCCGGCGATTCTCTCAAAGATAAACGAGCGCTACTCGTTCCTGCCGCCCCTCATACTCAAGATACTGTTCTATCCCATCGTCGTATTTGCCGTCACCTTCACGTTTATAAAGGTGGCATCGCCACTACTAGGTGCGGACATCAGCGAAGTTGGGCAGGGCCTGGTTAAGCTGCTGTAGCGCGCTTAAGGTGTGGACCGTGGATGAGAAAAACGTCTCGCTCGCATTGCTCGGGCTGGGGGGCGTCCTCACCCTATTCGGTTTCGTGATGGGCGGCT
>CAIXRF010000110.1 GCA_903921825.1 uncultured Microcaldota archaeon | reverse complement strand
TCCGGCGGCACGGACAACCACCTCATGCTCGTTGATTTGAGGAACAAGGGCTGCACCGGGAAGGAGGCGCAGATTTGGCTTGAGGAGGCAGGAATCACCGCGAACAAGAACATGGTGCCCAACGACGACAAGTCGCCATTCGTGACAAGCGGGATAAGGCTTGGCACTCCTGCGCTGACCACGAGGGGAATGATGGAAAGCGAGATGAAGGAGATTGCCGGAATGATAGATAGGATAGTCGCCTCGAAGGGCGATGCAGCGGCTGCAGGGAAAGTGAAAGAGGAGGTAAAGGCCCTCTGCACGAAATGCCCGCTCTACCCTGAGCTGAAGTGGTGAGATGGCTGTGATAATTGACGGGAACAAGGCCCGGGACGAGATTCTCGACCAGCTTGCGGAGGAGATAAAGCGCAGGAAGCTCACTCCCTGCCTGGCCACCTTCCTTGTCGGCGACGACCCCGCCTCCGTGACCTACGTTGCCAACAAGATAAAGGCATGCGACAGGGTGCGCATCAGGAGCAGGCACGTGCATCTGCCGGCAAACACCTCAGAAAAGGAGCTTCTTTCGCAGGTTGCGAAACTGAACAAGGACAAAAGCGTCAATGGAATCCTCGTCCAATTCCCGCTCCCGAAGCAAATCAGCCAGCAGAAGGTGATGGAAGCAATCTCGCCGGAGAAGGACGTTGACGGCACGCATCCAATCAGCCTAGGAAGGCTGCTTTCCGGGAATGAGTCCATGCCTGCATGCACGCCTGCCGGCGTTATAACGCTGCTCGAGAAGGCGACGGCAATAAAGGGAAAGCATGCGGTCGTTGTCGGCAGGAGCAACACAGTGGGGAAGCCGCTCGCGGTGATGCTGCTGAACCGGGACGCAACCGTTACCGTATGCCACAGCAAGACCAAGGACCTGGCGGCGATTACGAGGCAGGCGGACATCCTCTGCGTTGCGGTGGGCAGACCGAAGATGATAACGAAGGACATGGTGAAGAAGGGCGCGGTCGTGATTGACATCGGGATAAACCGCGTGGATGGGAAGCTCATTGGCGACGTGGATTTTGAAGGCGTGAAGGAGGTTGCCGCTGCAATTACTCCCGTCCCTGGCGGCGTGGGGCCGATGACCATCGCCTCGCTCATGCAGAACACGGTGCGTGCCGCAGTGCTCCAGAAGGGAAGCAGATGAGCTACGCTACAGTGCTCGCCGAGTTGAACGGAATAGGCAATCTTAAGAAAGAGTGGGACCTGCGCAACATCCGTCGCCTTCTTTCGCTTCTTGGCAACCCGGAACAGAAGCTGCGGATTGTGAATGTCACCGGAACGAATGGGAAAGGCTCCGCAACGGTTATGCTCTCCGCCATCCTGCGGGAGGCAGGCTATTCGGTCGGCACATACACCTCTCCGCACATGGATGATTTCAGGGAGAGAATCAGCATCAACGCCAGGATGATTCCCCCCTCAGCGCTCGTCCGCATCTATTCCCGGATGAAGTCCCTCTTCCGCCTTTTCCCGCGCGATTCCCTCTCCTTTTTCGAGATTACGACTGCCATCGCGCTGGAATATTTTGCGGAGAAGGGGGTGGATTTCGCAGTTCTCGAGGCTGGGATGGGCGGCAGGCTCGATGCAACGAACGTGGGGCCGCAGGAGCTTCTTGTGATAACGACGGTTGACTTGGACCACACTGCCATGCTCGGCGGCACGGTTGGCGAGATAGCGCGTGAGAAAGCAGGGCTTCTTAGGGGAAAAATCCTTCTCACGGGCGAAACGAAGCCGGAAGCGCTCAGGGCTTTCAGGCAGGCGTGCAAGCGGAAAGGCGTACGCCTTATTCAGGAAACCTCGCCGCTGGCAGTTAAGCTCCGCCTTCTCGGGAAGCACCAGTTTCGCAACGCTGCCATAGCTGCGCATGCGGCAAGGCTGCTTGTGCCGGGAATCAGCAGTCCAGCCATCAGGAATGGCCTTTCCAAGGCGTTCATACCCGGCCGCATGGAGATTGTTTCGCGCAGCCCGCTCATCGTAATGGACGGTGCGCACAACCCGGCAGCCGCGAAGGCGCTCGCAAAGTCCCTCAGCCTTTTCCGCCGCAGGCGCCTAATCCTCGTGTTCGGCGCGATGAGGGACAAGGACGCAGACGGCGTGCTCAGGGAGCTGGCGCCCCTCGCGGACGTGGTCATCCTGAATCAGCCTGCGCTCGAGAGGGCGATGCCGCTGAAGAGACTCGCCCGCATCGCCTCCAAATACGCGAAGGATATTAAAGCAGTCAGGGGCGTAAGGAAATCGCTCGCGCTCGCGAAAAGGCTGGCGAAACGGGGCGACCTCGTGCTAGTCACGGGCTCTCTCTACATGCTCGCCGAAGCGCGGGGAAGGAACAACCTGGCGGTTGCGCAGTGATTCCATGAAAAGCAGATTGCGCGGCGAGGCAAAAATGAGGCGCGAGGCCCATCCGGAGAGCGAGCGCATCGCAAAAAGCGGGCGCATTGCAGAGAAGCTCTTTTCGCTTCCCGAATTCAAGAAAGCGAAGACAATCCTGTTTTATGCTTCCACGAAGCACGAGGTTCATACGCATGAGATGATTGTGCGCGCGCTCCTCCAAGGAAAGCGCGTCGCAGTCCCGCTCACGGACATGAAATGCCACTGCCTCCACCTTTCCGAGGTCAAAAGCCTGGGCGACCTCGCAGCAGGCCGCTTCGGGATTCTGGAGCCCACGAAGGAGACGTTCAGGCCCGTCCAGCCCGGCGAAGTGGACCTTGTCATCGTCCCCGGGATTGCTTTCGATTCACATGGCAACCGCATCGGCTATGGCATGGGTTTCTACGACTCGCTTCTCAGGCAGATGCGCCACGCGAAGGCAATAGCGCTTGCCTTCGAGTTCCAGGTTGTTGATGAGATTCCGGCGGAAGCGCACGACGTGCGCGTGCACCACGTGGTGACCGAGGAAAGGGTGATAGAATGCAGGTAAGGAAGCTCTCGATTGCCGTGCTCGCGAGCGGCCGCGGCTCCGACTTCCAGTCCATCCTAGACGGAATCGAGTCCGGAAAGGTTTCCGGCCGCGTCATCCTCCTGCTCACGGACAATCCGCAGGCCATGGCAATCGAGCGCGCGAGGAAGCACAATATTCCCGTTGCAGTGATTGAGCCGAAGAACTTCCCCACGCGGGAGGATTTTGATGCCGCAATCTGGAGGAAACTGGACGGCGTGAAGCCTGATCTGGTCGTGCTTGCGGGCTACATGCGCATCGTGAAGAACAAGGAGTTCCTGGACGCCTACCGCGGGAAGATGATAAACATCCATCCATCGCTCCTGCCGAAATATCCCGGCGCGCATGCGCAGAAGGACGCGTTCGAGGCAGGGGAGAAGGTTTCCGGCTACACCATCCATTTCGTTGATTCCTCGCTTGACGGCGGCCCGGCAATCTACCAGGAGAAGGTGGATATCTCGGACTGCAAGACTGCGGATGAGGCTGCTGCCAAAATCCTTAAGCGTGAGCACGTAGGGTTGCCGATGGTGATCCAGATGTTCGCAGAGGGCAAGTTCAAATCCAGATAGCCTAATCCAGCAATTCTTCCTTTATCAGTTCAAGCAGTTTTTCAAAACGAGTATAGCCCGCCTTTGCGTTGAAATGGCCCGCATTTTTTGACAGGATTAAATCAACGCCTAAGTTCTTTGCTAATTCCCTGCCATTGCCCACGCTAACAATCGGATCATCTTCCGAATGGAAAACGTATATCCTCCGGGAGCTTTTTCTAATTCTATCCCAGTCAAACGGCTTTGCAAGAAATGGCTTGTCGGTCTCGTAATATCTGATTGGCAGAACGCCTATTGAAGCGGCAACTATGAACGCTGCTTTTATCTGGACTGCGCTGTCCTCCAAAATGCGAAGCGCGAAAGTCGCACCCAGGCTATGCCCAACCAAAATCGTATCTGGAGTAAAGTATCTTTTGTATTCTGAAAAAACTTTAAACCAGGCTTCCGGGGTTTGGTTCTCTGGAGTTGGAAATTGGGGTATGAATACTTTGTAACCGAGCGTTTCGAGCTCTTTCTTCAGCCACGGAAACCAGTTTTCTTCCGGATGGCCGCCCGTCCCATGAATAATGAAAACGTTTGCCACATCATCGCCTAGAACGGCCTCTTCACTTTGGGGAAGTTCCGCCACACGTCTATTCCGCACCAGCGCGGCCCCTCAGGGCATGGGCCTTCCTTTCCCGCCTCGCTTACGAGCCCCCGCCTGAAGAAGCACGGCGGGCCGATGTATTTCGTGAGGCGCGGGTGCTTGCTGCTCACCTGCTCCAGCTCCTGCATCGAAACCTCGTAAATCTCGCCTTGCGCGTTGAAGCACGTGCGCATCCGCCACTTGTGCATCAGGTCAATAAGCCTGCCCGTTTCCGTGAACCGCAGCGCCACTGCATTCGGAAGAAGGTAGATGGCATCCTCAGCTGCCGTGCCTGCCCCAATAAGCGAATTCTTCGCTTCCCAGAGCTGCTTGCATGCCTCGGTGAATATCCCGTGCGCCTCCCTGTTTTTCGCAATAAGCTCCGGCTCGACGACATCTGGCTTGCTCGTGTGCAGCCTGCTCAGAAGCGGCCTGCTGGCAGGAGTCGTCCTGTGCCTTTGGTCCTGCGAGTCGCAGGCGTGGCTTATCCTCTTCCTGAAAACATAGTTCGCGTGGTTCAGCGCCCTCGTGACCGGCGAGTTCTGCCATGCGTTCAAGGTATCGAGAAGAATGGGGTTCTTTGCCGGATTGACTGCGAGGTCTATCGCATCGTCGTCGCCCATCTCCCCGCCGATTGCCTCCCTCACGGCGTCTGCAACAAGCTCCTCTGCATTCTCATTCCAGCCGACAAGCTTGCTCCTGAAGCTGCCGAGCTTCGCATCGAACTTCTTTGCAAACCCGTCGCCATCCGCATTGCCCGCAATGCCCATCCACGCCTTTTTCACGGGCATTTTGAAGTTTGCATCAACCTTCTCGGCTTCCGCAGCCATCCTCGCGACAACCGCAGTTGCCTCGGTTGGGCAGTCGCATTCCCCGCTCATCATCTGGTAGCGCTTCAGCACGACTCCGGAAACCGTGTGGTAAAGCGAGGTGAAGGCAGCGACGGGCAGGACGTATCTTGCATTTTCTATCGCCTTGTTCTCCGCCTCCTTCGCCACCTGCTTCTCCGCCTGCCCCTTTATCTTCCCAAGACCCTGCATGAGCCGGAGGTTCTCCTCCTCCATGAGCTTCGTGAGCTTCGCATATGCGTCCCACGCGGCTTCTGCAGCTTGGTCATACGTGCGCATTTCACTGCTGCCTAGCTTTGGGGCATAAAGCTTGGGCTCGGGCATCAGATTGTATCTCTGGCTCGTCTGGTCGGAGTTGTAGTAGGGATGCGAATGCAGGAAGCTCCAGACGAACTGCCTGCTCACGTTCTCAATCGCAAAGACGAAGGTGGCGTGCTGGAACGGTGTGTGGTGCCCTGCTTCCCAGATACCGGGGCCGATTCTCTCCCTCTGCCCGGGAGTCACCTCGTTGGGCAGCACCGCCCTCGGCGAATAGCACGTCCTCGCGCTCGCTACCGCCAGGTCGTATGGCGCAGGCGTGTATGCAACGAGCCGGACGATGGGCTCGCCTGTTGAGATAGCCACCGCAGAAGTTAGACACGGAAAGCGTTTTAATACGATTCTTCGCAAAGTTAGCTACTCTCGTTAAGGGCCCGTAGTCGAATGGTAAGACGTCACCCTGACACGGTGAAAACTCCCGGTTCGATCCCGGGCGGGCCCACTATCTCTTGTAGCCGAGCTTCCTGAGGAACTCCTTGCGCCACCTGATTCCTTCTGCGCCCTCGACTCCCTTCGGCTTCTCGCCGTCTATCACGCCGAGAATTCCCCTTCCTGCCGCGGTTTCCGCAACCACGACTTCGACTGAGTTTGCGGTGGCGCAGTAGATGGTGCAGACTTCGGGAACGGCCTTGATGGCGTTAAGAACATTAATCGGGTAGGCCTCCTTCATGAAGATGATGAACGAGTGGCCTGCGCCGATGGAAAGCGCATTCTTCGCGGCAAGCTTCTTCATATCCTCGTCATTCCCTTCCACGCGGACGAGGCATGCGCCGGAGGACTCGCAGAAGGCGATGCCAAACTTCGCCGCAGCGCTCGCAGCCACCATCACCTCGTAAATATCCTCGACGGACTTGATGAAATGTGTCTGCCCGAGAATCAAATTCACTTCGGCTGGCTTTTCAATCTTTACCGCCTTCAGTTCAAGCACCATCCCACCGCCTCATTTTTGCTTCTTTGAAATATAGCCATAAATCGCCATGGCGGGCACTGCAACAAGCGCGCTTATCCACAATATCGAGCCATTCTTATACAGCAGTGCCATCAATTCGAGCAAGCCATAGAAAACTGAGAGAAAGACTTCGCCCAGATTCAAGCCGGGCTCGACATAGCCCCCTTTGCCGGACATGAAATCGGAGAGTACGAAAATGAGGGTGAGCGCGAATGCAAGAAGGGCGAAAAGGAATGTGCAGGTGGCGAGTTTTTCTGCTTTCGAGGTCCCGGGAATGCGCCTAGCAAGCCAGGGGTAGAGCGAAAAAACTGAAACGCCAAAGGCTGCAACATAGATGGAAACCGAGAGCAATGATAGTGCTTCGACAAAGTCTGCAGGCACCCCGACGAACAGCTCAATCTGCTTTCCGTGCGTGACTGCAAATGCGAAGAAAGTAGTCCAGAGCAATTGCACGCACACTGCGGAGGCGAGATAGACCGTGCCCCCCACGAATGCAAGTTTTCTGTCCTTCGCCAAGGCGATCGCAAAAATCCCGCCTAGAAGAATCGACCACATCAGCGTGGTGCTAATCATCGAAAAGAGAGAGTTGAGGACGTAAAGCAGGCCAAACGATGCCTGCATGTGGGTAATGGATGCTATACACACACCGGCGATGCTAAACAGCGCCATGAAGAGCCCGGCTGCAATTCCAACCTTCACACCATCAAGGGTTTCATAGGTCTTTACGAGCAGCCTATAGACAAAGAAGATCACAAGCGCGCCGAGGACCTGCAGCAAGGTGAAAATTGATGCGAGATAACCGGATCCCAGAAGCACGCTGATGGCATATCCGGGGACGGCGATGAGAACTGCGCCGATTATAAAAGCTGCAAAGTGCTTCCAATTCGGGAGCAGAAGCCCGTAGTCAAACTTAACCGTGCCGCCACCCATTGCCATCCCATCACCTAAGGCGTGAGCCTATGCCTGTCCCGCGGGAAGAGGCACGCCTCGCGTATGTTCTCCCTGCCCGCAAGCTTCATTGTCAGCCTTTCGGCCCCGATGCTCCACCCTGCGTGCGGAGGGGCGCCGAACCTGAAGTTCCTCACGTAAAACTCGAAGTCCGCGGGGTCGAGCCCGCGCGACTTCAGCGCATCAATTAGCATGTCCGCCTTGTGAATCCTCTGCGCGCCGGATGCAATCTCAAGCCCCCTGTAAATCAGGTCGAAGGCGTTGCACTTCTCGGGTGCCCCATCCTTCGGGTGCGCATAAAACGCTCTCGCCTTCGTCGGCCAGTCGGTTATGAAGAACAGCTCCTCGGGAATGAGCTCGAACAGCTTCTTCTCGTTCTCCTTCGGGAAGTCCGCTCCCCACTCCATCTTCACGCCGCTGTTGCTCAGAAGCTCGAGGCAGTGGTCGTAGGTGTATCTGGGGATGGCTTTCGGGACGTCAAGCTTCGCACCGAGCGTTTCAAGCTCAGGAGCGCACTCCTTTTTCACCGAAGAGAGGATGTGCAGCATCGTCGCCTCGAGAACGCCCATGGCGTCATTATCATCAACGAAGCCCATCTCCACGTCCATCTGGAGCACCTCGTTCAGGTGCGTGGTGGTGTTGTGCTTTTCCGCGCGGAACACGGGGACGGTCATGAACACGCGGTCCATCCCGCCTATCACCGCAAGCTGCTTGTAAAGCTGGGGCGACTGCCCCAGATATGCGTGCTTCTCGAAATACTCAATGCGGAAAACTTCCGTCCCGCCCTCCGTGGCTGCGGCGACGATGCAGGGCGTCCTTATCTCCTGGAAGTCCATTTCGAGCAGTTTTTCCCTGAACGCCTTGAGCACGGAGTGCTGGATGCGGAAGATGGCCTGCGTTTCCAGCCTGCGCAAATCAACCGTCCTGTTGTCCAGGCGGACGTCAATCTCCGCAGGGACCTTGCCCGTGAGCTCGAAGGGAACGGTCGCGGAAACGGGGTTCAGGTCCTTCACCTCGAGCGGGATTATCTCGAAGCCCTTCCTCGACTGCTTCTCCGCCTTCACCTTCCCGCGTATCTGCACTACGCTTTCCTTCACGAGGGACATGGATTTCAGGACATCGTCAGGGACGACGCCGTTTTTCCCGATAACCTGCACAATCCCCGTGCGGTCGCGCAGCTGAATGAACTTTATCTTCCCGATGTCGCGGACTTCGTGCACCCATCCGGCAAGGACGACCTCCTGGCCGTCCATCGCAGGCGTGAGCTCCGAAACGTAATGCGTCCTGTATCCTGCCATCTGACCACTCACTCGAAGCTTATGAGCACATCCGACTCGAACAGCTGGCCCAGCGCCTTCTCCAGCGTCTTTGCGTCCGCCGGAAGCTGCCTTATCTCGTTCTTCGCCAGCCTCACCCTGTATTTCTGCTTCCCGTCCCCGAACACGGTGTTTATCCCCAGCAGCCGCGCCGGAACCACTATGTCAGAAACCGTCTTGTGCATGTCACCGCTCACTTCCGCGATGCGGACCTTCTTCCCCACCGCAGTCGAGATTTCCGAAACCACTTTGCCCTCCCTGCCTATGAGCACGCCGACGTCCCCTTTCGTGAGCACGATGACGAGCCTGTCAAGGTCAACGGCCTTGTAGAAGTCCGCGCCCTGGAGGTTGTAGGTGTCGGAGAGCTTCTGGAGCAGCCGGCTTATCGTCACGTCAAGTTCAGAGAGCCTGCCCTCCTTGAGCCGCTCCTCGCATCCGGAGCATAACGCATTCGATTTTGCGCACAAATCGCAGATTGGAATTTTCATAATCATCACTCCATTTACAGCTTTTCAAGTATAATCTCTATTGCGGAAACCTTTGACACGGAGCCATCCTCGCACGGCACATCGTCCGTGCTTATGCTTATGCCCCTGACCTTGGCCCCCTGGACGAACTTGCTCCGCGCTATCTCCGCGACATCCACGGCCCGCGAGATGAGGTTGCCGCGCGCCCTTATGTGGACCTCCTTCGCGCTGTTGTTGAACTGCGTGACGATGGCAAGGACGTAGCTCATCACGTTCTTACGCCCTATAAAGATTGTGTTTCCCTCAGCCATCCACTCACCATTCATGCCGCTGTTTTGGTTGAGAAGAGTTTAGCGTTCGGGTATATTAAAGCTGCTTCCTGCTTGCGCGGTGCTCGTCAACGAGCTTTTCCAGGTTCAGCTTCTCCTTCTCCTCGCGCGCCTTTGCCCGGGTCTGGAGCTCGAGGCGCCTTGCCTCCTTCACGCTGAAAATGAGGTTCCTCAGCCTGAGTATCTCCGCGTCCCTTTTCCGGATTTCCGCGTCCAGCTTCACCCTGTCGAGCACGCCCCTTTCCGCAAGCTGCAGCTTCTGCCTGAGCTCCTTTATCTCCGCCTCAGTCCGCTCCTCCGCCTTCCTGAGCTCCGAAACCGCAGCCAGCAGCTCCCTTATCTTTTCGTCTTTCCTCGCGAGCTCCTCGGCAAGCCGCCGCTCTCCCCCGCCCTTCTCCGGAATCTCATACTCCGCCTTCCTTTCCACGAACGACTCGACTGCCTCTTCGATGCGGATGCCGCTGAGTGCGAGCGCCTGCAGCTCCGTCAGCTTCCCCTCAAGCTTCTTCTCCCTTGCGACCCGCTCCACCTTTCGCAGCGTGTTCTCATGGGCGTGGAAAGCCTTGAGTGCGCCCGCAGCGGCGTCCAGTTCGTGGATGTTCGCGAACTTCCATCTCGCGGTGATGCCCTTCTTCTCCGCCTCCTTAAGGTCGAATTTCGGGGTGAAAAGCTTCGCGTTGAACGCAGCCGCCACCTTCACGACCGCATCGGGCGCCACGGCCACGTCGCATGCGACAATAAGAGGGTCGCCCGCCTCGCGGATTGCTGCAACGAGCTCCCCCCTGCCCGCGTCCCTCCTGCTCCAGGAGGCCACGAACCTTCCCTGCAAGTCGAAGGCTGCAAACGCTGAGGTCGTGCCGGGGTCTATGCCCACAATCAGCTTTTTCCGCCGTTCCATCAGCCCCACCTGAGGGTGGTGTTCGCCGCGAGGTAGCCGTCACCATCGGCAGGAAGCGGCGCCCTGTGCCCCGCGCCGTCACCGTTGTCGTCAAGGAGCGGGTGCTCGAGGATGACGTCCCTTCCGTGGTCCCTATACCACCTTGCGACCCCGTCCGTGGCGCGCTGGAACGCATCGGAAATGGTGGCATTCCTGCGCAGGCCATCCGTGATGTAGTCCGCGAACCCCGCCTGGTTCGTTTCCGGCGCCTCGGTGGAAGTGAGTATGACTCTTCCGGGCCCGCTGAGGCTGCTGACGAACGCGCCGCTGTTGCATTCAGTCATTATGATGACAATCCTCTTCGCCTTCGTGGCGTTGAGCAGGGTGGCAAACTGCGCCCCGCCCAAATCGCCATCCGTGAAAGTGTAACCGCCCGTTCCCGCTGCGCCCTCGTTCCCGTGCCCCACCAGGTAGATGAATACCAAATCCTCCGCCGTTGACTTGTTCTGGATTTCGTTCATCACGCCGTAGAAGTTCCCCCTCGTCGCCTCGTAGTCCACCTCGCTGTAGTTCGTGTATTCGTGGAGGTAGTAGACGTCATCAGCGGAGAAGTTGTATTCCTTAGTGAGCAGGTTGTACATGCCAAGCGTAGATGCTCTGAACCATGCCGCGTGCTGCTCGTTGCCGCTGTAGCCGCTCGCAACCACCGCATATCTGTGGGAATACGCGGTGAGGTTGTCTGGCGGTGCCTGAGTCGGAACCGGGCTAGAGGTCGGAGTCGGGCTGGGGGTCGGCACAGGGCTCGCGGTCGGCTCGGGCGTGGGCGCAGGCGTTGGCGTGGCCTGCGGGCCGAAGAACGGGAGCGTGCAGCCTGCGAACAGGAGCGCGAAAACCAGAAGCAGAGCAGCCTTCAGCATCTCACCCTTTCATCTTTTCAGCGCACTCGGCGCAGTATATCCTCGTGAAGCCCTCCCGGTCAATCACCTGCACCTGCTCGCCCGTGCCGTTCAGCTCCTTGCCGCATGACATGCACCTGAAGAAATCAAAAATTTTCCCCATCTTTTCACTCCCTCACATATTCGAGTTCCTGCTTCACGAAGACCTTCGTGTTCCTTGGTATGTCTTCGCGGACAACAACGCCGGCGCCAACCCAGCAGCCATCGCCTATGGACTTGCCCGGCATCGTGCACGCAAGAACCCCGGTCTTCACATTATCGCCAATCAGCGCCCCGAACTTCTCCTTCGCGGTGTCGTATTTCGCCTCGCCTATCTTCATCTTCACGGTCGAAGCGTCGAACTTGTAGTTCGCCACCTGCGTCCCGGCGCCGAAGTTGCACCCTTCGCCCACGATGGAGTCGCCGATGTAGGTAAGGTGCTTCGCATTCACCCTGTTCATGAGTATCGAGTTCTTCACGGTCGTCCCGGATGAGAGGACGCAGCCGTCACCGATTGCGGAAACGGGCCGCACGTAGACGAACGGGCCCACGCACGTGTTCTCGCCTATGTATGCCGGCCCTTCGATGTAGGAGTTGAATATCCGCGCGCCCTTTTCGACTATAACCTTCCCTTTCAGCGTGGAGTTCTCAACGCTGCCCAGGCGCTTCTCCGGCATCTGGGAAATTATGTGGCCGCTCGCATCAAGGAACTGCCACGGCATGCCTATGTCCATCCAGTATTCGTCTATCTCGACGCCGGTTGCCTCGCCCTTTTGGATGAGCTTTTTGATTGCGCCGGTAATCTCGTATTCGCCGCCCACCGCCTTCTCCGCCTTCTCAAGGTAAGGGAAGATGCCTCCGTCAAAGACGTAGATGCTTGTGTTGACGAGCCTGCTCGATGCTTTCTTGGGCTTCTCTGCGAATTCGGAAATCCGCCCACCCTGTCCCAGCTTCACGACGCCATACCTTGAAGGCTCATCCACTGCCTTCAGCCCCATCGTGAGCTTCCCGCCATGCTGCAGCATGAGCTTCTTTATCGCGCCTGCCTCCGTGACTATGTCCCCTGCAATTCCCACGAACTCCTCCTTCCCGACGAGCTCCTTTGCGCAGGCGAAGGCGGCGGCTGTCCCGTATTTCTCGCCCTGCGTGACGTAGTCAATCTTCAGGCCGAACCTTCTCCCGTCCCCGAAGTGCTCCCTGACTTTCCCCTCCATGTATTTGACGACCATCACAACTTCGTCTATTCCTGCGGCCTTCAGCTCCCTCACGACGTGTTCGAGGATGGGCTTGCCCGCTAGCGGAATCATGCATTTGGGCCGCGTGAAGGTAAGGGGGCGCATCCGCTTTCCTTCGCCTGCGGCAAGAACTACGGCCTTCAAAATGTCACCATCCGGGCATTTCGCAGCGGCAATTAAAAAGCGTGCTTCTCAGGAGGCTGCTGCAGCAGGCTCCCGAGTCTCCTTCAGTCCCATCTCCTTGAGCGCCTTCATCAGCTCCGCAAGGTCGGTTATTCCCTCCACTTTTTCCATTACTGCCTCCTCGCCGAACTTCTCCGCGGCGAAGCGCAGCCTCATGGAAACGTGCCTTGCGGCGAGCGGATACCTCTTGTTGATCACGGGCTCCCTGTCCATGAGCGCGTGGGCTTTCGCCTCTGTGAGAATCTGGAACTGCGCAGTTTCGGCAAAGTTGCGGATGTAAAGCTTGAAGTGCTTCTCCCCCGCTTCTTTGAGCGCCTCGCCTGCAACCATGCTACGTGCGGCTTTTGCAAATGTGAGCATTTCCACCGCAAGCGAGGAGTTGAATGCAGCGTACGGCTCGCTATCCGTCACATCGATGCCAAGCAGCCTTGCCATGAAATCCATCTTCGCGAACTCCTCTGCGCCCTGCTTTGTGGGGTTTGCAAAGAAGGCATTCTCCGCCTCGAAGAACCTCGTGGCAATCGCCTTCGCGTCGAACCCGCCTTCCGCATCCCGCGGGAGGCGGATGTCGAGCTCCTTTTCGACCAAGCCCGCCATCATCTGCAGCGCATCTACGCTGTCTTTGGCATCGATTCCGCGCCGCTTGAGCTCTGAAGCAAGATATACGCCGTTCAGCATGTCGCCGACCAGGGCCTGCTTCGGCGGTGTCCTGAAATCACCCACCTGTGTGGTGATGACCCCGCCCTCGTGAGGCACGTCTACGTACCCTATGCCGGCCGGGGATATCCTCACCTTGGCCTTCACCACGACCAGCCGCCCCTCGATTGGCACTTCGACAGGAACCTTGGGGTGCAGAATCCGGCTTACGACCCGGTCAACTGCGGCATCGAACCTGAGGGCTGCATGGCTGGCATGCATCGCCAATATGGACGGGTTGAACTTCGCTTCGGTGAGCAGCGCACCTGTCTCTTCGCGGAACTTCCGCTCTCTCTCCTCGAATGCGCGGAAATCCTCGGCATGGAGGTATTCGTGCGCAAGGGTGGTTGCTATGGCCGTCACCGCAAGCAGCCGGTAATCGCTCGTCTTGCGCCCAACGTCCATCGCATCGAGCAATTCCTTCGTATACGGGAGCATGAGCCCGTATGTATCTATATGGTCCGCGACCTCCCCGTTCATGAGGTCGATGTAGAAGCTGCTTTCCTTCCCCCTCGCCTTCCCCTCTTCGCGGTAGGCAACGGCGTAGTTGTTGAAAAGCAGCTCCCCTGCCTCATTCCGCGCCTTGTCGTCACCCATCAGCGCCTTGGTAAAAATCTCCGGGACGACTATCACGCACTTCATCCGCCCCTCGCAGAATATCTCCTTCGCATATCCACCTACGCCTGCCATTGCCATGCGCTCGGTTTCGCCCGTTGCGAATACGATGCGGCTGAGGTCCGGCTTCTTCCCCAGCCGCTCGGTGAGGAGGTCCGCAAACGCCTTTCTTTCCTCGTCGCTCACGACCTTGAACGGAACCTTCAGGCGCGAGCCGTCCCACAGCTTATCCACGGTCCTGCCTGGCTTGAGCTGTGACTCGGTCACCTCAGCCTTCATCCATGCGCGTATCCTCTCGGCAAAAGTCGCTTCCGCCGCGGGCTTCACTCCGCCTTCCTTCTCTTTCACAAAGCTCACGCCCCGTCACCCAGCCGCCTTACGCCTATGGCTAAATTGCGAATCCCGAGAATATAATGGTTTAGATGAGGCGCCTGACTATTCCCTCGGCCTTGCCAAAAATCTCCTTCAGTTTCTCTTCGCTTTTCGCCTCGGCGGTTATGCGGATGATAGGCTCGGTGCCGCTTGCCCTCACGAGCACCCACCCATCCTCAAAATCAGTGCGAATCCCGTCCTCGTCCGAAACCTTTCCCTTGAAAGCTTTCTTAATCTCGGGCGCAATCTTCCTCATCGCAGCCTCCTTGTCTCTTGCCGCATATTTCGCCCTTCTCATCGGATAGGGCTTAATTTTCTCCCTCAGGCTGCCCAGCTTCCCTTTTTTGCAGAACAGCTCCACGAATTTCAGCCCTGAGAGGATTCCATCGGGAACAGGCGTGCCGCCGCTGAATATATACTCGCCACACGGCTCGCCGGCGAACACCGCTTTCTGCTTCTTCATCTCCCTTGCGCACCAGAGGCTGCCTACTTTGGTGATTGCCAGTTTTCCGCCAGCCTTCTCAACTGCCTCCTTCACGCAGAGGCCCGCCTCTATGGTCGAAACAACAAGTCCCTTCTTCTCGTGCAGAATCTCCCCGCACATCATCGCAAGCTGCGCATCAAGGCCAAGCAGCTCCCCGTTCTCATCAATAATGACTGCCCTGTCCGCATCGCCGTCGTGCGCGATCCCCAAATCAGCGCCAACTGCCTTCACCATCTCGGAGGTCTGCCTCAGATTTTCTTCATTCGGCTCAAGCCCCCTTGCGAAGAAGCCGGAGGGCTCCGCATTCACTGCAATAACCTTGCATCCGGCCTGCCGCAAGGCATACGGCATAATAATGGAGGCAGCGCCGTTCCCGCAGTCAACAATAACTTTCGGCCCCTTCTTTCTGATTGCGGCTGCATCGACCAGGCCAAGCACCAGCTCGATGTGCTCATAAATTGCCGCCTTGTCCCGAATTTCCCTGCCTATCGCATCCCACTTCGCCTCAATCTTCACGCCTCTGTCAAGCTTCTCTTCAATCATCTTCTCTTCCTCACTGCCAATCTCCTCGCCTAAGGAATTGAAGAGCTTGAAACCGTTATAGTCGGGCGGGTTGTGGGATGCGGTAATCATCACGCCTGTTGCCGAAAATTTCTTTGCAGCGAGCGCAAGCGTCGGAGTGGGTGCAATCCCAATCCGCACCACCTCGCCGCCAGCAGCGGTGATTCCGGAAACGAGCGCATTCTCAAGAAGGACTCCGCTCGTTCTCGTGTCCCTTCCAACGACGATGCGGCCCTTCTCCGCGAGGCATGCGCCCAGCTGGATTGCAAGTGAGGCGGTTATCTCGGTGCCGAACCTTCCCCTTATCCCGGAGGTGCCGAATTTCACCATCGGAGGGGTTTCTGCGCCCAACCTTTTTAAACGGAAACGCCCAAACTGAAGCTATGGCACAGGACATGATTAGGACGCCCAGCTCCATGGCAGGCATAATGGGCTTTTCCGACACGAGCACCGGAGGCCCCGCGCTCAACCCGAGGGGAGTTCTGGCCTTCGTGATAGTCTTTATCGTCGTGATAAAGCTCGTCGCTCTCCTTATCTGAATGCGCCCTGCTTGAGCCTTGCTTCTTCCAGAAGCCGTTTCAGGTTCTCATCCTTCGGGTAATGCGTCAGAAGGTACTCGTAGATTTTTATGGCTTCGGTGTAGTTTCCAGCCTCAACAAACAGCTCTGCCCTCTTTAAATCGGTCATCGCCCTGTCCATATACTTACTTTTCATTATGCTGCCGTCGAAAGGCTCGAGTTTCATAGCTTCTAGCCATATCTCGCCTGCAACCTTCAGGTCTCCGTAGGCAACTACGTACGGGGAAACCTTCGAAGGAGGAGTCGTTTCCTCGGCGAGCACCTCCTTGACGCGCTCCCTGGACGGGAAGACAATGATGGATGGGCTCAGCTGGACTCCGGATGCATTGCTGAGCTCGTAGGCTATTGAAAGGGCGTCACCTTGCACATCTGGCCGGTCAGAGAAGATGTAGACGTTGCAGTCGATGTCGCTTTCCTTCATGGCAAGGCCTTTCTGGGTGGAACCAATCACAGTGACTATAACGTTTCCCTTCCCGAACGACACCTCAAGCCATTTCCCGTACGTTCTGGCGATTTCTATGTTGCGCTTTGAATGTTCCCTGGTTTCCGAGGAGATTGGGTAGGCGGTCTGAAGCACAGCCTCAAGCTCATCCCTTATCGATTCGATGAACGGCCCGCCCATCCGATAGAGCGCGCTTGCCGCAAGAATCCGCCCATCGCGGCTGCCGCTCCTTACAGTATTAAGCAAATGAGGGATTGCTGCGGAACCCATCCAGGTGATTATTACCTCCGCACCATAGCTGTCCCAATCCGCAACGAAGGCCTTGGAAAGAAGGGGTTCCACGAGCTGCGGCGGGAAGGGTAGGGCGGGCGTCGTTCC
>CAIXRF010000109.1 GCA_903921825.1 uncultured Microcaldota archaeon | reverse complement strand
CGTTGCCATCAGGAAATTCTTCAGCGGCGGCGGGGACTGGAGGATGCTTCTTCCTGTCGCAGGGTTGGCCGGCTTGCTTTCGCTCGCATATTTCGCGCTCGTTTACAGGGATGTGAGCTTCAGCGGCGGAACAATCCTCCCAATCACAATCGCGGTGATTTCAATAGGGATCGTAACCCTGCTGTCCATGCTTGTCTACGCGGACCCGAAGGCGCAGATAAACGTGGCTATGCCGCTCATGGCCTTGTCCATAGTCTCCACCGCCGTGCTCTCCATATTCTTCCTCGGGGAGACGGTGACACTCAAGACTTGGGCCGGAATCGCCTTCGCACTCATCGCCATCTTCCTTCTCGCCGTTTGAGGGCGCCTTCCGAGAGCAGCAGCCTCCTTTTTGCCTTGCTTCCCCCTTGCCCTGAGTAGCTGCCGATGCTTCCATCGCTCCTCACCACGCGGTGGCAGGGAATGAGGATGGGGAATGGGTTTTTCCGAAGCGCTGAGCCAACGGCGCGGCATGCGCGCGGATGGCCTATCTGCCTTGCTATCTGCGCATAGGTGCGCGTCTCGCCGCGCGGAATCCTAGCAGTGGCGGTGAGGACTTTCTTTTCGAAATTAGTGAGGCCGCTCAGGCCCGGGAGATGTTTTCCGCGATCCTTTTCATGCTTGCGGCCTTGAGCTGCCGTTTTACCAGTTCCACGCAAAGTGAAAGCGCCTCCTTGGTCCGGCCGGCCCGGGAGCTGTCCACCCCCGCTGCTGCGGGATGGCCCCCTCCGGTCCCCCCTATTGCCTTGCCTACCTCGTCCATTATTGCTGCGAGGTCTATGCCATAATCGGAAACGTGGGATGGCAGGCAGCGAGCGGAGATGCGCAGCTCATTGCGGGTTTCCTGCGCGACGAAGGCGAAGTCAGCCCCTAGAAGGACGAGCTCCTCCGCGATTGCTGCCTCGTATGTGCTTGCCTCGGAGGTGGCGATGACGAAGTCACCGGCGCGTATGCTTGTTGCGCGCGCGAATGCCTTCAGGAGCGCGATGCGCTGGTCCGCCTTGGGCCTTGGCTCTGCGAGGGCGAAGAACTGCGCCAGGGTCATCTTGGTGCGCTTGAGGAGATATGCGGTAATCTCGATTGTCCGCGTCGTTGCGGCGCGGAATTCCGCGCTGTCGAACACTATTCCCGTGAGCAGCGCCTCGGCTGTGCGGCGTGAGATGGCGAAATTGAGCTCGCGGAATATCTCATAGACGAGCTCGCACGTTGAGGAGGCGGAGTTTTCAATCAGGGAATGCGTCGCCTTTATGGCGTCGGGGTGTATGGAGTGGTGATCTAGGACTACGACGGGACCCTTGAAATTCCGCACATAATCTAGCATGCGCGTGAGGAAGGCTTCGGAGTTCGTGTCGAGTATTATCAGCGCCTCCGGCGAGAAGGAGAGGCTTTCGAACTTCTGGATTTCGGACTTGAAGTAGTTTCGTATGCGCTTTCCCTCGGAGTCAATCTCATCGGGGGTGCAGATTTTTGCGTTGGTGAAATATTCGGAAAGCGCGATTGCGGATGCCACTGTGTCGGCATCCGCCTGTGAGTGGAGGACGAGAAGCACCGGCTTCTCCCGGTTCTCGCTGATGAACCTTGCGAGCTCGCGCATTCCAGCTCATCCCGCGCCTTTCATCCCTTTTGCCGCAGCCTCAATCTTCTCCTTGAGCTCCATGAGCTTTGAGCGGAGCTT
>CAIXRF010000108.1 GCA_903921825.1 uncultured Microcaldota archaeon | reverse complement strand
TGAGGTTGACAGGTTCTTCGGGGAGACGGTTGTTGCGCTTGATTTGCTTGGGAAGAAAAGCGGGCTAATTGCGGTTGGAGAGGGAGCGGATGAGCAGGCGGTGAAAGCGTTTTTGAAGGGGACCGCACTGGAGAAGTATGAGTTCGTAGCGAAGGATGCGAACCTTATCAGGGAAAAAGTTAGCAAAGTTAAGGTTGAGCGGGCTGTCGGCCCAACGAAGATTCCGATCGACCATTCCTTTGCAGTGAAGAGCGTCGGCGCGGTTGTGCTTGGGATAGTCGCAAGGGGAAGCGTTAGGAAGCACCAGGAGCTCGAGCTCTACCCTACTGGGAAGAGGGTCGTTGCGAAGTCGTTGCAGGTGCAGGATGAGGATGTGGAGGAGGCATCGTGCGGCAGCAGGGTTGGGGTGGCTGTGAAGGGCGCTGAAGCTGAGGAGCTGGAGAGGGGGTTCGTGCTCGCTGAGCCGGGCTCGCTCAGGAGCGGGAAGGAGATTAAGGTGAGATTGAAGGCTTCGAAGTTCTCAGGCGGAATCTCGAGCGGGCAGTATTTCCTGAGCATTGGAATGCAGTATGTGCCTGTCGCGGTTGCTGGCTCGGTCGCCGCTGGAGCGGAGGGCGAAGCCGTTATTAAAGCCGAGCGTGAATTTGTATTCGAGGCTGGCGAAAAGGCGCTCCTTGCGAAGCCTGAGGCGAAGGCGCGCATCGCTGCCGCAGTGGAGGCGGTTGCTTGAAGATGAATGCAATAATTGTTCTTGCCATTGCGCTTATTTCTGCGGCACTGCAGGTCAGCGCAGTTAATGCGAGCATGCGCGTGCCGGCGGTCGTCACGGACGGAGGGGGGGCGCTTATACTTATTACTGTCGAGGTGGAGAACGGGACCGGAAACATCTATACCTCAACCAATCCGCTGATTGGGATTGACACGCAGCAGTCCGAGAGGAAGGCGGTCGAGAATGCGATGGCCATCCTGGGGAAGAATGAGAGCAACTATGATGTTTTCCTGACAATGGATGTCGGAGAGACGAGGCAGGTTGACGGCCCGAGCGCCGGAGCCGCAATGACGCTGCTCACGATTTCTGCGCTTGAAGGAAAGCCGCTGCGAAGGGATTTCACGATAACGGGGACGATAGAGGATAACGGGAAGGTTGGGGCGGTTGGCGGCATATACACGAAGGTCGAGGCGGCCTCTGCCGGCGGGATAAAACTTGTGCTGCTGCCGCGGGAAAGCGACACATTCGAGAAGATAACGCTCGTGAGCCTGATGGGCAGGCTCAATGTGACCATATTCGAGATAGACAACATCACCCAGGCTAGGGAGATAGCGTTCGCTGCGGAGGGCTCCTACCCGCAGCCGCAGCCAGTGGGAACGCCCGCGCCGCTGCGCCTCCGGCCCTACTCTTATGATTGCCCGGGCTGCGGAATCGAGAGGTTCGGGGAGATAGCCGACGGGGTGGTGGAGAGTTCGGCGAACGAGACCGAGGAGGCGGCAAGAAGCAACAGCATAGCTGCAGCAACCGTACTGCCACTGCTGAGGAAGGATGTTGCGGACAGCAGGGAGATGCTTGCCAATGGGTATTTCTACACTGCGGCGAACACTGCATTCCTGAACCGCATCAACGCGGAAGTGGTGAAGAACGGCAGCCCGAACAGGCAAGACCTGGCGCTTCTTATTTCAGATGTCGGAGGCTGCATAACTGGAATTGACCGCGGAAGGCTCACAAAGGAGAATCTCGGCTTCAGGATAGGGGCGGACCTTCGCGCGACGTGGGCAAGGAACAAGCTCGCGGAAGTGAAGAGGCAGG
>CAIXRF010000107.1 GCA_903921825.1 uncultured Microcaldota archaeon | reverse complement strand
CCCGTACTTCCCCTATTATTTTTGTTATAGAGTAGTAGTTAGTAGTAGTTAGTATGTAACTATAGTTACATAACAACAAAACAAAAACAGACTACTAACAAACAACAAAACCGAAAGACAACGCCAACCCAACCAACCACGATTAAAGGAATAATGGGGTCCCCCCACCTAAACTAATTAAAGGAAGAGCAAAAGGTTCATTATGGAAATGACGAAAGCGCTCGCCCGGAAACTGCTAAGGCCCAGGAGCCCCGAATCCCACAAAGGCCAAAACGGCCGCGTCCTGATAATCGGCGGCAGCAAGGAATACTACGGCTCGCCAGCACTCGTTGCTGGCGCAGCACTCAGGAGCGGCGCGGACCTCGTTTACATCACCGCGCCGTCCAAAGTTGCGCCAACGATAGCGGGCTACCTCCCCGACTTCATCATCTGGGAATACGAAGGCAACTATCTCACAGACGTCGCCCTGCCCGTCCTCCAGGAGCTGCAAAGCCGCGCCGATGTCCTGGTGATAGGCAACGGCCTCACGAAGAAGCCGGCGGTTCTCCAAACCATCCATCGCATTGTTTCCACCTGGCAGAAGCCAATTGTAATAGATGCCGACGCAATAATGCCGGGACTGAGGCCGGCATCCAAACAAGTCATTTACACACCACACTCTGTGGAATTCCAGCGCCTCTCCGGCTCGCCGCCTTCCGCGGACGTGGGGAAACGGTCAGCGCAGGTTTCCTCCTTCACTAAACAAATCAACGCAACTATCCTCCTAAAAGGCAGGCCTGATGTAATCTCCGACGGCAAGACCACTTACCTCAGCAACACCGGGAATCCCGGCATGACCGCGGGAGGCACGGGCGACACGCTCGCGGGAATTTGCGCAACCATGCTCGCCCAGAAGCACGAGCCCGTCATTGCAGCCGCGCTGGCAGCATACCTGAACGGCGCAGCAGGCGACCTCGCGTACAAGAAACACGGCTATTGCCTGATAGCGAGCGACATCATTTCCGAGCTGCCGCTTGCAGTCAAATCAATCGCAAGAAAATAAGGGAATAGCGGGGCGTGGATTTGAACCACGGATCTCTGGGTTATGAGCCCAGCGGGCACTCCAAGCTACCCTACCCCGCTGCGGGGTATTCTTGTCGTCGTATAGGTATATAACCTTTTAGAGCAGCTCAAATGCGAGTTTCGAGTTGTACCCAAGCTTCAGCTTCCCCAACTCCTTCTTCCCCACCCACTTCGCAGCAGTGTGTTCCCTACTCAACTTCAGCTTCCCACCAACAACCTTCCCTCTAAACACAAAATATACGGCGTGCTTCAACCACCCTTCCTTCCCATAAACAGCGCTCGTTGTCCCCAATATCTTCCCAACTTTAACCCTCAATCCACATTCCTCTTCACATTCGCGCCTTGCGGACTCCTCCGGCGTCTCTCCCCACTCAATTGCGCCGCCGGGGAACTCCCAGACGGGTGGCTTCTTCCGTTTCAAAACAAGGAACCTCTGCCCTTTTTCCACTACTACCATCGCGTCGAAATCCTGGACTCTCTCCATTTTACCGCCCACCATAGTCTCAACATCCCTCATCAACACAGCAATCCTCTTCCACAAAGGGCATTTCGGCCCCAACCTGGTCTTAATTCTTTCCATCTTCCTGCCATCGGACAGCTTGTCCGCATAGCAGACAATCTTCTCCTCAATGCTTTTCGGCGCCGTTTCTTCGTCAAGGCCGGCAAGAACGTGCGTCCTTGCGAAATGCGCAATATTTTTTGGCACACCCGCAGCCAAAAGCATCCTCTCGCCAACAACACCATGCTTCAACCCATGTGTTTTCTTCCTTCCAACATCATGGAGCAGCGCGCCGGCGCTAACGAGCCCGAGGTCAATTTTCCTCCCATGCGCAACCGCCCTTCTCGCCACCGCTAAAGCGATAGCCTCCACCGTCTCTGAATGCGAAACTATGCTCCGCTCAACCCCAAACTTTTTAAGAAGCAGGAGGGCGTCAGCCCTTCTTCTCCACATAGCGGAGCATCTCCGAGCAGTCCGGGCATCTGAACCCAGCCTCAACAGCCTGCTCGAAGCTCAGCTTGGTCCCAACCCTCGCGTAGCAGTTTGGGCATTTGTAGAAGTCCACGGCGCTCTCGAGGCAGAGTTTCTCCTGCGCGTTCTGCTTCTCCTGCGCCTTCCGCGTTTCCAAAACCTTCATCGCGCCATCCACGGACATGCGCCACGTGTAGGTGTACCAGCCCTCGTCGTTCCGCGTCCTGTCGTAAGCAGCAATCCCCGCGGCGTGCAGCTTGTTCAGCACCGCGCGTATGTCGGATATCTTGATGCCAGCGCGCCTTGCGATGTCCTCATCGCTCAGCGGCTCCACCATCTCCCCTGCGACCTTGAGCGCCTTCTCCCCAGCGAGCTCCACGAGCAGGTTCCTGACATGCATATTCTCAAGAACCTTGGGTGCCGCCCTCCGCCTAACTTTCGGCCCAGCCGTCATCGCTGTCTTCAAAACCATCCGCTTGGCTGCCTTCTTCACAATCCTGCGGGCAGCCTTCAGCCTAACCTTTGCAACGCGCTTAGCAACACGCTTCACAATCTTCCGCGAAGCCTTGCGTGCCACCTTCCTCGCCGCCTTCTTCAGTTTTGGCTTGGAAACCTTCTTCCTCCTTGTCGCCATGGTCAAATTTCTCACTTCACTTATATAAATGTGTTTTGTATGCCCGCTTCGCGCCCTTCATAACCCGCTTTCCCCTTGCCGAAGGCGCTATCCGTATCCTAGCACCCGGGAAGCGCGCGTCCAGCTCCTTCCCGTTGGAAAGCTCATGCAAAAATACGGCAAGCGCGGCAACCTCGCTGTGCGGCTGCCCTGTCACCGAAATGTTGTAGTCAGCAAGCGAGTAAGCTTCAGGGGGGACCT
This sequence comes from uncultured Microcaldota archaeon, assembly GCA_903921825.1. Taxonomy (GTDB): domain Archaea; phylum Micrarchaeota; class Micrarchaeia; order Burarchaeales; family Fermentimicrarchaeaceae; genus CAIXRF01. Next base: position 47,626 of record CAIXRF010000107.1, on the reverse strand, counting down.
TCTGCGCGCCGACGACCACCAACAACCTTTTCTTCCGCCTGATGGCGCCTATCCTGTCCATCAGCTTCTCGCCATACATTGTGAGATGAACGACGGTGAAGCCCTGCCGCCGCTTCCTGAGGAGCTCCTTCTTCCAATTCCGTGCAAACGAGATGGGGAATTTTCCTCCCCACTTCTCGGAAACCTTCCGGACGCTTCCCAGGATGGTTTCGTCCTCCTCGCCGCACAGCACCCCGCCGTTTGCGCCTAGCGCCCTCGCCGCGAGGAAAACGTGCGTGCTCACCCTCTTGTCCCTGGTCTTCCGGTGCCCCAATCTCAGTACAACGACGTTCGCCATTCCCCTCACGCTTATAATAGTAATCTACAATAATATAGCCCCGCTGGGCACTTCGGAGAATGGGCCCGTAGCTCAGCTTGGTAGAGCGACTGGCTCTTAACCCTTTTCTTCCCGAAGAAAAGCGTTAACGGAAAAGAAGGGTGAAGAAACCAGTATGTCAGGGGTCCGAACGCAAGTTCGCTTGCGCGAACAGCGCATTCGGCTTGCCGAATTTCCCCTCGGGCCCGTCTCTTTTTTAAGGCTGGTTTGCTAGGGTGCTGGTGTCGGCGTGAGGCAGGCGAGCCAACCACCACAGCCTGAGTTAGTGCCGCAGGTGTTGCCTCCGTCGTAGTTCCAGTCTCCGCTGAAGCAGCGGAAGTCATTTGTATTGCCCGTTGCCACGTTCGTGGTGAAGTTGTTGTCGCTCGCGCTGGAGAGGCCAACGCCGTCACTGTTTGAGATGAGGACGTTGCCTGTGATATTGTTGTTGCTGGATGAACCTAGGAACAGGCCGCGCTGGCCGCTCAGGCTTGCGTAGTTGCCCGTGATGTTGTTGCCGTTTGAGTCCGACACATAGACGCCGAGGGAGTTCGAAGTTAAGTTGCTATTTATGACTGCGCTACCGGTAGCGCCGTTCAGGTATATGCCAGCCCAGAAGTTGCTCACATTGCAGTTCTCCACACGCACCCCGCTCACGCGATCTAAGGTGATGCCCGTGCCGCCCCCAGGGCTGTTAGTTGAAACGTTATGACCGTTGCAGTCAAGTGTGGAGCCGCTGCCTTTTGCCGGGATTTTGATGCAGTCCGCATAGCCCGTGGCATTGATGTCGCTTTCGAGCCTGTAATCGCCTGGCGCGTTGAGCGTGCACGGGCATTCGCTCACCACCCAGCCCTCAGCGCACGCCGGAGGCTCCGGGGGCGGGCAGCCCGCATTGCAGGCGATGTTGCACCCGGCGTTTGTTCCAAGTGGAGTGCATTCGTTGCCGTCGCCATCGACCTGGTGCGCGCCGCAGTAAAGGTCATTGTTTGTGTTCGAGCAGATGGTGTTGTCGGTGAGGCGGTTGTTGCTGCCGTACACTAAGATGCCCTGGCCGTTCAGGCTGGCGTTGTTGTCCGTGAGGTTGTTGCCATCACCATCAATATGGATGCCGTAGTCGCGATTTAAGGCGGCGTTGTTGTTAGTTACGCTGTTGTTCGCTGCGCTGCTCAAGCTGATACCCGTGTCATCGTTTGAATCCACAGTATTGCCAGTTATGCTGCTGTTGCTTGCATATTCCAGGCGTATGCCGTCTCCGAAGTCGGTCACATCGCAATTCCTCACAGTTACCCCACTGGCTTCGTACAAATATATGCCGTCCGCATTTCCTCCTCCGACGATGCTATGCCCCTGGCAGTCGAGCGTGGCGCCGCTGCCTTTCATCGGGATGGTTATGCACGTCTCTGGTGCGCCATTTGTGCTGAGGTTGCTTTCAAGCCTGTAATCACCGGGCGTGATGAGTGCGCACGGGCAGGAGCCTACCACCCAGCCGGGGGCGCAGGCAGGCGGGCCTGTGGGGCAACCAGAGTTGCAGGAGATACTGCTGTAGCATGAGGTGTCTGGCCCGAGTGGCACGCACTTGTTGCCGCTGCCGTCAATCTGGGCTACTCCGCAGGCGATGTCGTCGTTCGTGTTCGAGCAGGCGGTGTTGCTGGAGAAAACATTGTCGGTGCAGAGAAAGTCAGCATAGATGCCCGTCTCGCTGTTATTGGTGGCGGTGTTTTCCGTGAGCCTGTTGTTGCTCGAGCCAATGATGCCGTTTGACTGCAGGTAAATGCCCTCGCTGTTCGAATCCGCGGTGTTGCCTGTGAGATTGTTGTTGCTGGAAGAATACATGTTAATTCCAGTGAAGCCGTTCAAATTTGCAGTGTTGTCCAAAAGCTGGCAGTTGTTGGAGTCGTAGACGTAAATGCCCTGGTTGAAATTGCTCACCACGCAGTTTTTCACCGTAGCTCCATCTGCGCCATCCACATGGATGCCGACGCTGCTGCCCGGGCCTGCGCCGGTTACCGAGTGGTCCTGGCAGTCAATGGTTGCACCGCTTCCCTGTATTGTTATGCCATTGCACCAGCTTTCGCATATTATGTCGCCTTCGAGCACCCAGCTCCCGCTGGAGAGATACACATTGCAGCCGTTGCACACTCCGTCCTGGCAACTGCCGGAGCAGCCTGGAGTGGGCGTAGGCGTCGGACTTGCCTCTGGCGTCGGAGTAGGGGTAGGCGTCGGAGTCAGGCTCCCTCCAGGGGTCGCAGTGGGCCTTGGCACAGACGCAAACTCGAACTGTGCGTTAATATCCCCGCACACGGTCCTGTTAACGTAGGTGTCCGCCTCAATATACCTGACGCACACCACTCCCTTGTATCTTTCACCCAACTGTGCACTCTCTAAGGAGAGCTGCCCGCCGTCCTCCCCTGTGCAGAAGGCGCCGTTGTTGGAGTTGCCGCCTGTAACCCATCTGTGCTCACCGGAGGGGATGGTAATCTGGCTGCTCAGGGGCTGGCTGCTCAGGTCGTCCATCACCACAGTTGAATTCTGTGAGCATGAGATTGCAGTCACAATGACTGACTGGCCTATTGCCTGGCCGAAGTCAAGCTCCAGGGAGCCGGTGCCATTGCCTACCCTGAAGGAGTAGGCGCTGAAGCCAGGGGTGAAGAAAAGGGTGTTAGTCTGTGCGTTCTTTGGGTTTATGACACCAATATAGAATAGGACTGCCACCACGACTAGGAGGACGAGAAGCGCCCAGCCGTAGGTCATGAGGAATTCCATCGCGCTCTGCCCACGGCAGGCGCGAGGCTGTTGCCCGCAGGCAACTTGCATCGCGGATTGCGCACGGGTGCCGCCCACAAGTCTCACTACTAGAGCTTGCTTTCTCCCCACTTATATGCTTTCCGCAGAACTTAGTCTTCCATCGTCGAAGTGTCGCCAATCGGCAGGCCGAGCTCCTTCGCCTTCAGCACGCGCCTCATAATCTTCCCGCTGCGCGTCTTCGGGAGCTTCTCCATGAACTCAATCTCCCTAGGCTTTGCGTGCGCCGCGAGCCTCGCCCCCACAAAGTCCATTATCTCCTTCTTCAGTGGCTCCGTGGGCGTGTGGCCCGGCCTGAGCGTCACGAACGCCTTAATGATGTTCCCCCGTATCGCATCCGGCTTTCCAATCACACCCGCCTCTGCGACAGCAGGATGCTCCACGAGCGCGCTCTCCACTTCGAATGGGCCGACGCGCTCTCCGCTCGTCTTTATCACGTCGTCTATCCTCCCCTGGAAGAAGACGTAGCCCTCGTCATCCATGTAGGCGGAGTCGCCGGAAACGTACCACTCACCGTCCTTCCCTATGAAATAGGACAGGTATTTCGCCTCGTTGCCCCATATCTGCCTCATCATGGATGGCCAGCCCCTCTTGATTGCGAGGTTGCCAATCTCATACGCTGGAAGCCGCTCACCCCTGTCATTCACGATTGCCGCCTCCGTTCCGGGGAAGGCCTTGCCCATCGACCCGAGCTTGAGCGCAAGGCACGGGAAGTTGCAAACGAGCTGCATCCCGCACTCCGTCATCCACCAGTTCTCCATTATCGTCTTGCGGAAGACCTTCAGCCCCCATTTCACCACTTCGGGGTTCAGCGGCTCGCCCACGGAATAGACGTGCCTGAGGGAAGAAAGGTCATACTGCTTCACCTTGTCGTCGCCTGCGGCCATGAGCAGCCGAAACGCGGTCGGCGCGCTGTACCAGACGGTCACCTTGTGGTCCTGTATCGTCTTGTACCACTTGTCAGCATCGTATCTCCCTCCTCTAATAAGCGAGGTGATGCCGTCCAGCCAGGGCGCGTAAATTCCATAGCTCGTCCCCGTAACCCAGCCAGGGTCCGCGGTGCACCAGTAAATATCCTCGTCGCGGAGGTCCATCGAATAGCGCGCGGTCGCCAAATGGCCTATCATCGCGCCATGCACGTGCAGCGCGCCCTTGGGCTTGCCGGTCGAGCCGCTCGTGTAATGCAGGATGAGCGGGTCCTCGAGGTCCATCCACTCGATGTCGAACTTGTCTGGCGCCTCGGCCATCTCCACACTCCAGGAGTGCTCGTGCGGCGCAAGCATGTCGCCTTCCTTGTGCCCCACGATAATCACATGCCTCAGCGCGGGGAGCTCGCTCCTGTCCACGCGCTTCTTCAGCTCAGGAGTCGTGATTAGCACCGTTGCCCCGCTGTCCTGCATCCTGTCCCGCACGGCTTCCCGCATGAATGCCTCAAAGAGCGGGCCGACGATTGCGCCAGCCTTCGCAATCCCCATGAAAGCCACGTAAAGCTCGGGGCAGCGCGGAAGGAAGACGAAGACGCGGTCGCCCTTCTTGACCTCATATTTCTTCAGCACGTTGGCGAACTTGTTGGAGAGATATTTTATCTCGTTGAACGTGAGCTTCTGAGTGCCCACGTCGTCTGCATAAAAGAGCGCGACCTTGTTCTTTTTCCCGGTTTCGCAGTGCCTGTCTATGCACTCATAGGCCATGTTCACTTTCTTCGTCTTGTGCCAGGAGAACTCCTTTTTCACGTCCTCCCAGTTGAACGCCCCATACGTCTTGTCGTAATCCTTCATCCACGCGCCGCGGGGCGCGCGCAGCCGGATTACCTCCTGCTCTACTCCAGTCTTAGTCTTGTACTTCTCAACCTTCTCCATGTTCGCACCTCAAAAGGCCCAAGCGGGCTAGCGCACTTTCGTGCCGGGGAGGGCTGCTCCCGCGGTTACGATTGTGCCGATGGCGCCGACGCCAGTCACGAGCGCGCCCGCGTTCACAACTGTACTATTCATCTGATACCCAATATAATTTGGGGCGCAGGGTTTAAAGAGGATTGCCGGGCAAAAACTCCCCGATGGCAGACGAGGCGGAGGAGCTGAAGGGCAAGCACTGGAGCGAGCTGCTTGCGGAGCGGGTAGTTGCCGAGAAGAAGCCCCCTTTCGTAATTTCTAGCGGAATCACGACGAGCGGGCCAACGCACCTCGGGACGCTGTGCGAGTTCCTTTTTCCAAGTGCGATAGTTGGGGAGCTGAAGGAAAAGGGCCACGCTGCCGAATTCTATTTCGTCGCCGACATTTTCGACGCATTTGATTCAGTCCCGCTGGCGATGGCGAAGTACGAGAAGCAACTGGCGCCGCATCTCGGGAAGCCGCTCACGGACGTCCCAGACCCCGCGGGCTGCCATTCCTCTTTTGGGGAGCATTTCCTTGCTGAGACAGCAGCGGTAATGGAAAAATTCGGTGTCCATTCAAAAATCGTCCGCATGAACGAAGTCTACAGGGACGGGAAATGGGACAATTATGCAATGGAGTTCCTTGAGCGCGCGGATGAGGCAAAGCAGATTGTCGCGGAGTCCTCCTTTAAGAAAATCGAGGAGATGGGTGACTGGTCGCCGATAATGCCTATCTGCGCGAAATGTGGGAAGATAGCGACAACGCGCGTCACAGCGCATGGAAGGGACTGGTATGAATATTCATGCGACCGCGACGTGAAATACACGAAAGGCTGCGGGTTCAAGGGGAAGAACAAGATTTCGGACCACAAGTACAAGATTACGTGGCGGCTTCACTGGCCGACGTGGATGGACTACCTGAAAACCAGCGCGGAAGGGGCTGGCATGGACCACCACACGCGGGGCGGAAGCTGGGACACGCTTCTGAAGACCTTCGCCGAATTCTTCAAAAAAGAGCCACCCATCGGATACAAATACGGCTTCGTCCTTCTCCAGGGAAAGAAATACTCAAAGTCAAAAGGAATCGGGATGGGCGTCGCGGACCTTCTTGAGCTGATGCCGCCTGAGCTGATGAAGTACGCGCTCCTCAGGCCCGACCTGCAGGAGAACAAGGACATAGACCCGACCGGAGTGAAGCTGATGCAGCTCTACGAGGACTTCAGCAGCGCGTCGGAGCTCAGGAAGGATGACCCCGAAGTCTCGCGCGCGGACAGGAAGAAGGCGATTGCCTGGGAGCTCGCGAGCGGCGGAGCCAGAAAATGGAAGGCGAACTTTGGCGACATCCTCCTCTGCCACCAGCTTTACAAGGACTGGGATAAGGTTGGGAAGGCCGTGAAGGACCCCGAAGGCGTCGCTTACCTCAAGCCGTACATCACGAAATGGGTGGCGAAGGAGTTCGCGCCCGACGAATACATGTTCTCCTTCAAGCCGCAGAAGATTTCCGAGAACAGGAAGGCAGTGGCTGCCTTCGCGAACGGCCTGAAAACGGGAATGAGCGCGGTGGATGTGCACAACCTCGTCTTCGATATCGCGAAGCAGGAGGGAGTGCCGCCCGGTTCACTGTTCAAGGCGCTCTACAACGCACTCATCAGCAAGGACAGGGGCCCGAAGATGGGAAAGCTCGTTGAAGCGACGGGAATAGAAACAGTTAAGGATACGCTGCTGGAAATGGTGAGCTGATGCTGCAACGACAGAATGGAGTGCATTGCCTCGCAGGCGCAAGTTTGATGGTGAGCTGAATGCCGCACAACGACATAATGGAATACCTCGCCTCGCAGGCGCAGGTCTTCGACAGGGAGATAGAGAAGGTGGTTCCGCGCAACCGCGAGCCCTTCGAGGTATATGGCGTGCTGTGGGACTTCCTGGACAGGGGAGGGAAGAGGTTCAGGCCCGCGATGGCCAAGCTCTCATACGAGGCAGTCGGCGGGAAGGAGGCGGAGGAAGCGGCGCTCGTCGTCCCAATCGGCGCGGCCATAGAGATGTTCCACAACTTCACGCTCATCCACGACGACATCGAGGACGACTCGGACATGCGGAGGGGCAAGCCGACCCTTCACAGGGCATACGGGACCCCGCTCGCAATCAATGCAGGGGACGGCCTCTTCATGATGGTATGGGAGGCGCTGCTGAAGTCGAGACTCCCTCCGGAAAAGCTCCTCGCGGCGCAGCGCGTTCTCTCCACCGCATTCAGGCGCGTGCTCGAAGGGCAGGCCGTTGAGCTGAACTGGTACAGGGAGAAACGGTTCGACATAAGCGAGGAGAACTATTTCAGGATGGTTGAGGGGAAGACGGGCGCACTCATCTCCGCATCCTGCGAGGTCGGAGCGCTGATGGGCGGCGCTACCGCGGAGCAACTGAAGGCGCTGAAGGAATTTGGCATGGCGGTCGGAATCGCATTCCAGATACAGGACGACGTCCTCAACCTGGCGGGCAAGGAGGAGAAGTACGGGAAGGAGATAGGCGGGGACATAAGCGAGGGGAAGAGGTCGCTAATAACCATCCACGCGCTCACTCACGCCCCCCCGAAGGAAAGGAAGCGCCTCGCGGAGATTCTTTCGGCGCGCACAAAGGACACGAAGCAGGTGAGCGAGGCGATAAGCATCTGCCAGAATGCTGGCTCCATCGACTACGCTGCGGAGAGGGCGAAGAAGATGGTCGATGACGCGAAGAAGGGACTGATGGTCCTCCCGAACAACGCCGCAAGCAGGCGGCTGCTCCAGCTCGCCGACTTCTTCATATACCGCGAGATGTGAGCGCTGCGGCGATTCTTTTATATACCGCAAACCCAGAATTTTCCCCGTGGTCGGATTGAAGGCAAGCCTTTTGCTGCTAGCGTTATCCATCCTGCCAGCTGCTGCGCTTGCGGCGCTTCCCCCGGCGTTCCCGTGGGAGAGCTCCCAAATGGCAGTTTCATTCAGCGAAGTGCAGACCGGCTTCCCGATTTCGAACGCGCGCGTGGAGATGTCGGTGGAGTATGGCAACGCTTCGCTGCAGACAATCCTGCGCACGGATGCGAACGGGAGCGCACTGCTTTATCTCATGCTTCCGCCAGGCACGCAGTCCGTGACTGCAACCGCTGAAGTGCTGGAGCCGGACGGCACCCCGGCATACCTTTCAACTCGGGCAACACTCTCAAACCCGTCCCAATCACCCCAATCCATCCAGATGGTCCCAGTCGGGCTTGTTTCAGGCAGCGTGCTCGCAAGCAACGGCAGCGGCGTCCCTGCGTCCGTGATTTTCTCCTGTGAAAACAGCGCCCTGCCTGCCGGCCAGGCGAATTCCAGCGCGAACGGAGAATTCGGTGCAATCCTTCCCGCTGGCAGGTGCAGTGCCTCCGTTTCGATAGAGCACGAGGACGGAAGCGCGGAGTTCTCCGTGGAGAAGGGCAAGACCGCCAACACGACGATTTCGCTCGTGCGCAAACCACCGCTTCTCGAGGAGCTGTCCGCTTCCCCTAACAAGGTGTTCATCCTCTTCATGGGCATAGTGGCCGTTGCCGCAGTAGTCGCATTCCTCGCATACTATTATATCATGAAAAAAGGGCGCGGTGGGAAGAAGCCCGCGCTGGTCCTCCTTTCCCTCATGCTGCTTCCGCTGCTTCCGGGCGCCGCAACGCTCTCGATGAACACTACTGGGATAACACACACGTATGACCTCCAGCTCCTGCTCGGTCACGTCCCGACACTGGAGCACGCGACCATAACCTTGGTCACCGACTCGATAGACGGATGCAGCGGCAGGACGATAGTGGAGCTGAGCGACGACGGCGCGAACTTCGCCTCCATCGGTTCGGCCACGACCGTATCCCCACAGCCTTTCACGATGCAGCTTTCCTCGCTTGGAAGCCACCGGTATTACAGGCTAAGAAATGGGGAGTGCTGGCTGAAGTCGAGCACGCTGGTCCTGCGCGAGGAGGCAGACCTGGTGCCCACCGTCATCCACATTTACTCAACGGACGGCGCGGCAGCCCCGGAGAACGGCATTCCAGCGCGAATCGTTGCGGAAATCTCAAACCACGGGGGCGCCCTCGACCCGAATACCACGCGTGCAGTAATCGTTTCATTCTATGCGGACGCGTTCGACGACGCACACAAGCTCGGCGAGGTGCGGCTTGGGCCAGATTCCCCAGCGTGGGCCGAGAACGGAAGCACGGATGCAGAAGTAATATGGGCACCTCCGTCCGTGGGCATGCACACAGTGTATGCCAACGTGAGCGTTTCGCCCCCGGAGGCAGATGCGAACGCATCGAACAACCTGATCTCAACCGGGCTCTACATAGGGCCCGCGCCCACAGAGCAGCGCGCAACCACCGGCTCCCTTTCCTCAAGCCCCGCCAGTGCTGTGCTCGGTGCAACCCCCACGCTCCTGCTGCGCGCAGCCTACATGGACGTCCTCACACAGCAGCCCGTGCTTGGCGCGAACTGCACCATCTCCGCACAGGGCGCCATTGCGGAGCCGGTGCAGATGGTGCAGAACGACACGGCATACACGCTCACGCTGGACTCCTCCAGCCTCGGGGTCGGGGTCTACGAATTCACCGCAAGCTGCTCAAAGCCAGGCTACGCCCCGCTGCTTCTGTCATACCCGCTCCCAATGAGTTCCCCAGGGGGCCAGGTCCTGCAGGTGTTCTCAATAGAAGGCAGCCCAAGGGGTGAGTTTGCAATCAAGCGTGCATCCCTCGGAGTTGTGCAGCGCCTCAAGGTGCGCGTGGAGAGGGGTGGACCGGAAAGCGTCGGAGTGAAGCTGGGCACGCTCAAGGTAAACGGCTTTACCGCGGACAGCTTCGCGAGCGACGGGCGCGCACACGACGGCTACACCTGGCTCGAGGCAGGCACCTCCTACGCGGAATGGACTTTCGGGAAGGACAGCATAACGAGCGACACCCTGAGCATCATCATCACCCCAACCCTCATGCTCAACTGGACCGCGGCGAGCAGCACGCCGCTCTACGTCACGCTCATCCCAGTCCAGGCGCTTTGCACGCGCCGGAGCCCAGGACTGCAGATATCCCCAAGTGAGCAGACTGGAGAGGTCGGCACGCCCCTCTACTACGAAATAACCGTGACGAACAGGGACGGCCCAGAGTGCGACCCGACCACGTTCGAGCTAGTCCAGCGCGAAGGGTATGAAGGGTGGGTGTATGGCCTATCCTCGACCCGCGTCCCGGCAATGCCCGGCCATTCCAACCTGACGTTCCTCTCAGTCACCCCTCCGTTCGGGGAGCAGCCGGGCAGATACCGGTTCAGGTTCAACGCGACTCCGATGAACGCCGAGGACCACGAGGCTGATCTCACTTCCTTCGCAGAGGCCTACTACACAGTTTCGTCCCCCAAGCTTTTCGCGGGGCTGAGCGCGGGTGTGGAAGGCAATGGCACGCTCGCTGCGCTGCCAGGAGCCTCCGCAAGCTTCTTCGCAAGGTATTATGACCTTCACAACAGCACGATAGGCACGTGCCGCATCAGCTCGGAGCTCATGGGCTCGCTGGGCGTCGAAATGAGGCAAGAGAACGGCACATCCACACTCATGGCCGACATCTCCGAGAAGCAGCCCGGGCTCTACCCCTACCTCATAACCTGCGAGGCCGAGGGATACAAGCCGCTCGCCTTCGCCGGTAACCTCACAATAGCAGCGCCGCAGGGACAATACCGGATTCCATCCGTTTCTGCCGCGCCCGCAGCGCAGCTTGCATCCGCTGGCCACGCGACATCCTATCTGGTTGAAGTAAGGGGCAACAGCGAGTGCAACGGCACGCAAACCATCAGTCTCTCCGCCGAGCCCCCAGCCGGCTGGAACGCAAGCTTCGAGAAAGATTCCCTCTCCGTCCCGTGCGGAGGCTCAAGGAGCACCGCGCTCACGATTTCCATCCCGGAGAATGCGCAGCCAGGCGTCCGGATGATACCCATGACCGCAGCGCTCGCGGATGCACCGGAGTTCGCCAAGCGGATTTTCGTTTCCGCGGGGCTTGCGGAAGGCGCAGCTCTTCCGCTCTCATGCCTCTCCGGAGGCGCACTAGAGTCGCAGTCGAACCTCGCGGCATCGGACGACCCGTGCTGGAACTGGAACGAGAACCAGACATATAACCTCGGCACACCGGTCGCTGGGACGCTCTACGTTGCGGGCGAAAGCGCGCTCCCATCATGTACGCAGCCAGTGCAGCTGGAAGGGAGCAACGACTCCGTTTCATTCACCCCGCTCGCGCAGGCGCAGCCCGAAGCCTCTGGCAGCTTCACCCTTTCGTCCCAAATCCCTGCCTACCGCTTCGTGAGGGTGAGGAGCGGGTGCATGCTGCGCGCCACCTCGCTGCTCTTTTCGCCTTCGCAGCCCCAAGAGGCGCAGCAGCCGGACCTGCTGATTGCAGGAGTCCGCTTCCCAGCGGAACTGAGGCAGGGTGAGCCGGCACTCGCAACCCTGGTGGTGAGGAATGCCGGGCCGAGCATATACTCACAGTACCAGTCCACGCTCAGCATGCGGGGAAGTGACGGCTCAATAACACCGCTCGACATCGTCACCACGTATTCCCATGCCTCCGGGCAGGACCTTGCAGTGGAATTCGTATTCACGCCGCAGGCACTCGGGGCCTACGAACTGGTTTTCACCGCGGATTCCTCCAACGACATAAATGAGTCGAATGAGTCGAACAACGCATTCGCCGTCACGGGCGTCACCGTTTCAGCGCAGCCCTCCGAGTCGCTCTCAGTGAGCCTTGCGCCGGGCTGGAATGCCGTGCCTTTCCTATATGGCGTCCCCATTTCGACGGACTGCTCGGGCGAGGCGCTGCTCCGCCTTGGCGAAGGCGACTATGCGCAGCTCGACCCCCAGATGCTCCACTTCGTTTCCGAGACCGAGGCGTCGGACTTCACGATTGCCCACGGCACAGCGGCATCGCCGCGCACGGCGCTGGCATTCGGGGGCGCGTGGTATTACGCGGACAGCGGATGCACCATAACCTATGCACTTGCCTCCACGCCCCTCCCCCTGCGCAGCAGCGAGGCCGGGCTCGATGTTCCCGCTGGCGGTGCGATGCTCACAGTTCTTCCTTGGATGTCGGAGAACACAATACCAAACGTCCTGGGGACGTGCGAGCCAAAGCGCGTTTCTGTGTGGGATGCCTCAGGCCAGAAATGGGTAGAGTTCAACGGAGCGATAACTCCTGAGATGGTTGGAAGCGTAATAGCCGTGCGGAGCGGCACGCCCTGCCATCTGGGCTAGAACTTCCTGAGCAGCTCTTCTATCCCAGCACCCTTCTCCTTCAGTTCGTAGCTTATGCGCACCGCGGGTTTGTCTATCCTGAGCAGCCTCCCCAGGTTTATCGGCGTCCCAATGACCACCGAGTCGCAATCAGCGGCATTTATCGTGGCCTCAAGCTCCCTCATCTGCTTCGCGCTGTATCCCATGGCAGGCAGAATCCGCTCAAGGTGCGGGTATTTCGCGTACGTCTCCTTGATGGAGCCTACGGCCCATTTTTTTGCATCCACAATCTCCGCGGCCCCAAACCTCTGCGCGGCCACGCTTCCCGCGCCATATCTCATCCCGCCGTGCGTGAGCGTCGGCCCGTCCTCCACTACCAACACCCTCTTCCCCTTTATGAGATTCGGGTTGTCCGCGCTTATCACCGAGTCGGCAAGAATTATCTTCGCCCTAGGGTTCACCATTGCGGTGTTCCGCCTGACTATCTCGACGTTCTTCGGCTCCGCGGAATCCACTTTGTTTATCACCACTGCGTCTGCCATCCGCAGGTTCGTCTCCCCCGGGTAATAACCCAGCTCGTCCCCCGGCCTGTGCGGGTCAGCGACGACAATCTGGAGGTCTGGCTTGTAGAAGGAAGTGTCGTTGTTCCCGCCATCCCACACTATCACATCGGCTTCCTTCTCCGCCTCCCTGAGGATTGCGCCGTAATCCACCCCCGCATAAAGGACCGTCCCCGCAGCGATGTGGAGCTCGTATTCTTCCCGCTCCTCAATCGTGCACTTGTATTTCTCCATGTCCTTCATGGTTGCGAACCGCTCCACGGCCTGCTCCCGCAAGTCGCCATAGGGCATAGGGTGCCTGATGACAACGGGCTTCCGCCCCTTCTTCTTCAAAATCTCGACCACCTTCCGCGTGGTCTGGCTCTTGCCGCTGCCTGTCCTCACTGCGCAGATGGAGACAACGGGCTTCTTCGACCTAATCATGGTCCTATCCGCGCCAATGAGCCAGAAGTCCGCGCCAGCGGCGTTGCAAATACTTGCCTTGTGCATCACCTCTGCGTATGCAAGGTCGGAATAGGCCATGACGCACGCATCGGCCCCCAGCTTCCTGATGAGAGCCGGCAGCTCGGCCTCTTCGTAGATTGGAATCCCCTCAGGATACAGCTTACCCGCGAGCTCCTTCGGGTATTTCCTGCCCGCAATCCCAGGAATCTGCGCAGCGGTGAATGCGGCAACCTCGTATTCGCCATCTTCGCGGTAAAGCACGTTGAAGTTGTGGAAGTCCCTTCCTGCGGCGCCGATTATAATGAGCTTTCTCCTCGCCATCCAATCACCCGGCAGTTTTAATACTAGCAGAAGTTTAAATCCCTGCATGAGACCCTTCACCATCACCTTGCTGCTCGTGCTCCTGCCTATCATCTCCGCAGCGCAGACCTGTGAGACCTCTTACTGCCACGAGGGGGTCTACTACTCCGACTGCTACTACTCCATAGCGATGGGCTGCGAATGCAGCAACCAGCAGCCTTGCGAGTATGGGTGCAACCAGGATGCCACCGCGTGCGCCACAAGCCCGGGCCAGGACTGCCCGCCGTCCTATTGCGAGGGAGTCAATTACTATTCCGGCTGCTATTGGGACGCACAGCATGGATTCTGCAACTGCCCAACCAGCTACGGCTGCCCCAATGGTTGCAACCTCAATGGGACAGCGTGCGCCCCGAGCACGAACACCACGGACCCGCGCTGCCCCCAGCAATGCTACGAGGGCATCCTCCATTACAACGGGAGGTACATTGAGTCGATGCAATCATGCACGGATGAGTCGAGGCAATGCCCTTCCGGGCAATGCCTGTCCAACCACAGCGACTGCGCGCCGGTTTCTACGCCAACACCTACCCCCACTTCAACACCCGTCCCGACGCCTGTGCTTACGCCCACCTCAACTCCTTCACCAACGCCTCAGCCCACAGCAACGCCAACCACTTCGCCAACAATTGCGCCGACTCCCTCGCCCACAAGCCAGTCGCCGCTATGCTCGCACGATTCGGACTGCCCTCCACGCGATACGTGCGTGAACGGCGTATGCACTCCCGTTGAAGCGACCCCAGGCGTTTGCCCCTCCAGTGTGGGCCTCGTTTTCCTGCTCGCGCTGCTAGCGGTGAAAAAATGAGGCTTGTCCCAGTCACCGTGCTCCTGTTCCTCGCATGCGCAGCGTTTGCGGACGTCCTTCCACCGGGCTCGCCCGACGAGACGGTGCAGGCGGAGATGATTGCATACGACGCCGCGCACGGGGCCCCCATCCCGGACGCCACGCTCCTGGTAACGTTCCAGTCGGGCAGCACATATTCCGTGACGGATGCCGACGGCGACTTTTCGCTTATGCTCCCGCAGGGAACTTCGAGTGTCGATATCGGTGCGGACCTGGACTCGACTCCGGGCTATGATTATATCATCACGAGTGTGCGCGTCCCAGGCACGCCTAACGAACGCATCAATTTTGCTCCGGCAGGAAGCGTCTCAGGCAGCATCCAGGATTCATCGGGCGCCCCGCTTCCAAACGAGGCGGTCTCCCTTTCCTGCACCGGATTTTCACGCACCACCTCAACGGACGCATCGGGAAGGTTCGAGTTCGAATTCGCCCCAGCCGGTGATTGCACCGTTTCATTCTCCGCAGCCTCGCGCAGCGTGCACATTTCGCAGGGGCAGGTGGCATCAGCAGACCTCGCTCCGGCCCAGCCGCAACCAACCCCCACGCCATCCGGGGAAGGGCTCTGGATGATTCTGGCAGTCGTCGCTGGCATAATCTTCCTCGGAATCGTGCTCCTCCTGATGGGCGTCATCCTGCTGTTCGTGGTGCGCCACCTTCTGCTGCGCGGGAGGGCCACAGAACCCGAGGAGGCCGCGGAAATTCCGGAGCCCCGCCCACAACAGGCCGCCCCAACCCGCGCAGCCCCAGGGGAATTCAAGCCGACCTCTGGGCAGCTTGATGTGATGCAGACGCTCCCCACGCGCGAATACGACATAGTGAAGCTCCTCCTAGTGAGCGGCGGGAAGATGCGTGCATCAAAAATCCGCCACGCCCTTGCGATACCGAAGACATCCTTCTTCCGCATCATCGCCTCGCTTGAAGGCAAGAATATAGTGGAGAGCGAAGAAGGCAAAATCTTCCCCGAAATCAGGTTAAAGAAGTGGTTCTTGTCCAAATAGGCAAATGGGACGATTTTTAGCCATTTCAGCCAGAAACGGGCATTCTGAAACGTTTTCACCCCCAAATTTCCCACTCAAAATATAATAGCAGGTTAAGGCGCAAACATAGCCAGGATGCGCGCGACCAGGCAGCAAATCTGCCTGGAAATGAGCGCGCAGAAACAGGCAAGAAAATGATGTTCCAAAAAAGAGGTGGATGAACATGGCAAGGATGATGCCCGTAACAGTTGCAATTGCGGTCCTCGTGATCGCGCAGGTCGCGCTCAGTGCGCACTATGACATCACAGAGGGGCAGTCGGTCACTGTGAACATGGGTGGCTCCGAACAGCGCCTGGTATTCGTGAGGATAAATCCAGGGTACTATGCTCCGGCGAGGTGGATGGACGTGCTTTCCGTCGACCCCCTAACCGAAGTGAATGCCAGCGACGGGGAACTCATACAGTTGCCCATTTCCACATTCAGCATAAGAGTGTACAACGCATCAAATCTAGGGGATCCGGGGGCAGTCGAGGTCCGCATTTACAGCGACCGCGAAGGGACCCAGCAAACCTATAGTTCCGTGTTCGAGTCCGGGCAAGGCGGGAGTCTCCAAACAACGCCCGAAGGACCGAATGTGTTCGTGCGCTTCAAAGAAGCAGGAACGAACGGTTCCACAGTAGTCTATACACTTGAAGTAGCGGGAATCATCGGAGACAAGGTAGTGCACGAATTCGGCTGGGATTATTTCGGGGGCGCGTACCTGACCGTAGTGCAACTAAACGATCCAACGGGCGATCCAGTGAGCTGGAAGCCGAGCGCAGAAGTTGAGATATCCGACTCTCCCGTTTCAGTGGTAGAAGGGCTCCAACCTTCACAAAATCCCGTGTTCGAGTCTTCAGGTAGCGATTTTGCCATCTATCATCTCTTCAAACGCGCAGAATTGAACGGCGACGATGTTAATTCCCACTCCTACTCAGTCGTCTTTTCCATCCCAACTGGCAAGAGGGCAAGGAACGCCTATCTTGCGCTCGCAGGGCAAGCGGCCGGCATGTACCAGTACAGCCCCACAAGCATAGGGGTATCCATAGACGAGCCGGACACCCTCGCTTACCCGAATGCCTATGCAGTAAGCCCCGGGCAGTTGCGCGGGGAAAACTCATACAGCATCTCTGATCATGACCGCAAGGTTATTGCAACCCAAGCCATATTCGGACTGAATTTGGGCAGCCTCCAAGTTGCAAATACAGATACGTGGGATGGGAGCAAAGTAGTAAATTGGCTCCCGAAACTTACTGCCGGTCAGCATGCATTCACTGCGAACATGCACGGCTCGCAGTCGTGGGTGGACGCGTGGATCCTTATAGAGCTTGAGAACGCGCCCTCACCAACACCTACCCCCACCCCTACGCCAACAGTGACGCCCACACCCTCTCCGACACGGACGCCTACTCCTACTCCAACGCCCGCTCCGACGCCCACACCAACCCCGTCTCCGACCCCAACGCCTGGCGGAAGCCCAACACCTACGCCGACTCCAGGCCCCTCATCGACGCCAACTCCATACCCTACACAAACCCCCGTGCCAACAGTGACGCCATACCCGACGCCGACACCAGCGGAAACGCCGCCGCTCCCGCCTTCCGTTAATACAATCAACGTGGCGCTGAAGCGCGGCTGGAACATACTCCCTTACCTGTCGGGAGTCACGCCGCGTGCAAACTGCCCCTACATGAAAGTGGCATGGGTCTATTCTCCGGCAGAAAGGCGCTTCCTGCGCGCCGACCCCTCAACGCTGCTCATCCGCTCAGCACAGGACGAGTTGCATTACCAGGAGCTCTATGGCACACTCGCCTCCCCGAAGGACTCGGCCGCTTTCGGCGGCATGTGGGCATTCACGACAAGGGCGTGCAGCGTGACCTATGAAACCGACTCCGAGCCGCAGCGCGAGCACGCGGGCGCAGGCTGGAACTTCATAACCATCCTGCCCGGCCAGGACGGCAGCACACTGCAGCAGATTTCAGGCACATGCACGCCAAGCAGTGCCTACCTCTGGGACGCGCAGACGCAGAAGTGGCAACAGATACGGCTGGCGCAGCAGCTCAACGAGGGGGACGTAGTAGTGGTGAAGATTGCCTCTGACTGCGAGTGGGGCTCATGAAAATGAAAATAAGGAAAAGAACCGTGCCTATGCGCTCCAGTTCTCAGCGAGCCCGCCTACGAGCGGCAGTCTGTATATTTTGTTGTTGAACGCCTGCCACATCACCCAGACCCAGAGCGCGAATACGACCAGGCCAATGATTCCGACAAGCGCCCCGGCAAGCAGCATAAGGATTGTAGCAAACCCGCCGACTTGCGTTGCGGCTATCATGGTCAGGACGAACATGCCGCCGATCACCACCGTTGCGACGATGGCGAACAGTATGGAGTAGACGATGCTGAAAAGTATCGCCTGCATCCCATGGAACCTCGTGACCCTATCATCCTTCGAGATGAGATAGACTATCAGGCCGGTCAGCCAGCCGAGGGAAACTATCATCCCGATGTATGCGACAACTGCCATAATATTGTTCTGAGCCATAAAATATCCCTCCTGCCGTGGATTTGCCCGCCAATATTTAAATACTGCTGAGCAAAGTCAGTTTCAAACTCAATTAAGGGTGCGGGTGAAACCATGGATGTAAGCTACTGCGGCGCATGCGGCGCCCCTCTTGCAAGCAAGAGCGCGAAGATATGCGTGAAGTGCGGCTCTAACCCGCGCGTTGCCGTGGCTTATTGTCCCGGCTGCGGGGAGAAGCTGAAGAGCAAGGGAGCGGTCATCTGCCCGGAGTGCGGCTTCCCGCTCAGGGGTGCGTCAGGCGACAAGGACCCGGGCATCGCGGCGCTCATAAGCGTAGTCTGCATGCTCTTCCTTGGTGCGCCCGCAGCAGGCTACTTCTACCTGGGGAAGGTCAAGAAGGGGCTCATCTATCTGATTGCGTCTTGGGCAGTGCTTATAGGGACAGTCGTGCTGTATGTGGTCGCCACCGGAGGCACGATGTTCGCGGGCATGCTCGTAGGGATCTTGCCCGTCTGCGGCCCGCTGCTGGGAGCGCTGCTCGCACTTGCAGGGGCGGCAGGGACACTCGTATGCCTTGTCATATTTGTGATACCCCTCCTCTTCGAGCTCGTAATAGTCTACGACGTCTACCTAGAAGCGAAGGGTGACAAGCCGCTATTGCCATTCTCGGGAGACTGACATGGACGTTAGCTACTGCGGCGCATGCGGCGCCCCTCTTGCAAGCAAGAGCGCGAAGATGTGCGTGAAGTGCGGAGCGGACCCGCGCATTGCCGTGGCTTATTGTCCCGGCTGCGGGGAGAAGCTGAAGAGCAAGGGAGCGGTCATCTGCCCGGAGTGCGGCTTCCCGCTCAGGGGTGCGTCAGGCGACAAGGACCCCGGGATTGCCGCGCTTATCGCGGTGGTAGGGCTGCTCGCGCTCGGAGGCGCAGCCGCGATAGGCTACTTCTACCTCGGGAAGATAAAGAAGGGACTCATCTATCTGATCCTCAACTGGGTCATAACCGCCATCCTCGTTGCGGTGCTCCTTTTTGGCATGTTCGGCGTCACCCTCGCCACATTTGGTTTCGGCGCCTTCTGCTGCATGCCATTTTTCTTCTTGGCACTCCTGGTGCCCGTCCTACTCGGCTTTGTAGTGGTTTACGATGTCTACCTTGAGGCGAAGGGCGAAAAACCGATACTCCCAGGCCCCGAGGAATAGCTGGTTTCCCCACGCACACCAACGGGCGCTAGCGCAGCACAGATTTTTCCCTACGCGCGCACGCGCGCGCACGCGCGCGCGTTCGATACCTTTTTAAATCAAAATTGAGGAATTTAACTGCAAGAGCCCTCAGGGGAAGTGCTTTCTGATGATTGGAAAGGATGCAGAGTACACCGCAGAGTCCATACAGGTAATGGAAGGGCTTTCCGCAGTGCGGAAGCGGCCGGCTATGTACATAGGTTCCACGAGCGAGCGGGGCCTCCACCACCTCATTTCCGAGGTCGTGGACAACGCTATAGACGAGACCCTGGCAGGCTATTGCAAGAACATCACGGTGGCGATAGGAAAGGACAACGTGGTTACCGTGGTGGACGACGGCCGCGGGATTCCCACGGAGATAATGCCCCAGTACAAGAAGAGCGCGCTGGAGATAGTGATGACGAAGCTCCACGCCGGTGGGAAGTTCGGGAGCAAGGCCTACAAGGTCTCGGGCGGGCTGCACGGCGTGGGCGTGCACGTGGTGAACGCGCTCTCCGAATGGCTGGAAGTGACGAGCGAGAGGGGCGGGAGGAAGTGGTTCCAGAGGTATGAGCGCGGGGAGCCCAAGGCGCCGGTTAAGGACATGGGCCCGACGCAGAGGCGCGGCGCGACCGTCGTGTTCAAGCCGGACCCCCAGATATTCACCACAACGGACTTCTCCTTCGACGTGATTGCGAACAGGCTCCGCGAGCTCGCCTTCCTGAATAAGGGCGTTAAGATAACGCTCAGGGACGAGCGCGTCCATCCCACACTGGAGCACGCATACGAATACAGCGGGGGCATAGCCGAGTTCGTGCAGAGCCTGAACATGGACAAGAAGACCCTGGGCCCCATAATCTCCCTTGGGAAGCAGGTGGGGGACGTTAACGTTGAGATAGCGATGCAGTACAACGACTCCTACAACGAAACCGTCTACTCCTTCGTGAACAGCATAAACACAATCGAGGGTGGGACGCACGTCGCGGGCTTCCGCGCGGCGCTCACGAAAGTGGCGAATGACTATGCGAAGAAGCTCAAGCTCGTGAAGGACGGCAACGGTGCCAGCCTGGCAGGAGAGGACGTGCGCGAGGGGCTCGTCGCCGTGCTGAGCCTCAAGATTCCGCAGCCGCAGTTCGAGGGACAGACGAAGACCAAATTGGGGAATGCGGAGGCGAAGGGCATCGTGGAGTCAATGCTCGGAGCGCAGCTCTCAGCCTACTTCGAGGAGCACCCGGCAGACGCCAAAAGCGTCCTCGAGAAGTGCATACTCGCGCTCAATGCAAGGGAAGCCGCGAGGAAGGCAAGGGACCTCATCAGGAGGAAGTCCGCATTGGAATATGCGACGCTCCCCGGCAAGCTCGCGGACTGCTCCGAGCGGGACCCTGCGCTCTGCGAGATATTCCTAGTGGAAGGGGACAGCGCAGGCGGCTCCTCGAAAATGGGCCGCGACCGCAAATTTCAGGCAATCCTTCCTTTGCGCGGCAAGATTCTGAATGTCGAGAAGGCGACAATCGACAAGGTTCTCGACAACGCCGAGATACAGGCGCTGATATGCGCTTTCGGGACCGGGATAGGCGACGAGTTCGCGCTCAGCAAGGCGCGCTACCACAAGATTGTAATAATGACCGATGCGGACGTTGACGGCGCGCACATCCGCACGTTGCTGCTCACGTTCCTCTACAGGCAGATGAAGCCGCTGATTGAGGCCGGATACGTCTACATTGCCCAGCCTCCGCTCTACAAGGTGAAGAAAGGGAAGAGCGAGGCCTACGCCTACGATGACGCGGAGCTGAACCGCGTGCTCGCGGAGCTCGGGAAGGATGGGTCCGGCATCCAGCGCTACAAGGGGCTCGGTGAAATGAATCCGGACCAGCTGTGGGAGACGACGATGGATCCCACGAGGCGGAAGATGCTCCGCGTGACGATGGAGGATGCGATAGAAGCGGACCACGTATTCACAATCCTCATGGGCGAGGAGGTGGAGCCAAGGCGCGCCTTCATCGAGCAGAATGCGAAATACGTGAAGAACCTGGACATCTGATGGTTGCTATGGCAGACGCAAAAGAAGGCAGCGCGGGCATCGCGGATAGGGAAATCCGCGACGAGATGCGGGAGTCCTACCTTGACTACGCTATGAGCGTGATTACCGGGAGGGCCCTTCCGGACGTGAGGGACGGGCTCAAGCCCGCCCACCGCAGGGTTCTCTTCACGATGTATGATTTGGGGAACGCGAGCGACAAGCCATACAAGAAGAGCGCGCGCGTTGTCGGAGACTGCCTGGGCAAATACCACCCCCACGGCGACATCGCGGTCTACGACACCATCGTCCGGATGGCACAGGATTTCTCGCTGCGCTACCCGCTGGTTGACGGGCAGGGAAATTTTGGTAGCGTCGACGGGGATTCCGCCGCAGCGATGAGGTACACGGAGGTGCGGCTCGCGAAGCCGGCGGAGGAGATGCTCGCCGACATAGAGAAGCAGACCGTTAAGTTCGTGCCGAATTTCGACGGCTCGCTCCAGGAGCCCGCCATCCTTCCGGCAAAGCTGCCGAACCTCCTCATCAACGGCTCGAGCGGCATTGCGGTCGGCATGGCCACGAACATGCCTCCCCACAACCTGTGCGAGGTGTGCGACGCACTGACGCACTACATAGACCACCCCGATTGCAGCCTGCAGGAGCTGATGGGCTTCGTGCAAGGGCCGGACTTCCCAACGGGCGCGCAGATATGCGGAAGGAGCGGCATATACGCCGCATACTCTACAGGGAAGGGGAGTCTCATTGTGCGCGCAAAGACGGAGATTAAGGAGGAGAAGGAGCACAGGCGGATAATAGTGAATGAGCTTCCCTACATGGTGAACAAGGCAAAGCTCATCGAGCAAATGGCAGAGCTCGTGAATGCGAAGAAGGTGGAGGGAATCTCCGACCTGCGCGATGAATCCGACAGGGAAGGGATGCGCATAGTCATAGAGCTCAAGCGGGACGCGAACGCTGACGTCGTGCTTAACCAGCTCTATGAGCACACGCCAATGCAGACCACCTTCGGGGTGATAAACCTGGCGCTCGTGGACGGGCAGCCCAAGGTGCTCACGCTCCGCGACCTCGTCGAGCATTTCGTGGAATACAGGACGCTCGTGCTCATAAAGCGGAGCAAGTTCGAGCTCTCGCAGGCCGAGGAGAGGGCGCACATCCTCGAAGGCCTGCGCATCGCGCTCTCACAGATAGATGCCATCGTGCAGACCGTGAAAAAGTCGGAGAGCCCGCAGGCTGCGAAGTCCGCGCTCATAGCCGGTTTCAGCCTGAGCGAGAAGCAGGCGCAGGCGATACTGGACATGAAGCTGCAGCGCCTCACCGCGCTCGAGCGCGGGAAGATTGACGAGGAGCACAGGGAGCTGCTCGTGGACATCGCGCGCCTGAAGAAACTGCTCTCGGAAGTGAAGTTCATCCATGCTCTCGTAAAAGGCGAGCTCGCCGAGCTGAAGAAGCGCTACGGCGATGCGCGGCGCACGCAGATAACCGAGGAGGTTGGCGGGATAACTGTCGAGGAGCTTATTCCGCGCGAGAAGGTCGTCGTCACAATCACGAACAGCGGCTACATAAAGAGGATGCCGCTTGCCGAATACGAGACGCAGCGCAGGGGCGGGAAAGGAGTGATAGGCGTCGAGGCGAAGGAGCAGGATTTCGCAACGGACATGATGATAGCGAACACCCACGACTACCTCCTCTTCTTCACGGACAAGGGCCGCGTCCACTGGCTCAAGGTATACCGCATCCCGGAAGCGGGAAGATATGCCGCGGGCAGGGCGATAGTGAACCTGCTTGAGCTGAAGGATGAGAAGGTGCGCGCGTTCATCCCGGTCAGCGGATTCGGGGATAGCGAATATCTCATAATCTCAACGAAGGACGGGATAGTGAAAAGGAGCTCCCTCTCCGAGTATGCGAACCCGAGGAGAGGGGGGATAATCGCAATCACCACGCGCGAGGGCGACGGCCTCATAGATGTGCGCAGGACTGCTGGGAACCAGGACGTCATACTCGCGACGCGCGAAGGAGTGGCCATCCGGTTCAACGAGCGCGACGCGCGCCCAATAGGGCGGACGGGCATGGGTGTGATAGGGATAAGGCTGCGCGAGGGCGACGAGGTGGTGGGGATGGCCACCGTGGAGCCCGGCGACACGCTCCTAACAATCTGCGAGAACGGCCATGGGAAGCGCACGCCCATCGACGAATACCGCCACCAGGCCAGAGGAGGCTACGGCGTGATAAACATCCAGGCAACGGAGCGCAACGGCAAGGTCGTCGCCATCCGCGCCGTGAAGGACAGCGATGAGCTGATGATAGTCAACTCCAGCGGGGTCATCATCCGCATACACGTGAATGGCATCTCCGTGATTGGAAGGAATACGCAGGGCGTGCGGCTGATGAAGCTCGCCCCCGGAGAGAGGATTGCCGCTGTCGCACGCGTAGCGGGCGAAATGCCGCAGGAGCACAAGGACGCCCAGATTCCAAAGGCGCCACCGGCGCAGGAGAAGAAGACCGGCGATATAGAGATACTTTAATAATGGCGGTGAAAAGCAACCCATGGCGAGAAAAAAACCCGCAGCTAGGCCTGTGCGCAGCCCGAAGCCTGCGCATGCAGCCAAGCCGGCACCCAGCCTGAAGCCTGCACCTGCAGCCAAGCCAGTGCCAAGCCCGATGCCTGCGCCCGCCCGTGAAGCACCTGCAGAAGAAATAGTTGCCTGCCCAAGGTGCGGCAGCACTCTCATGACCTTCGTGACTTCCAAGACCATCGCATGCGCCGAATGCGGCTACATCGGCCTGCCCGAAATCTTCAAGTCTAATGAGATGTGGTCCGCATTCAGGGCCGAGCGGGAACTCGCGAGGATGCGGGAGATGAAGCTGTGGGGGCAGAAGGTCTTCCGCCGCACCATCCCCATAGTAGTGCTGGTCAACTGGGCGACTGCGCTCTTCTTCTTCATTTTCTTCGCCCTCGGTATGTTCGGCTGGTTCAGGTACGAATGGTTCCAGTGGGCGTTCCTCTACCTGAGCGTAGCGGTCGTCGCCGTCGGCTTCGGCATGCTCGTGCGCTGGGGCAAGGAACGGGTAAGCATCTGAGGCGCGCGCCGCACTGCGTGATACATTTATATAGGACTCCGCGAGATTCCCTACCATGGCGACCCGGATTGGATTCTTCACACTTGCGGCAGCACTGCTGCTCTTCGGCTGCTGCGGCATTCAGTTGCCGCACGAGTCCCCGCTCATAACCGAGGCCGTGCAGTTCCCCGTGCAGCAGAGCGGAACACTCTATTTCAGGATAGTCGCAAACGGCTCTACGCCCGAATATTCGCTCTACGCACAGGACGTGCTGCAGGTTAGCGCGCTCTTCGTGATAAACCCGGGCAACACCCCCGTGTCGCTCACCGAGGGGCAAAGCAAGGACGTGGACCTCAACAAAGATGGGCATCCCGACATCACTCTCCGGCTTATCAACACTACCGGCGACACTGCGTTCATAGCACTCTCCGCATATTCTGGTGGAGGTGCGGCAACCCCGACGCCCACTCCGGCAGGCGCAACGCCAACTCCACAGGGCAGCGTGACGCCCACTCCAGCAGGCGCGACGCCGACCCCGACACCCCAGCATACTGCGACGCCCACACCCGCGCCAACGGCAACGCCCGCTGGCGGCACTCCGGAGCAGGCGATAGCGGCGGCCAACGCGACCACGGAAGGCCAGCTGATGGGCAGGTACTCATCGCTCTACACGCTGAACCAGCAATGCACCGAGGACCAGTTCAAGTCGATGTTCAACTCGCGTAAGGGCAGGCAGCCAAATGCAGTTGAGCTAAGCCAGTACCACTACATGAAGTCGATGCTGCCAACCAGCGTGACCGCAGCCGCCTCGCTCAACGGCACCTCCTACAACGTGGTCTATAGCACTTCCGGAGGCTCAAGCTCAATGTCCGGGCCCGCGCTCAAAGTGGTTGTCGCGAACGGCCAGGCCACTTCACAGACATGGCAGGGCACTTTCGCAGCTGACTGCGGAGGCGCAGCCCCGACTGATTGCAACAACGGAGTGGTAACCGGTGCCGAGGCCATAAACAGCAACTGCAGGCTCGTAATCTACCTGAGCAACTGGTAATCAGCCACTGGAAAGCTCGTCGAGGATTTCCTTCGCCCTGTCTACCCTTACCTTCCTCTCCTCGACCATTTTCGCTGCAACCTTATCAATCATCCCGCCCGTTGCGCCAGCCATCACAGCGATGTTCCTTGCGTGGAGGCCCATGTGCCCGCGCTGGATTCCTTCCGCTGCGAGAGCGCGCAGTGCGGCAAGGTTTTGCGCAAGCCCGACGGAAGCGATAACCTCCGCAAGCTCGCCCGCGCTCTTCACACCAAGAATCTTCACCGCCACCCGCGCAGTCGGATGGGTTTTGGTCGCGCCGCCCACAAGGCCGACTGCCACCGGCATCTCCAGTTCGCCTTCAAGATCGCCATGTGCGTTCTTCCGGAATGTCGTGAGCGGTTTGTACCTTCCCGTTATCGAGGCGAAGGCATGTGCGCCAGCCTCCAGCGCCCTCCAGTCGTTCCCGGTCGCAACCGCAACCGCGTCCACGCCATTCATTATCCCCTTGTTGTGCGTCGTCGCGCGGAAGATGTCATTCGCGGCGAACTGGTAGGCAAGCACTATCCTATCCACCACTTCCTCCCCACCCAGCGCCTCCTTCGTCCACGTCGCGCTCGCCTTCACGGTCCTCCTGTTCGCAAGGTTGGAGATTATTTTCAAAAGAACTCTTCCTTCAGTGAGCTCCTCAACGGGCTTTGCGAGCGCCTCGCACATCGTGTTCACTGCATTCGCGCCCATCGCGTCGCGCACGTCAACAATGAGGTGGACGATGAGCATTTTCCCTGCGTCCGTATTGATGACGTGCGCCTCCAGCTCTCTGGCCCCTCCCCCGAACTTCACGAGCACGGGGTCGCACGAATTCGCGAGAGTGATTAGCCGCCCTTTCTCGGCAAGAACTTTCGCCTTCGCCTTTTCCGCGTCCGCAATCCCAACAACCTGAATCTGCCCAATCATCAGTGGCGGTGCAGCGCGCGCTGTGAAACCACCCCTCTCCCTAGCCATCTTCGCGGAATTGCTCGCAGCCGCGACGACGCTCGGCTCCTCAATCGCCATCGGCACCAAATAGTCCCTGCCGTTGATTTTGAAATTTACTGCAATCCCCATAGGGATAGGCATCGTGCCCACGACGTTCTCAATCATCCTGTCCGCGGTCCCGCTGTCCAGCGAGGAGAACGCGCGGAGAAGCCGCTCCTCTTCCGGGCTGAGGCCCGCAAACTCCGCGACCTCCCTCGCCCTCTGCTCGACCGAAAGCTTGTAGAAGCCGGAGAACTCGCTCGTCTTCATGAATTGGTTTTGCACGCCAAGATTTAACTAGGGTTCGCAGGCCGAACAAAACCCACACTTTTAAAACCAGCCGCGGGCCAATTCCCCCAGGTGGTCATATGAACGGATATGCATTCATGCTCGCATTCGCGCTGCTTTCGGCGCTAGCGCTCGCGGCGAACCAGACCGTTTCCGCGCCAGTCACCAGCGCGGTCGTCTATTCAAACGGCTTCAGCTACATGACGCGCTTCGGGGCGATGCAGCTTCTGGGCGGCGACCTCACGCTTCACGTGATAAACTTCACACCCAGCGCGTTCGCGTCGTCTGTTTCGGCAGGCGATTCCGGGGCCGCAATCTCAGAGCTCTATGACTACCGGATGGAATGGAACGAGACGAAAAACACCACAGAGCTCCTCACTTTCGCACAAATCCTGAACAGGAGCCTGAACTCCGACATCAACTTCACGGTCGGAACCACGGCGAACAAGGCGAAGCTCGTCTGGTTCGACGGCGAGAGGATAGGCGTGCTCGCAGGAGGCGCCTTCTCCATATACCCAATCTCCTCAATCACGAAGCTCGACTCGCCTGTCGCGCAGTTCAGCGAGGCGAAGGAGGAGAACGAAACGAAGACGGAATACGGCCTCGCAGTCAGGGAGGCAAATGCAAGCGCGGGCGAGCACAAGCTCAGGCTGAACTACCTCGTTTCGGGCGCCTCGTGGACGCCGAACTACAAATTTTACCTCACGGGCGAGGCAGCCTCCGGCAGCGGCACGCTGCATGGGTGGGCCGAGGTGCAGAACAACGCGGGCGAGGACTGGAACGGAATAAACCTCACGCTCGTCGTCGGCTACCCGCACATTGCAAGGTATAGTAATTACTATGACATGCGGCAGACTTCAGCCGGCGCAGCGGAGGGCATCTACATGCCAACAGCGAACGTTGCACCGGGCTTCACTTACTCGCCATTCAGCGCATACGTAATCTATACCCTCTCATCGCCTGCGACAATCAAGAACGGTGAGACAAGGGAGCTGCCACTCTTCGAGCGGCAGGGGCAGGAATACAAGCGCGAGTACTTCTGGAACACCAGCTACGGTCCGCCAGTGAAAACCTTCATCCTGAACAACACAAGCACCACTCCGAGGGCCGCGGGCATCGCCTCGGTATACCTTAATGGCGAGCTTCTCGGTGAGGACTCGATAGGCTATACGCCGCGCAACCAGGAGATGCGCGTGACTGTTGCAGACCTGCCCGACATCCACACCATGAGGGAGGAGCTGAACCACACAACCTACACCGAGGGCAACATGCGCGTGACGGACTACAAGCTCAGGCTCACAATCACGAACGGGATGAACGAGGACGTTGAGCTGCGCATAAACGACCAGATGAGCTATGGCGACACCGTGAGGCTCGTTTCCTCCAGCATCCCGGTTGTGCAGGAGCCGGGCAACATCCTCGAGTGGAAGCCGGCGATAGCCAAGGGCCAGACGCTGACCATAAATTACGACTACACTGTCGCAGACGTCATCTACCCCTACTAGAACGAGACGCCCGCTGCCCCGGCTGCGGATGTGCTGTCGCCAGCGCCGCCCGCCTTGCTAGAGCGAGACGCCAAGGAGCTTCTCGAGAAACTGCGGGTGGTGTATCATCTGCAGGTGCTCGCAGGGGACTATCTTGAAGTTTAGGGTCTTCAGGTTGCCCCCGAAGCGCTCCATCGTGGACACGTTCGAGTTCTCCGCCTTGTCGAGAGAATGGAACATCGAAATCATGAGTATGAACGTCCGTGAGAAGTAGATGGAGTAGAGCTGCGGCGTCGAGTTTATCATCTCCATGATGCACTCATCGTATTCTTCCTTGGGCATTGGCTGCGCGAGGTCTATCCACGTGAATGCTGCGATGTCCCTTCCGGGCAGCTTCCTCGGGTCTGGCATCCTCGTCGCCGCAATCACTTCCTTCTGCCCGAGCCTCTTCGAAACCTCGGAGAGGGAGCTCTGCCTTATCCCGACCTTCCGCGCAATCTCGCTCCTTTTCATGCCCGGGTACTTCCGCAGGGCGAGCAGGACCTTCTTCTCGGTCTCGTTAAGCTTCGCCTGCCGCTCCGACGAGGCGTGCTCCACGATGCCGGCCTTCTTGAGGCTAGTCACGGCCTCCAGCTCGTGCGTGAAGGCATACCGGGTAAGCCTGCCCGGGAAAGAGTAGGCCGAAAGGTGGCTCAGCGGCACGGACCTCCACGTGTAGCGCGCGACCTGAGGCTTGATTGCGCCCTCCAGGAGTTCGGAGAACTTGAGCCTTGCAGTTTCCGCCTCCTCGAACGAGCGGAAGTAGTGGATGTTGAGGACCCAATCCTTCCCGCCCATCGTTTCCGAGATTGGGAACTGCGGCCTGAGCTTTGCTGCAAAGACGCCCTCATAGCGGTGGCGTATCGGCCGGTTGTACTCCCCCCCACACGAAGGCGGCGACGTGGGCCTCGGGCAGGTGGCCGATGTCCAGGCCAATGCGTTCCTCAAGCACGCCCTTCCCTACCAGCCTCTTCTTGACTACTGCGAAGTTGGAGGGCGCCATCCCGAGGCGCTCCGCAATCACCCTATCGGCCTCGTGCTGGTGCGCCATCAGCTCGACGAGCACCTTCGCCTCAGCCGGTGTAAAATTTCCGTCTCCCATGCCATCACGCATAACTTTTTTCGCAAGGGGGTAATGCCCATGAAAGTATTTAAATCGCACATCGGAAAGAGAAACCGTGGCTGCCAACATCGCGAAGCTCATGGGGATGCTGAAAAGCCCCGACATTGGCGAGAGGATGGAGGCGGCGCTCGAGCTCGGAAGGCTCAGGCCGAGGAAGGCCGTTCCCGCCCTGCTTGAGGCGCTTGGCGACGGGGAGATAAGCGTGCTCGCCTGCTGGGCGCTTGGCAGGATAGGTGACAAGAAGACGGTCGGCAGGCTTGCCGTGATGCTCATTTCTGCAAAATCCCCGGAGGAGAGGCACGAGGCCGCGCTCGCGCTCGGCAGGCTACGCGATGCAAAGGCAGTGAAGCCGCTCCTCTCGGCGCTGAAAAAGGACAAGGTCGCCAAAGTGCGGGAGGAGTGCGCGGAGGCGCTCGCGAACTTTGGCTCCCCCGAAGTCATCTCCGCACTCGCGAAGGCCGCTGAATCCGACAAGTCGGAGTTGGTGCGGCTGCAGGCCGAGAAGTCGCTGCTCCACCTCAGGCTGGGCTAGCCTATTTCAGGTGGAAAGGCGTACCGGGCGGCGCGAAGTGCACGCCGTAAATATACTCCATGAAGTAGGGCGTGTGATCCAGCGTGAGGTGCGCACACGGAACGACCTTGAAGTTGAAGCTCTTGACGTTGTCTCCGAACAGCTCGAGCATGCTGAGGCGCGAGGTTTCCACCTTGTCCAGCGACTTGAAGAACGAATTCGCGAGCACGAACGTTCTCGTGTAGTGGAGCTTGTAGAGCTGCGGAGTAGCCTCAGCAAGCTTGCCAATAATCTCCTTTTCCTGGCTGGCAGGCATCGGCTGCTTCAGGTCTATCCACGCGAAGGTAGCCATTTCCCTTCCCGGGACCCTTGCAGGGTCCACCGAGCGCACGTAGTTGATGACCCCCTTCTTCTGCAACTGCCTGAAAACCTCCGAAAGCGAGCTCTGCTGTATCCCCACCTTCGCGGCAATCTCGCCCTTCTTCAGGTGCGGGAAGCGCCTCATCGCAACCAAAGCCCTTTTTTCCGTCGCGTTGAGGGTAGGCATGGTCTCCTTCGGCTGCGGCATTGTGCAGCAGTCGCCCGAGCCTGGCCTGTTCAGGTCCGGCTCTCTTGCCTTGTGCGTGATGGAATATTCGAGAAGCCTGCTCTGGAACGTGCAGCTCGTCAGGTGCGACATGGGCACCACCTTCCAGATATAGCCGCTGAGGTAGTTGGAAAGCTTCCTCTGGAGGTATTCCGCAAGCCTGAGCCGCACATCCTCGGCGTCGTCAAACGTTTTGAAATAGTCCACGTTAAGGGACCAGTCAGGCCCCCCGAACGTGTATGCGACGGCAAAGTTACTCCTTATCTTATCCAGTTCCGCTTTGAACTTCGCCCTGATGGGGCGGTTGTATTCGAGCCAGACAAAGCCAGCGACCTGAGCTTCACGTACTTTATGCACGTTTATGCGTATCTGCTCGTTCAGGATTCCCTTCTCCGCGAGCCGCCGCTTTGCGACAGCGAAATTGCTCGGCGCCATCCCGAGCCCCTCGGCTATACTTTTGTCGCTGTCGTTCTGGTGTGCAATAAGCTCCACGAGGACTTTCGCCTCGGTCGGAGTGAGGTTGTCTGCGCCAGCCATGGAATCACATAACTTTTTCCCTATATCCGCAGTCAAAGTATAAAAAGTGCTATGGCACGGCGTTTATATACCGAAAATGCGCACTTTTAGTGTGATGGGCAACATGCACCGGGAAACTGCAAAGCAGACATTCCCACCACCTCTTGGTGAGATGGAGCGACCCAAACCCATAACGGAGTTCAGGTTCCCAGCGGACTTCGAGGCCGCCTGCTCCAAGGAAGGCGCGAAGTTCATGCTGATGAGGCGCAAGGAGAAGGGCGAGCAGTTTGAGGAGTCGGACAGGGTATGCCTGATAAAGATACGCAGGCTCGAACGGCCTCCGGACGAAACCAAGGAAGAGCTTGGCATCGACCGGGTAGAGTATGTGAGCGCGAACATGTGGATTGACGGCGTGAAGGGCTGCCGCATGGACCGCGTCCTGAAGTACCATTCCGACGGGACTGTGCACGGCACGATGATATACGCCACAGCTGACATGGACAATGGCGATCCGCAAATAGTTGACATGGACAAGACGCGCTATGATGAAGAGGGCCAAATATCCGACAACGGCTTCTGGTCAAACCCCGACCTCTCTTACCATGACATCAAAGGCACAGGCACCATAAAAGGCATGGGCCGCAGCCTTCTCGCAGTACTCGACATGTACGAGCAGGAGAGGGGGCAGGCACATTACGAGGCGAAGCTTGATGACTATTTCAAGAAATTGAAGCAGCGCTACTCCTCAGACGAAGCCATTGATGTGTTGCACAATGTTTTCGTCAAAGCCTTCCGCCAGACGCCGGAAGGTGCAAAGGCCGAGTCATTTCCGAAGTGCGACCAGGACTTCGTGATACGGACGCCTTCAGACCATGAGTTCGGGGTATTGAAGAAGTACTACAAAGACAGAGGCGTGCTGGACAGCAAGATGAGCGGGGAACGCGATGGCAAAGGCGCCTTCCTCCTACACGTCGTGATAACGAACGCAAGGCCAGCCGAGCTGAAAGTGTATGATGAAGGCGAATCGTATAAGCAGCGGGCCGGATTACAGGCGTAGAGCAGCGTAATCCTCGCGCCTTTTATACTTCTTTTTCCAAATTCCATGTATGCCCAAAGTAGTGTCGTTTCCGCCGCAGGAGAAGGGCAAAACCACGAGCGTCAGCGATTTGGAGAGCAGGGCAAACGAAATTTTCCCGCTCTTTGCAAAACGGGTAGACGAGCTACGCGTGCCCTCAGCGTTCTATGGTGCGGCGAAATGGCTGCTCAACCTGTATAGCCGCGACAAGCTCCTTTTCACCATCACCTGGTACCGCTTCACCGAGGCAAAAGGGCGTGCAGAGCAGGTTAAAGCAGATGCCACGTCGCAGTCCGAGGACGCCAAGCGGTGGGTGCCCCCCACACGCGAGGAAAAAAAGAAGTCAGAGTGCCTGGCGCTCGCCGAGGCGCTAAGGCAAAGGGTCACCAGCCCCGACTTCGGCAAGATTACCAGGCACCTCCTAACCCATCTTAAGATAGGCGGGTACGAAGCGCAGCTTGCAGAGCGGGTTATACGCGCATTTGCCAATGCCGACAACTCGGCGCAACGCGACTTCATAATGTTTACACTGTCCCAGGGTCCGGAAGCAAAGGGGGACGTGCTGAATGAGCGCGGGCTGAAGAACCGCATCCAGGGGTGTGTGTCCAAAGATAAGGAACTTAGGCTGTTCATTATCTGGGGCGCGGCAAAATCGGTCGACGACGGAACTGCAAACATCTGGGACGAGAAGGCGATGGAAAACCTCGAGATTTTGCAAAGGCGCATCCGCACAGTCTACCCCAAGACGTCGATTGAGATAATAGTCGCAGACGTCCATGCAGCCGACTTCGCGGGCAAGCGGCTTGAGGATGTCTACCGCTACATAGGAAACAAGGAGTCCAATGCAGGAGAAATGACGCTTTATGGCCTCGCGAAAAAGCATGGGCTAAAGGTGACGCTGCTATCCGAGATATACGAGCGCCATGTGGGTGTGGGATGGCAGAACAAGCGCACGGAAATCTGGGCCGAGGAGCATGAGAAGGCGCATAGGATACTTGAAGAAGAGCCGGAGTATGCGTCCCTGCTCGAGCGGGCAGCTGGCAAGCATTCCTTCTTCGTGCGGAAGGAGGCAAAGACGAAGGAGATTGTGGCGGAGGAGTACTTGGGAAGGAGGCGGTTCGAGTCAAGGCTTTTCCAGAGATGGTGCCCGAATGCAATATTCCTCAGCTTCGCCAGCAACAGGGAGAGGGAGAAGCATCTTTATGCTGAACCGATACCCGTTGTCTACATCTACCCCTATGCCGGAAGCAGGAAAAGCGACCTGCCTTGGTTCAAGTCTTCAGCCGAAGCAGGGCTGATGAATTGGGCAGAAACCAGCCCCCATATCACGCACCCCTCCCTCTCAATGATTCTGTCCGAGCACGACCCGGTTGCGAAGCGCGCAAGCGCCATCGCAAGTATCCTTAGGGCGCCGCGGTTCTGCAAGGAGCCGCCGCTCCGCGCGGCGCTGGAGGAACTCTCCCACAATACAGCATATGACCATCAAATCAGCATCCTGGTGGCGTGGAAGCCGCTGAGGCAGCTGCGTGCAACTGCAACCAGCGACCAAGCAACACTCGCAAAGTTGCAAAAGATGGTGCATGCGCTGAACGGCTTGGGGGTTAAGGCCCACGTCACAATAATCTTCTGCGACACCGCCCTACCTATTGACAAGTTTGAGGAATCGCGGCAATACTTCGCGTCCATCTCCGAAACTGCGCAGAAGCATGGCTTCAGGATGGAGCGGATGAGCAACCTGCGTGAGCAGTTCATGCCCGCCTCAGCAGGCTACGGCCAGTTTCCGGAAGGCCCCGAGGAAATCGTCTGGAAGGCAGGGCTGGATCCCGAGGCGGAGAAAGTAAGAGAGAAGGTCATTCACTCGGCAGACAAGCTCTCCTCGCACGTCGCCATGGCGCTGGGCTACCCGAAGGAGAATTTCCCGGAGCTGCATTACATGAGGACGCGCTCGGCCGATCTCTATCTCATTTCGCTCATTGCGCGCAGCGAGCACCTGCAGGACAGGGTCGGCCTTTCGGTGCCGAATGCTCTTCTCATCACAACATCCAACTCCGAATGGAGGATGATACGGGAGTCGTATTCTCCTACGCTGGCGCACATCACAATCCCGGCGCTCCGCCTCGCGGACTAGACCATGGCCGGCGGGCAGACGGGCGCGGGGCAGCCGCCCGAGAATTCGCTGTCCGCGCTCACGAACCCTTTCTCAAACGTCTTCCCCTCTTCCGGCCCGCCGATGTATAGGACCTGCTCGGGCTTGCTCCCATACCTGTAGATGGTTATCCCCTTGCATTTCAACTCGTATGCCAGCATGTAGGCCTTCTTCACGTCCTCGGGCGAGGCGTCGCGCGGAAGGTTGATTGTCTTGCTCACCGCATTGTCGCAGTGCCTCTGGAACGCAGCCTGCATCTTCACGTGCCATTCGGGCGCGATGTCCAGCGCGGTCACGAAGACCTCGCGCACGTCCTTCGGCACCTCGCCGATTCCGGCGATGCTCCCCTTCCTTGCTATCTTCATCATCAGGTCGCGCGAGTAGAACCCGCGCTCCCTCGCAATCCTCTCGAACTGCGCGTTCGTTTCCAGGAGCCTCGTGCCCTCCATAACGTCGCGCACGAAGGAGATGGCGAAGAGCGGCTCTATCCCCGACGAGCAGCCCGCGATTATGCTTATCGTTCCCGTGGGCGCGACCGTGCACACCGTGGCATTCCTCATCCTTGTCTTCCACATGCTCTTCCTGAAGTTCGGGAACGCACCCCTCTCCTTCGCGAGCTCCTCATCGGCCTTCCTCGCCTCACCGAATACGAACTTAATCACCTTCTCCCCGTTGCGCACCCCCTCCTTCGAGTCGTAGGCGATGCGCATCTTGGTGAGCATGTCAGCGAAGCCCATAACGCCGAGGCCTATCTTCCTGTTCGCCCTCGTGACCTTCTCTATCTCCGGGACAGGGTAGCGGTTCATTTCCACGACATCGTCGAGGAACCTTACCCCCAGCGACACGAGCCCGCCGAGCTTCTCCCAGTCAATTTCCCCTTTCTCCGTCGCCACCTTCTCCAGGTTTATGCTCCCAAGGTTGCAAGACTCGTATGGAAGGAGCGGCTGCTCGCCGCACGGGTTCGTAGCCTCTATTTTCCCGGCCTTCCTGAGAGGATGCCTCCGGTTCACCTCGTCTATGAAAATGAGCCCCGGGTCGCCCGTTTCCCACGCCATAGTGCATATGAAGTTGAAAACCGCCCTTGCGCTCAGCCTGCGCACTACCTTCCCGCTCCGCGGGCTTATGAGCGCATACTCGCGGTCGGCCTTTACCGCGTGCATGAATGCGTCCGTTGCAGCCACTGAGATGTTGAAGTTTGCGAACGCGCCCGGCTTTTCCTTGCATGCGATGAAGTCAAGTATATCCGGGTGGTCACAGCGCAGCACGCCCATGTTCGCGCCCCTCCTCCTTCCACCCTGCTTTATCACATCGGTCGCTGCGTTGAACACGCCCATGAACGAAACCGGCCCGCTCGCCACGCCCATCGTGGACTTCACCAGATCACCCCTGGGCCTGAGCCTAGAGAAGGAGAAGCCCGTTCCTCCCCCACTCTGCTGTATTATCGCCATGTTCTCAATCGAGCCGAAGATTCCGTGCAGCGAGTCCTCAACCGGGAGAACGAAGCACGCGCTCAGCTGCCCCAGCTCCGTCCCCGCGTTCATGAGCGTGGGCGAGTTGGGCATGAACTCCCTCCCGGCCATCGCGGAGTAGAAATCGTCCGCAAGCTTCTTCCTTGCCGCCGCCTTTTCCGCTTTCGCAACCGCCTTCGCTACCCGTCTGAAGAGCCCGCTCGGCGTCTCCATCACGTTCCCCTTCCCGTCCTTCAGGAGGTAGCGCTTCTGGAGCACCTTCACTGCGTTTATCCCGAGCTTCAGGTCGTCCTTCACGCCGAAGAACGTCTTGATTTCGCGCTCCTCGCTCCTCATCTTCCTGTAGAGAATATACGATTTTGCCACGCCAGCGAGCCGGTTCCTGACTAGTGCCTCCTCAACCAAATCTTGAATCTCCTCGACGTGCGGAATCCGATGTGCAAATCTTTTCCCAGCCGCCTCCGCGACCTCACTGGCAATCCTCGCCGCAGCCCCATCATCCTTCCTGCCCACGGAAGCCATGGCCTTCAGGACCGCGTTCCCTATCTTCGACTGGTCAAAAGGGACGATTCTTCCATCGCGCTTCTGCACTTCCGGCATACCCACCAACTTTCCCACCTACTTCTTCCCCTTTTTCTTCTTCGCTGCTTTGTCCCCGTCCAGCGCTTCGGCACGCCTGTCCGCATCGCGCTCTTCCGTCCACCCGGAGCTCGCAGTCCCGGCCTCCACGAGCGTTTCCGCAAGCTCCTCCTTGTAAAGGTCAACCTGCTTCGGTTCCTCGAGCCTGCTCATCCCCTTTTTCTTCACCATTTCATCACCTCAGCCAAGGTTCTTCTCGTCAATCCCCGAGTCTTCAACCGTTTCCCTGAGCGCGCCAACGAGGCGCGAAACTCGCTTGTCATCCGCGAAGCGCATCGTCTTCTCGCTGAATTCAGTGTCCAGCGCAAGCCAGCCCGCATTCCTGCCGAAGCTGTATGCCTTCGCGTCGTCGGGCGCGGACCCGAGCTCGCGCCAGAGTCCGTCAAGCTTCTTCATGTAAAACTCCCTTGTCGCATCGCCGGAGCAACCGGCCATTTTCGACTCCACCTGCGACTCGAGCATCCTTATCACGCCGTTCGCCCCGCCCTCGTCCAACGTGCCATCAATGCTGATGGCATTCTCCAGGAAGGCGCTCTCGTAATACGCCAGCTCCTCGGTTTCCGCCACGCCCACGCCGCAGTAGTCGCATTTTTCCGCGCCCTTCCCGAGAGGCGCACCGCATGACCTGCACAGCTCCGCGTCGCGCTCGTCCGCTGGCACCGCCTCCACCCTGAGGGGGTTCGTGGATTTCACACGCAGTTGCCCCTTGCGCACTAGCGACATCACTATCATCCCGATGATGCGCAGGGGGTTCATGCCCAGGACGACTCCAGCCTCCACTGAGTCCAGGTCCGCCCTTGCGCCTCCGAGGAATATTCCGCCGGGGCCGCTGGTCGGCCGCACCATTCGGAAGAACCCGTAGATGACTGTGGCCACGATTAGGAAGAAGACAACGAAAGGAACAAACGTGAAGAGCATGGGGATGATCATGAATAGGAACATAAAGACGAGCCCGACTACGCCCATGCAAATGTCCTCACCCGCCATGACGCTATTTCAGCACCTATTTATTTTAAGCTGCCCAAAAACGCAGCATGTCTGACGGAAGCGACATAGTCGGCGCGCTCTGCGGGCCGTTCATCTGTGTGGGCCCCTTCGGGCTGTTCTTCCTGCTCTTCTTCGGCATAATAGCCGCCGGCGTATTCCTCTCATACCGCCAGGGCGCGCAGCGCAACGAGGCAATGGGCAGCTTCGCCTCGGAGAACGGGCTGCAGTTAACGCCCGGCGGGTGGTTCTCCATGCCTTCGCTGCGTGGCAACTACAAGGGGCACCCGATGGAGATGGGTTATTTCCAGAGGAGCGAGGGGGGCGGGAGGAGCAGGCACACGCATACCTACTTCTACGTGCGGCTGATGACGAACACCGCGCCGCAGTTCTCGCTCAGCGTGTCGCGCGAAGGGCTGATGAGCTGGCTCGGAAAGGGCGTCGGGCTCACGCACGAGATTACGATAGACGTCCCGGAGTTCGACCAAAAATACCTAATCAGCACGAACGATGCGCTCAGGGCGAAGCGCGTGCTCTCGCCCGAGGTCCGCACAGGCATTGACCAGGCGATAAGCATGCTTGGATACAGCAGCGTAAGCATAGATGCCGGCGCCATGTATCTGCAGAAGGAAACCTCTTGGGTAAGCATGGAGATGATGCGCGCTGTTGCGGAGGCGCTGAGCGGCATCGCCACTGCGGTCGATTCCTACTAGGGCAGCTCCATCTCAAGCGCAGCAACCGGCTGCTCTATCCCGAAATTCGCGAGCGCCTGCGGATGCACCTCGCCGAAGACGCCCACGGGCTTTCCATCCCTAAGAATCTCGACCGCCCTTCCCGGAATGAACGTCGGGTGCGAGTCCAATTCAGCGAACTCGCACTTCATTCCCATCTCCGCAAGAACTGCCCCAACGAGCGACTTCATCTCGCTGAAGCTCGCCTTCGCGTCGCAGATTGCAGCGGCGAGCTTCTTCTTCTCAACGGCCTTCCCGCCTTCAAGCAGCGCAACATCACCGACCTCGAAAATCCTCTGCGGCATCTTCTGGTCCTTGTTCAGGCCGAGAATCTCCAGCAGGGATGGGAGGCACCACGAGCGGAACATCGTTGCGTTCTCCGTGAGCGGATTCTTTATGTGGATTGCGGGATGCTCGCCAATCCCTGGCTTGGTGAAATTGTCCCGCCTGTTCGTAATATACCGTGCAAGCACCTCGTTGAAGCCGAAGCCCACCAATATCTCCCGCACCGCGTTGTCCCTCTCTTCGCTGGCGCTCGGAACTCCGGTGCTCGGGAAGTCCGGCAGTGTGGGCGCGAAATTCATGTAGCCGAAGGCAACCGCAACATCCTCAATTAAATCCACTTCGTGCATCACGTCCGTGCGATACGGCGGAATCTTCACGTGCAGCTTCGCCTTCTTCTCATCCATCTCAACGCCGTAGCCCATCCTCTCCAGCAGCTCTTTTGCCTCCTCGGCATCGAAGCGCCTTCCAAGCAGCCCGTCTATCCTGCGCAGTGGGACTGCGGACTCTTCCGGAGAAAGGTCGGGAGTAGCGTATCTCTTCCCGTCATTCACCCAGACCGACTGGATTTCCGCGCCCCTGTCCGCAAGCGCGCAGCAGATTATGCTCAGGCATTCCCAGATTGCGCGCTGCGAGGTGCCAGTAACATCTATGAATACACTCTTCGTTTCCGGCCCAATCTTCGCCGTCTCCGCGGTGATTATTGGCGGGAGAGCAACCACGTTGCCCGCGCTGTCAGTTATGAGCGGATATCTCTTACGCCCCTCAAGTATGTAGCCATACGCCTTCCCCTTGGGCAGCTCCTTCAAAATCCTCTCAGGCGTCCATGCTTCCTTCTGCTCAAGCGGGACGAAGGGCGATTCCGATGGCCCGACAGCCTTGTAGGTGAATGGCGGCTTCAGCTTCTCCAAATCCGTGAAGCCGATTGCGACCTTCCTCCTCTTCCTCCCCACCGTGTCATGGAGCTTCTCCTGCAGCCCGGCGAGCGACTTCACGAGCGCATCATCCAGCTTCACGTTCCGCGCAACCGCAGCAGCGATGAAGGGCCTCACCCTCTTCACCGACTTGTCAACATAAACTTCGATTCCGGACTCCTTCACTTTGTATGTGCGAAGCCCGGTCTTCTCCTCAACGAAAGCGGAGATGGCACGGCCCAGCCCTTCTGCCGAAAGCATGTCCGGCCTGTTCGGCGTGATGTCAATCGACAGGTCGCCGCCTTCCGCTTTCTCCACAACCATTCCAAGCGACGAAACTGCATTCTCCAGCTCCTCGTCGCTGAGTTCCACTGCCGCAAGCTTCAAGAGGTCCTTTTTCCCAACGGTGATTACAGCCACTTCAAAGCCCCTTTCCATCCATTGGCTCCCGCAGCCACGCGAGGTCGTTCTTATAGAAGGTGCGGATGTCCTCAATCCCCCTCATCAGCATCAGCGGCCTCTCGAGCGAAAGCCCCCAAGCGAGAACGGGATATTTCCCCCAGAGCGGCAGGCAGACTTCGGGCCTGAAAATCCCGGCGCCGCCGAGCTCCATCCAAACTCCCTTCGGCTCGTAGAATACCTCCACCTCGAGCGAAGGCTCGGTGTAGGGGAAGAACGAGGGCCTGAACCTTATCTTCTCGAACCCGAGCTTCCCGTAGAACTCCTTCAAAATTCCGAGCAGGTCGCGGAAGGTCGCGTCCTCGTCCACCACTATCCCTTCCACCTGGTGGAACTCGGCGAGATGCTTGTAATCAGTCGCTTCATTCCTGTACACCCTGCCGATTGAGAAGTATTTTGCAGGCGCCTTCCGCTTCTCCATCCCCGTTTCCGCGACATACCTCGCGGAGAGCGCGGTCGTGTGCGTCCTGAGCACGGGCTGCTGGGCTACCTCCCTGCTCCACGAATATTTCCAGCCCTTCTGGTGCGCCTTCGCCACCTTCTTCCCAAGCTCCTCGTCAGGAATCTCAATCCTGTCCGGCTGCAGGAGGTAGAACGTGTCCGCCAAATCCCGCGCAGGATGGTCCTGCGGCTGGAAGAGCGCGTCGAAATTCCAGAAGGACGACTCAATCATCCTGCCTTCCATCTCCTCAAAGCCCATCTCAAGGAATATGCGCCTTATCCTCCCCATCACGCGCCTGAGCGGGTGCGTCTTCCCCGGGAATGCCCGCTCAACTGCCGCGTCCGTGTCGTAGGGCCGCAGGCTTACGTCCTTCCACTTGCCAGCTGAAATCATCTCCTTCGTGAGGATGTTGACTTCGGGCTTCTGCTGCACGAACACCTCGTCCGCGAGCAGCGATTCTCCGACTTTCGTGAGCTTCACGTGCGTTATCTCCGTCTTCTCGTGCTTGCACACGAGCCCCCTGTCCATCAGAGCCTGCCCGAATTTCTGCGCCTCCGCCTCCTCCAGCGCCGCCTCCATCGCGACCTTCCTGCAAGCCTTCTCCAGCTCGTACCCCTTTTCAGCGACGTCCTTCCCTGCCGCGCTCATCCTGAGGACGCGCTTCCCATCCTTCTCCGCAATCTCCACCCATCCGAGCCGCTTCGCCCAGGGCACGCCCACGGACTTCTCCTCCGCGTCAAGCGCGGAGAACTCCGCATCCCCGCTGCGTAGCCTCTCGAGCAGCCTCCTCTCGGGGAAGCCGCCATCGCAGAACTTCTTTCCCTCCTTCTCGATGCGGTATTCCACCCGCCTCTCCTCGCGCAGCTCGACGGCCTTCTTCTCCTTCAGGAGGAGGAGCGCGCGCCCCGCCGCGTCCAGCGGGAGCTTCGTGGCCTTGCACAGCTCGCCGGGAGTCGTTGCGCCCTCGTCAATCGCCCTAAGGACTGCCTTCTCGTGCTGGTGGAGCATCAACTGGGAATTTGCTGGTGCTATGTTAAAAAGCCTGCGACAGTCGGGCTGCGATGCCTGCCCGGCGCCTTACTTCGCAACCTTCACTACGTTGCCGCTAGTCGGGGTGTGGCCGCTTCCCCACTCGGCCCAGTAGACGTAGCTGCCGTCAATCGCAACGCCTCCAGGAGCATCCCGTCCGCTCGCCAGCGTCGTAGTGGGTCCGCCGCCATCAAGCGGGGCCTTCCTGATAATGTTGCCGCTCTGCTCAGCCCAGTAGGCATAGCTGCCGTCAATCGCAAGGCCTGCAGGCCCGCTCAGCCCACTAGCGAGGATAGTAAGGCCGCTTCCATCAGCTTTCGAGGCCTTCTTTACCACACCCGTGCCCATCGCCTCGTCCCAGTAAACATAAGTGCTATCAACTATGACCATGTTCACTCCGTTCAGCCCGCTCGCGAGAGTGATTTGGCCGCTCCCATCAGCTT
Source organism: uncultured Microcaldota archaeon (assembly GCA_903921825.1). Taxonomy (GTDB): domain Archaea; phylum Micrarchaeota; class Micrarchaeia; order Burarchaeales; family Fermentimicrarchaeaceae; genus CAIXRF01. The sequence goes on along the minus strand of CAIXRF010000107.1, from coordinate 6,100 downwards.
TCGAGGCCCTCTTCACGGTGCCGCCGCTGAATTCGCCCCAGTAAACGTAGCTGCCATCAACTGTAACACCGGTAGGCGCGTTCAGCCCGCTCGCGAGAGTAGTCTGGCCGCTCCCATCGACTTTCGAAGCCTTTTTCACAGTGCCGCCGCTGAACTCACTCCAGTAGATGTAGCTGCCATCAACTGCAATGCCGGCAGGCCCGTTCTGCCCGCTTGCAAGTGTATCAGGAGGCGTCCCCCCTCCGATGGGGACCCTCTTCACGGTGCCGCCTTGTGACTCCGCCCAATAAACATAGCTGCCGTCTATCACTAGGGCGTTCGGGGTGCTCAGCCCGCTCGCAAGCGTCGCGATTTCGCCGCTGCCGTCAAGATGGATCTTTTTCACGTTCCCGCCGACGTTTTCATCCCAATAGACATTGGTGCCGTCAACGGCTACAAACTGCGGGTGGTTCTGCCCGCTCGCGAGTATTACCGGCCCGGGGGTCGGCGTGGGCGTCGGCGTGGGGATTGGAGTTGGCGTCGGCGTAGGCGCCCCTCCCGCACTGGTCGCATAGATGGAGAACGTTATCCCCACCGGCGGCGAGGCCCATTCGCCCTTTCCAGTCGTACTGGTGACATCTCCAGGACGCATGTAGAGCGCCGTCCCGCCCTGGTCATAGTAGACGCACTGTGACGCGCTCTCCCATACACCAATGTAATCCCCTGCCTGAACCGCCATGCTGCACGAGAACGTGTTCAGGCCAGGGGCGAGGCTCTGGGTTCCCGACTCGCCAACGAATACCCAGTTGTCTCCGCCGTCCCTGAAGACCTTCATCTTGATGTTGCACGACGCTCCTGCATATGCCTGGCAGGTTGCAAGCGTTCCGGTTCCGTTGAACGGATTGTTGGTGTCGATGAACGTGTAGTCCGTAGGCGCCCCTGTTTCATAATGCTGCCTCTGGGTTGGCGGGTTGCCGCCCACTATCACTACAGGTGGAGGAGTCGGGCTGGGCGTAGGCGTGGGGGTAGGCGTTTCGGTGCCTCCGGGCGTGGGCGAGCCCCCTGGCGTCGCAGTGGGGCCTGGCGTAGGCGCAACCTCAAACCTCGCACTTATGTCTCCGCACACCGTCCTGTTCATGGAAGTGTCCGTTTCCATGTAGTGCATGCAAACCTTCCCTCTGTATCTTTCTCCAAGCTGTGCATTCTCTGAGGAGAGCGGCTGGCCGTCCTCCCCAGTGCAGAAGACTGTGTTGTTGGAGTTGCCACCCGTAACCCATCTGTGCTCCCCAGTAGAGATGTCTATCGGGTTGTCGAGGTCGCGCATTGCCGCGGAGGAATTCTGTGAACAGGAGATGCCAATGACTACGATGGACCTCCCAAGAGCCTGGCCGAAGTCGAGTGCCAATGCTCCTGTGCCATTGCCGACGATGAAGGAGTAGGCGCTGAACCCAGGGGTGAAAAAGAACGTGTTAGTCTGCGTGTTCTTCGGGTTCAGCACGCCGATGTAGAAAAGGACTGCGACAACGACTATGAGGACGAGAATTGCCCAGCCGTAGGTCATCAGAAACTCCATCGCGCTCTGCCCGCGGCAGGCGCGATGCGCAACGCGAGTTGCGCAGTTGTCGCCGCAGGCGACTTGAGGCTGTTGCCCGCCAGGGGCAATCGGAACTCGCAGAGGCGAGTTGCGAGCTAGCGCCGAAGGCGATTCAACTCGCATGGCCGACTGTGCTTTTCCCATTTCCATCCCCACCTCATATCGTTTTCGACTGTTTCAGCACGAAGAAGAGAAGTGCGAGTATTATGACTATCACGCCCGCGAGCAGGCCGTAGTTGGAGAGCAGGAGTTCCGTCGCCTTCATCTGCACTCCGCTGAAGAACGTGCTTACCTCGCTGTCGAGAGACTGCTCGGTATTGAAGGTGAATTCAAGGGGCGTGAGCGGAATCGCCCCGCCCGTCGCATTCCATGTGTAAGCGGAAGCGGTGCTCACTGCCGAGCCCGCAGGAGACGTTGGGCGCGGGAAAGTGCGCGACAGGTCCACCGTGGAGCTGGGCGGGATGATTATGGTGAGGACCGCGTTCTCGGGGAGTATCTGCCCCTCGGGCGCGTTCTCGAACGAAAGCGTGTCGGGGATGAGCGAATAGGCGGTGAGCCTGGGCCCAAGCTCGCGCGTCGTGAAAATGGGGCCGGAGGTGTCGTACTCCACGGTGATGGTCGCAAGCGACGTTTCCACGTACGTGAAGCGCTGCAGCGGCCGGGGGAAGATGTAGGTGTTCAGGGGCGTCACGTTCCCGCCGAGGACGTGGTAGCGCAGGTTGAGCGAGCCCGTGGTGCGCCGCCAGTCATCGATGGTCAGCCTCGTCGAGCGCAGGCTCTCCTTGTAGAGGTCCACCATCGCAGGCGAGACTATCATCTGCACCTGCTCCTCGACGTGCGCGCTCCCATCCTTATTCACTGTCACCGTAACGGCGAATCCAGCGTCCTCGAACCCGGTCACGTTTGCAGCAAGCGCAGCTGCGGAAAGCAACAACAGGGCCAGGACCGCGGCAAGTTTCATCGTGCTGATTTAGTAAGAGTATTTATATTAGTGTTGCGAATTATCCAACGAGGAAAATGGCAACCCTGCGCTATTTCGGGCATTCGAGCTTCGAGCTGGTCTTTGGGGACACGATAATCTACCTAGACCCCTACTTCTCCGGCGAAGGCGGCAGGAAGTACCCGAGCGCGAGGAAGGACGCCCATGACATAAAGAAGTGCGACCTCATCCTGATAACGCACGAGCATTTCGACCACTTCGAGCCCGAGACCGTAGTGGAGATAGCGGAGAGGACGTGGGCGACGGTCGTGGCGCCGAAGGCTGTGCTGCGCGAGCTCCGCCTCCCGGAGAGGCAGAAGATGGAAGTGAAGGCCGGGGACAAGTTCCAGGCGAAAGGGGTTGAGCTAGAGGTGGTGCAGGCAATCCACCCGCAGTCCGCACACCCCGTTGGCTACATAATCGAAAAGGACGGCATACGCGTCTACGCGGCAGGCGACACCTACGAGTTTTCCGGGATGATGGACATAAAGTGCGACTGGGCGCTCCTGCCCGTTGGTGGCACATACACGATGGACATAATCTCCGCGGAGAAGGCCGCGAGGGAAATAAAGTGCAAATACGTCGTCCCCATCCACTATGCGACTTTTGACAGGATAGCCGCGGACACGCGGGAGTTTGCGCGCTCTCTGGAAGGGAGCAAGGTAAAGGCAGTTGTCATGAAGTTTGGCGAACAGGTACAGCTCTGAATGCTAGCAGGAGGGATTTTATGGCAGTAATAACATCCGGGAGGATAGTCGCCGCCGAGGTCAAGCGCGACAAGCTCAACGAGCAGGTCCAGGGGGTGACGGCCCACTTTCACATCGATGACATTGATGTGAACAAGGATGAGATGACCGTCCAGTACACTTTCTCCCTCGACTACCACGAGCAGGTGGGGCGGCTGAAGCTGACCGGCATCTTCACCCTGCGCGAGGACGCGAAGAAGGCGAAGGAAGTGCAGAAGGAGTGGAGGGAGTCGAAGAAGCAGAAGCTCCCGGAGGATTTCTCCATGCTGCTGCTCAACGCCGCGAACAGCGTGTGCGCTGCAAACAGCATTTTCTTCTCCGTCCCGCTCGGCCTGAACGTTCCGGTGATGCTCGGCATTCCGAACTTCGGCGTGAAGCCGCCGGCAGCGGGCGCTCCCAAAGGGGAGAGGGCGGCATAATCTTGCAGCCCGTGCTAAACCACGCAGTCTTTTTCCTCTGCCTAGCCGGGATTGCTTCCGCTTTCGGGGCACCTGCGGAAGTTTCCGCTCCCGGCGCCAACGCATCCAGCCCCTGGCTTGCGGTGGTGGGCAATATTGCGCACGCGGCCTGGGCAGAGTGCGGCGCAGAAAACTGCTCGGTAATGTATGCGAACACAACGAGCGGGGGCGACATGCATCCTATAGAAATCGCCGCTTCCGAAAGCGCACCGCAGGTGCGCATCGCCTCGGACGCGGGCGGCAACCTCGCCATAGTCTGGAAGGCGCAGACTGCTTTCTATTATTCAATCTCAACCGACCGCGGCCTCTTCTGGAGTCCTGCTGCGCAAATCCCTGGGACCGAGGCTGCGGACGGCCCCTTTGACTTCGCCGCAGGCGCAAACGGCACCGCAGCCCTCGTGTGGGTGAGCGGAGGGAACTTAAGCCTTTCAAAGTTCATCGGAGGCACGTGGAAGGACCCCGGCGTGCTCGACTATGGCACTGCCGGCCAGCCCAGAATTGCCGCGAACCCGAAGGGCGGCTACGGAATAGTCTGGACGAACGGCTCGAGCGGGGAGATACAGTTCATGGACACCCCCTCAGGCCGCGAATACGACGTTTCCAACACTGTGGGGAATTCCGAGGCGCCGGATATTGCGTTCGACACCTCCGGGACCGCACACATCGCATGGCGTGACGCGAACGACACAAGCGGCTCACTTCCCGGGCAGTGGGATGTGTGGTATGCGCAGTTCAGCTGCACATGCAGCGGAATAAAGGAGAAGAAGGACATATCGAACACACCGGGTTCCGCCTCATATGCGCCCGTGATTTCAGCGGATCAGCACGATAATATTCACGCAATCTGGGCAGACAATGCAACCGGCACGCTCTCGCTTTTCTACTCGAAATCCTCGGATGGGGGCGCAGGCTGGTCCAGCCCGCTGCCTGTCCAGTGGACCGCGGACTCGCCCGAGGCGCCGTTCATTGCTGCGGACGGCGAAGGGAGACCACACATCCTGTGGGAAGCAACTACTCCCTCAGGCCATGCCCTCATGCATGCCGGCTGGAACGGAAGCGCATGGGTCGGCGGCGAGAACATCTCAACCTCGGCTTCGCCGATTGACTACAGCGCCGCAATTGACGGCATGAACCGCCTCCATACCCTGTTCGCTGCGGGAGGAAAAGTTTACTACGCCCTGGACCAGGGATTCGGAAGGAGTGAAGAGAGGCAACTGAGGCTTGCAGTCGCTGCCGAGGGATGCATAGGCCAGCCGCTCGCAATCAGGGCGACTGATGAATCCGGCAACCCCATCGCGAACACTCCCACCACTGTCTCCCTCTACTCCGCAGGCTTCGAATGGTCCGAAGTCGAGCAGGAGACTACTGATTTTAACGGCTCAGCCTCATTCACTCCGCCCGTTTCCGGCTATTACAAAATTTCCATTGAGAAGTTAGGCTATCCACTTGCAGTAAAATATGCCACGATAAGCGACTGCGGGGCGGTGACTCCAACTCCAGGCGCCTCTGTGACTCCCACGCCGGAAACCTCTGTGACTTCCATTCCCTCCGCGACTCCAACGCCAGCACCAACTCCCACGTCCACTGCAACGGAAACGCCCACCCCAGTTCCGACTGCGACGCCGTTGCCAACCGCGAGCCCGTCGCCAACGCCCGCACCGCAGCCTTCAACCTGCCCGCTGGGGATTGCGCTGCTTTCCGGCGGCCTATTCACTGCGCTAGTCAGGAATTAGAATCTCAGTCCCGTCTTCCGCCACGCGCGCGTTCTTGAAAATCGCGCGCGCCTCCTCTTCAAGTGCGCCCGCCTCCTTATATCTTCCGCTGACGTGCGTGAGCACGAGCTGCTTCACCCCTGCCTTTTTTGCTATCCCCGCGGCCTGCGCCGCTGTTGAGTGGAGCTTTTCTGCGGCTTCCTTCTCGTGGTCGTTCGCATACGTAGCCTCATGTATCAGGACGTCGGCGCCCTTCGCCGCCTCAACCGTCTTCTCATCCGGGACGCAGTCGCCGGCATAGGCTATCTTCACGCCTGGCTTCGGGGCGGAGACGGACTCATACGTTATGCGCTTCCCGCCCACCACAATCTCCCCCTTCTTCTCCAGCTCGCCGAACATCTTCCCCTTTATCCCGAGCTTCTTGCACTTCGCCTCGTCGCAGTTCCTCCTGTCCTCCTGCTTGAACACGTAGCCCAGGCTCCTACCCGTGTGCCGCACCGGGAACGCGGAAACCGCGAATCCGTCCCCGCGGTAGGCGACTCCCTCCTCCACCTCCTCAATCACGATGCTGTATGAATACCTGCCGAGCGAGGCGAGCGCCTCTATGTATTTTGCGCAGCCTTTCGGGCAGT
>CAIXRF010000106.1 GCA_903921825.1 uncultured Microcaldota archaeon | reverse complement strand
TTGAAGGCGTGCTCAGCACGCACGTGAACAGCGATGGCGACGATTCCACGGAGCAGCTTGCCGGCATGGTCGCGCGCTCGCACTTCGCCCCTGAAATAAAAGTCCTCATGCTCAACTCGATAATGATGGCGGGCTTCAACGTCGTGGACATCAGGGCGCTGAGCGGGAGATTGGGGAAGCCCGTGGTTGCGGTGATGCGGAAGAAGCCGGACATGAAAAAGGTGCGCGCGGCGCTCGCGAACGTCTGCTGCAGCGAGGAGAAGTTGGTGAAGATAAGGAATGCCGGCGAGGTGGTGAAGCTGGGCAGCGTGCATGCGCAGCTCGCGGGGATAAGCGCGGAAGAGGCGCTGGGGCTGCTCTCCCGCTGGCACGGGATTCCCGAGCCAATCCGCCTCGCGCACGTGATCGCAACTGGCGTAGTAAAAGGTGAATCTGGTGGAAGAGCCTAGGCTGAAGGGATTCTGGACGAAGACGATGGACCGGGTAGTCGAATCCAAGGCGCTCTACGCCGTGATGATAATCTCCTTCGCCCTCTACCTAATGACCAGAAGCCCCCCCTTCGCGCTCCTCTTCGCGCTCTCGCTGATTGCGGAGTTCCTCGCAGAAACGGTGCGCGGCGCGGGAAAGCACGGCTGGAAGCACGAGCTGACGGAGCTTGCGATTGCGATAATTGCGGCGCTCGCAATCTGGTTCGGCGCCAGCTTCCTGCTTGGCACTTCCGCCCCGCTCGACGCGGTCGTCTCCTGCTCCATGCTCCCGAACCTCGAGCGCGGGGACATGATGGTCCTGCAGGGTGCAGTCCCAAGCGCGCCCGAAGTCACGGTCTCGGCCGCGCAATGGGATTCACAGGACTGGGGGAATGAGACGGGGCTCTGGTGCGGCTTCTGCAATGGGCAGCTTTGCATCGGCAAGCCCGTCAACGCCGTTGAATACAGGGACGCGCAGGGCAAATTGCTCAGCTACGGCGTGCTCGTGAACGAAACGCCGCAAGAGGGCAACCTGGTGAAATTCGGCTGCGGCATGTGCACCGTCGCGCTCGATTCGGGCAGCACAGTGCAGACGCCATGCGCGAAGAACGTGACCATCGGCAACACCACGCTCTCCGAAAACCTCAGCAACGAAATAATTGTCTACAACGCCCTTCCGACCGATGCGATGCGCGGCGACATCATCCACCGCGTCTATGCGCGCATCAACGCCGGCGGCAAATACCATTACCTCACGAAGGGCGACAACAACCCCCAGTTCGACCTGCAATACGGCAACCTGCCCGCGCCCCAGGAGCGCACCGTCGGAAAGACAATCTTCCGCATCCCCTACCTCGGCTACGTGAAGCTCTTCCTCTTCGGCCACATCGCGACGCCGCAGGGCTGCGACACGCGCATCGTGCATTAGGGCGGATTGCCAATTTGGCAACAGATTTAAACCCCTGCCAACAAAACCACTCCGTCTATTTGTCCAGAGGTGGAAGAGATGGAGATTACAGTCGAGGATGCGAAGTTCTGGAAGAACTGCATCGATGCGGTAGTGAACCTCATAGACGAGGGCATACTTGAGGTGAAGGCCGACGGCGTTTCGCTCAAGGCGATGGACCCCTCGCAGATAGCGATGGTTGCCTTCTCCGTTCCGAAGAAGGCGTTCGTGGAATACAAGGTTGAAGAGAGCGAGAAGCTCGGCCTGAACTTCGAAAATTTGGCGAAGTTCCTCTCCCGCGCGAGGGAGAAGGAGAAGCTGAAGATGGAGAGCGCGGACAACAGGCTCGGCCTGGACTTCATCGGAACGTCGAACAGGAGCTTCACCATCCCGCTGCTCGATTTGAGCGCGGGGCCGCAGAAGGAGCCAAAGATAGACTTCGACGTCACCGTGAAGGTCAATGGCGGCGCGTTCAAGGAGATTCTGCGCGACGCAACGCTCGTTTCCTCCCACCTCGTGCTCGAGGCTGGGAGCAAGGGCTTCTTCGTGGAAGCGAAGGGCGACGCCGCGGACATGCGCGAGGCAGTTGAGGCGGAGGTGGATGCGAAGAAGGACGCGCGCGCCACGTTCCCGCTCCAGTTCCTCGACGACATCGCTCGCGCCTGCCCTAGCGACGCGAACATCACGCTCTACCTGAAGACGAATGCGCCCATCAAGATGGAGTACGCGATTGGCGACGCAAGCCTCGTCTACTACCTTGCGCCGAGGATAGAACCGGCTTAGGTGGTGCGCTTGCCGGGAAACCCGGTCCTGGATGCCATCCGCGAGCGGCGGAGCATAAGGAAATACCAGGCGAAGCCCATTCCGAAGGAGGTCATTGACCAGCTCCTCTCAGCGGCAGTGATGTCGCCTTCCGCAATGCACAAGGAGCCCTGGCGCTTCATCGTAATCACGGACAGGAAGATGATAAACGAGCTCAGCGACAGGGTGAAGAAACGGGCGGGAATTATTGGCCATGCGCCAAGATTCGCAGAGCGATTCACGAGCAGGGAGGACACGATATTCTACGGAGCCCCGCTCCTCATAATCGTCATTGCGCCGAAGGAAAATGAGTGGGCGCACATAGACTGCGGAATCCTCGCGCAGACCATGTTCCTCGCCGCGCACTCGCTGGGGCTGGGCTCCTGCTACATCGGCTTTGGCCGCATGCTGAACAGCGATGCGGAGGCGCTGAAACTGCTGGGCATCCCATCCGATATGGAGATAGTTGCGCCCCTCATCTTCGGCTACTCCTCTGAAGAAAAGCCCGCACAGAAGAGGAGCTTCGAGGACAAAATCCTGAAGCGGATATAAGTATTTAACCTGCTCTCGTGAAATCGTACTGCTGGTTTTCATGGACCTCCTTTACATAAGCCATTACCCATTCTCCGCCGAGGCGAAGGAGTTCATACGCTCCAGGAAGATAGGCCTCGGCTACGACAGCATTGACTCGGCGAAGAAGCATATCCACGAAGCGATGGCGAAAGGAGAGCTGGCAAAGCTGGAGACCAGAGTTGAATCAGTGCTCGAGCGCGACGTCATCAATTATGCGCTCGCCCGCGCAATACTTGCGGCAACGGGCTCGCGCTACCTCGCAGGGAGATACGCCGTAGCAAAGTCCAAGCAGATAGGCAAATACCTCCAGGCCGAGGATGAGGCAGGGCTCGCGAAGGTGGCCGCGGAATTCGGTGCCGAGCTCCACGCAGGCAGTGGCGGCAAATTCGAGATGCGTTTCCCGGATTATTTGCGCTACGCGCCAAAGGCGCGCGAATACAAATTGGTGAACGAGAGCCTGAAGGAGGGGAGGGTGCAGCTCGCGAGGAATTCGCTCGTGCGCGTGCTCGAGGAGGCTGCGCGCATGCACATAGAGGCGGCCGCGGGCGAGATGACGGGCGCGCCCCCTGAGATTAAGAAAGCGGCGGAGGAGCTGAAGACCTCGCTTCCGCGCGAGGCGCCAGCGCTCACGAAGGTGTTCATGAGCGAAGAGTCCTACCCGCCGTGCGTGAAAAAGCTGCTCGAGCGCCTGAGGCTGTCGGACAACCTTCCGCACGTCGCGCGCTTCTACCTCGCCACATTCCTGCTGAACACTGGGATGAAGACCGAGGACGTAATCAAAGTCTTCAGCACCGCGCCAGACTTCAACGAGGCAACAACGCGGTATCAGGTTGAATACATCGCGAAGAAGGGATACAAAGTCCCGGCATGCAGCGGCGTGGAATCCTACGGGATATGCGCCGAGGCCTGCAGGGTGGGAAGCCCGCTCAGGTACGGGAAAAGAAGGTGAAAGATTGGCCGACGATGTCCAGCTCACAATGGCGAACACGGAGGAACAGTTCGTGCGCAGGCTCTTCCAGGGCTACTACGAGCGGATAGACGCGGAGCGGCTTGCGCCGAAAGAGATTGCGAAAAGGGAGTTCGGGGTGGGGACTTGGACGAAGAAGATTGAGACGCGCCACCTCGCATTCAAGGGGCCGCAGGAGCTGAAGAGCTACCTCACAAGGAACCCGGCTTTCTACATCTCATATTCCGCAGCCTACTACGAGTTCCCCGATGGCAGGCCGATGCAGAGGAAGAACTGGCAGGGCGCGGACTTGATATTCGATTTGGATGCGGACCACCTGCGCCTCGAGTGCGTGGAGAAGGGCGAGCATGCGAAAGGTTGGGTATGCGGGAAGTGCATCTCCGTGGTGAAGGACGAGACGATGAGGCTGATTGAGGAGTTCCTCGTCCCCGACTTCGGCTTTTCGAAGAGCGAGATAAGCGTGAATTTCTCCGGGAACCGCGGCTTCCACGTCCATATTGCGGGCGAAACCGTCCGGCAGATGAGCGGCTGGGCACGGCGGGAAGTGGTGGACTACATCTCCGGGACGGGGCTGAACGACGACAGGATATTCCACATGGATTCGCCAGACCGCACGGGCCCTGCGCCGGACTCGCCTGGCTGGGGAGGGAAGATGGCCCGTAGGCTCATCCAGCTGCTCGAAACCGGGAAGTTCCTCGACATAGGGCTTGAGCCCAAGCTCGCGCGCAGGCTCCTGAAGAAAAAGGAGGAGATGACCGCGGGCGTGCGCAGAGGGAAGTGGGGCGCGGTCAAGATGACTGGCGCCGAATACGACCAGCTCTGCTGGCGGCTCAGGGAGAGCGCTAGCGTTCCGCTCGAAGGGATAGAAGGGGCAGGCGGCGAGGTGGACGCAGGCGTCACCTTCGACGTGAGCAGGCTCATCAGGCTGCCGGAATCGCTCCATGGCGAAACAGGCCTTGCAGCGAAAAAGCTCGGCCGCGCAGACGACCTCCCCTCCTTCGACCCGATGAGGGATGCGGTCGTTTTCGGCAGCAGGCCAGTAAGGGTTAAATGCCGGGAGGTTCCAAAGTTCGAAATGGGAGGAGGGGAGTTCGGCCCGTTCAGTGACGAGGACGCCGAGTTGCCCGAATTCGCGGCAATCTACCTCATCTGCAAGAGGAAAGCGACGCTGTGGAAGTGATTAGTTGGAAGAGCTAAACTACGAGGCGCTCAGGCGGATACAGCAGAAGGAGCGGAGCAGCGGCATCCTAGTCGAGCTTCCGGAGGATTTCTACCAGACGGCGCTCGCGCTCGTCCTTGGCATGAGGGCCGGGCTCACGGATGGCTTCAGTCTGGACAGGGCCAGGGAATACGAGAACGCCATAAAGGTCTTGCGCGACATCTACTCACTGAGGGAACAGAAGCTCCTGATGCGCGCACTGAAAGGTGCGAAGTCCGCGGAGCCGCTGGGAGGAATTTCCTCCGAAGAAAAGGAGATGTTCGAGCGCGTGCGCACCGTGATATCGGAGTGCGAGTCCGCCTTCGATGCCTCGCTGAACGGGGCGAAGAAAAAGGAACCCGTCCCCGCACTCGCAAAGCCCGCGCAGCAGGGCGAGAACCGTGCGCTCAGGATGCTCGCCGAAGTCCCGCAGTTCATGGGCGTGGATGGGAAGCCTTACGGCCCATTCAAGGCTGGCGAAACCATAATAGTGCCGAACAAAATTGCGGAACTGCTCCTCAAGAAAAAGGTCGCGGGCGAATAGCTACTTCAATTCGAATTTTCCGGAAGGGAGCGCCTGAAGAATCTCATCAGCGGAAGCCGCCTCCCCGAGCTTTTTCGCAATCATCTTCGCAGCCTCACCCTTCTCTTTCCCACCAGGCCTGACTTCCACCGAGACTTTCATCTCACCCTTTCCCCTCCTTACCGGCGCAGCCTCCACTCCTTTCCCCCCAACCCCTACAATCAGCCCGAGCTCCGTGCTCCTGAACCACTTCCTCTCCCCGCGTATGATGAAGCCGCCCTTCCCGAGCGCCTCGCCAGATTCGGCCCGCTTGCTCACCTTCTCGGGAGAAACTGCGTAAACGTCAACAACAGTATAGCCCTCCTTCCACGCAGAGGAATAGCTTCCCGCGAACTGCGCCGCCCCGAGGAGCTCTTCCTCAGTCGCCTCCTGCCCGCCCTTCAGGATGGTCGCGGGAGCGCCATGGATTTCCGCGTGGAAGAAAAGGTCGCCCTTCTCCAGGTGGCTCGAAACGAGAATCTCGTTCTGCCTCGCGTCCCTTCCCGCGACGCACAGCCTCCCGCCCTCGCTCCTGAACCACCTGAACCTCTCGAACCATTCCTTCTCTTTTTTCTCGCGCACCTTTCCTCTCTCCGCAGCCTCCTTCGTCTCCTTCTCAATCTGCTTCTCAAGCTCCGCTATCCTCTTCTCCATGTCCTTCGCGGCCTTCTCCGCGCCCCCGGACTTCGCGCGCAGCTTCTTCGCCTCTTCGTAGTAGGCAGCGGCGTTCTCCTGCGCCGTTTTCCTGATGTCGAGTTCGACTTTCATTTCCTTCGCCCTCTAAAAGTCTTTAATAATCCACCATATTAAACAGCTTGCAGGTGTCCCTATGAGAAAAATGCTGCTCGCTGCCATGCTCATTGCTTTCGCGTCGTTCGCACTCGCCTACTGCGGGGAATTCGGCTCCTGCTCCTCATGTTACACGTGCGGCACGTGCACGGGCACGCCGAGCTGCGGATGGTGCAGGACGACAAGCACATGCATGACCGGGACGGAGCACGGCCCGTTCAACGTGAGCGCCTGCCCGACGGCCAGCTGGGTTCCGCTTGTCGGCCAGTGCATGACTCCGACGCCCACTCCAACGCCCTCGCCGACGCCTACGCCCACTCCTGCGCCAACCCCCTCACCCACCCCTACTCCAACGCCGCTGCCCACAGCCACGCCCACGCCTACTCCCTCGCCCACTCCTACTCCTGAAATAACGCCTTCACCGTCCCCAACACCTGCTCCCACTCCATCCCCAACCCCTGCTTCGAGTGCCAAAATCCCCTGCTGCAGCAGCTTCATCCTTCTCCTGCTAGCTGGTGTTGGCGCGGCATGGTTCAAAAGCCGCTGAGCACGAACACGTCTCGCAAGCCAGGCGGCATTGCTCAGAATCCGCTGAGCAGCGAATACGTTTCGTAAATAAGCATCGCAATCGTAATCCCGACCAGCAGCGCGGCCAGGATTCCTCCGAGCGGCGACGGGAGGAAGAACTCAGGCTTCCTGCGCCCCTTGCGGCGCGCGACGAGATAGGCGGCGGGTATCGCTATCCCTATCGCAATCCCCCCGCCGTAGATTCCCGCGATTTCGAGCGCCTTCATGAATGCATATGGCGACTCCACCGCGATGTAAAGCGGAGGAAGCACGCTGAAGAGGAGCGCAAGCTCCCTTCCCATGCGCACGCCCGCCTTCGCGAGCATGTCCCTGTATACATCAACAAGCGAGAGGGCCGAGCCCACGAAAGAGCTGCCCGTGGAAAAGACCGCAAACGCGCTCCCCAGCAATACCGCGAGGGAGCCGGCCACGATGCCGAGCGGAACGGTCGCCGGCTGGCCCGCGATTCCCGCAGCTGCGAGCAGGGGCCCCGGGATTGCGCCGACAAGCACGACCGTCCAGACAAGGTAGAGCATGATAGGAACCGTCGTCCCGACAATGAGCGCCTTTATGAAGCCGCGCGGATTCCCCACCATCCGCTTCCTTACGGAGGGGATTACCTCATGCCCGAAGCAGGCGAAAAGCACGATGCCGAAAGCCGCCGGGACCGCTTCCGGGCCGGCCGAGGGGCTGAGAAGGCCCGAGTGCGGGAGCGCGAGCGCGATGATGAGGAGCGAGAAAAGTGCGAGCGCCGCAAGAGCCGTCCTTTCCGCCCCCTTTATGGCGCCGATTCCCCCGTGGACGATGGCGGTCGCAATCACGAAATAGGCGAGCGTCCCCACGTAGTTCGGAATCCTTCCCCCGCTCAGCGAGTTCGCGAGCGCGCCGCCAGCAATAAGGTAGCCCGTGAGCGCGCCATACATGTAAATGAGGGTCCCAACGAAAACGAGCGCGACCCCCGGGTTCCCCAGGTATTCACCAACTAGGGAAGGAAGGTGCGCAACCTTTTCCGTGCGCATCATCGCCTCCGCGAGAAGGAGCGCGGCCGTGAAGCTGAGCAGCCCGACCATCACAAGGAACAGCGCCGCGCCGAACGTCCCGAACGGGTAGAGAGTGATGGGCAGCGCAAGAATTCCGGCGCCTATCGTGGTCGCGGTAATCATGCCCGCCGCATCCCACCAGGAGAGCGTCTCCTTCACCATGAGGCTAGAGTTGCTCCAGCGCTGTTTTAATTATCTTCGCGTGGTCGAATGCGAGCGGTGGCAGCCTGTAAAGGTTCCACCACTTCGCGTCCTCCGCGTCGTCCCCGCCAGTCGGAATCCCGAAGACGGGCTCGCAGAAGAGCGCAATCGCAACCGTCTGCCTCGGGTCCCTCTTCGGGTCCGAGAACACGCCGATTATTTTGAGCGGCCTCACCTTCACGCCGGTTTCCTCATGCACCTCGCGCACGATTGCGTCGCTCGCGCTCTCATCAAAATTCATGAACCCGCCGGGAAGCGCCCATTCGCCAATGTGCGGCTCATTTTTCCTTTTCACCAGGAGAATCTCGCCCTCGTGCCCTACGGAGCTGATGATGAGCCTTCTGATTACTACTCCATCAACCGCAGCCGGCCTCGGCTTTCTCTCTTCGCCTTCCATGTTCCGGGTTTGGCTGGGGATTATATAAAAGGTCCGCCATCATCCAACCATGCCAGAGAAGAAGCCGCGTCCCCCGCTGGGGGATGCGAAGCGCTCTAAGCAGAAGGGTTGGGCTGCGAAGGCGCAGCCTGCTCCGGAGGCTTTTTCGCGGGAGCTGCCGCAGGTTTTACTGCTGGCTGTCCGAGTTGAGCGGACTTCGGCTGCTCAGGTTGCTTCGCCTGCGCCGCAGGCTTCGCCGGTTGCGCGGGCTGCGCCGCAGGTTTCGCAGGAACCGCCGGCTTCCCCCAGTTCGCCTTCGTCGGGCACTTCGGGTCGAGGCACATTTCGAAGTCGCGCCTCCCCTTCCTCCGGACAATATAGATTGGCGTCCCGCACTTCTCGCAGACCTTGGAGGTCGGAATTATGAGCGCGTGCTGTGGAAGCGGGTAGGACTGCCTGCACGTAGGATAGTTCGAGCACGCCGCGAACTGCTTCCCCGTCTTCTTGCTGTGGATTATCCGCAAATCCCCGCCATCCTTCGGGCACTTGCCAAGCGTCTCCTCGATTGCGCGCTGCTCCCGGAAAGTTCCCGCAAGCTCGCCGCCAATCTCCTTCTCGTGCTTCTCAAACTTGGCGAGCATGGGCACGAGCACTGCCTCCGCACCCCTAACCACTTCGTCCTCAGTCTCCTTCCCTTCGGCAATCAAATCCATCTTCGTCTCGAACTCATGCGTGAGCTTCTCGTCGAGAATCTCCTTGCACCAGCGCATGAGCACGCCATAAACTTCCAGGCCGAACGCGCTCACTTCAATTCCCTTCTTCCCCTTCACGTAGCCGCGCTTGTGCAGCGTCTCAATCACGACCGCCCTCGTCGCCTTCGTGCCCAGATTCCTCTTCTCGAGCGCCTGTATGATGCTCGCCTCCGTGAACCTCTTCGGCGGCTGCGTCTCCTTCTGCGGCATCTCAATCTTTTCCACGGCGACCGGCGCCTTCTCCTTGAAATCCGGAAGGGAAATCTCCTCGAACTTCACGTAGGGCTCGTAGAACGAAATCCAGCCCTTCTCAACGGTGCGCGCGCCGTTCGCGTGGTATTTCTCGCTCGCGAGCGCAATATCCACGCGCATCCCCTCGCGCATCGCGGGCTCCGCGAAGCAGGCAAGGAAGCGCTTCACAATCAGGTCGTAGAGCCTAATCTCCCTCTCGCCAACGGAGCCGTTGGGCGCCTGCCCTGTCGGGTGGATTGCCGGGTGCGCCGAATCCTCCTTCGCG
>CAIXRF010000105.1 GCA_903921825.1 uncultured Microcaldota archaeon | reverse complement strand
GGAAGCTCGGCGCGGGGGAGTTCCTTAATGAACATGGCGACATGGATAATATCAGCCCGATGCTCTCCGCGCTGAAAGGGCATGGGCAAGTGATGCAATGGCTGAAGAAGATGTCCCTAAGCATATTGTAATCATCCCCGACGGAAACCGCAGGTGGGCAAAGGCCCACGGCGTTCCCGAACTGGAAGGCCACCGCGTCGGGATAGACCTGCTCAGGAGCGTGGCGGACTGGTGCCGCGAGTTCGGGGTGAGGACCATCACGTTCTGGGGCTTCTCGCGTGAGAATTTCATGCGAAGCGAGAAGGAGGTCAAGGGGCTGATGGCGCTCTTCGAGCGGAAGTTCGACGAGTTCAGGGACAAGAGCGAGATTCACAAAAATAAGATAAGGGTGCGCTTCTTCGGCAGGCTTGACCTGCTGCCCAAGAAGCTGCAGGAGCAGCTGCGCGGGATTGAGAAGGAGACGGAGAATTACTCTGACTATTACGTGAACATACTGCTCGCATATGGCGGCAGGCAGGAGCTCGTTGATGCGGTGAATGCAGTGATTGCGGACGCGAAGGCAGGGAAGCTGGCGGCTGTTGACGAGAAGGCGCTTTCGCGCTACATGTATATGCAGGAGCTGCCCGACCCGGACCTTGTCATCCGCACGTCGGGGGAGCAGAGGCTTTCCGGCGTTTTGCCGTGGCACAGCGGATACAGCGAGCTCTATTTCTGCCCAAAGCTGTGGCCCGACTTCACGAAGGAGGACTTCAAGGCCGCGCTGGATGAGTTCGCGCGCAGGAAGAGAAGGTTCGGAAAATAGGTGCTTTCTTGAGGCTTGGAAATTACGAGGCTGTGGACTCCGCATTCAAGAGGATGCGCGGCCTCATGTTCCGCAGGAAGTTCGGGAAGCCGCTGCTCTTCACGTTCCCGGCGGAGTCGCAGGTCGAGTGCACGATACACGCATTTTTCGTCTTCTTCCCGTTCGATGCCATTTACCTCGACGGGAAAAAGCGAGTGGTGGACATCCACGAGGCGATAAGGCCCTTCACCCCGCTGGTTGTCCCGAAAAGGAAGGCGAAATACCTAATCGAGGCGCCTGCGGGCTGGGCAAGAAGGAAACGGCTGAAGCTGCGCACGGAAATCACGTTCTGATGGCTGCGCCTCCGCATTATTTATATTACCTTGCGCAAATCACTTCCACTGGTTCTTCGTCTTCTTGAAGGTGGTTTAATGAGCGGAAGGCTCTTTCTGGACAATTCGGTATGCTCGGCGTGCGACATCTGCCTGTCTAACTGCCCAAAGGCGCCTAGCTCGAGGAGGATATTGGGGTGCGGCCACTGCGCGCCTGCAGTCGCGGCGTGCGCGAAGGCATGCGCGCGGGGCGCGATTGTCGAGGCG
Organism: uncultured Microcaldota archaeon; assembly: GCA_903921825.1. Classification (GTDB taxonomy): domain Archaea; phylum Micrarchaeota; class Micrarchaeia; order Burarchaeales; family Fermentimicrarchaeaceae; genus CAIXRF01. Next base: position 6,706 of record CAIXRF010000105.1, on the reverse strand, counting down.
GCGAAGGGACTGCTCACGATAGACTCCGGGAAATGCGACGGGTGCGGCGCCTGCGCGAAGGCGTGCCCCCGAAGCGCCATCCTGCTGCAGGAGGGGAAGGCGGTGAAGTGCGACCTCTGCCTGGGCAACCCGCTCTGCGCGTCCGCGTGCCCGGAAGGCGCGCTGAGGTTCGCGCGCGAGAGGGAGAACATTCTCGGCTGGAGGGTCGTGCGGCAGGACGGGACGGGGGAGGGCGAATACGTGGTGGACTGCGTGCCTGAGCTGAGCGCTGAGGAGGAGGCACTCGTCCTCGAGCTGAAGGAGGAGTTCAGGGAGGCGAGCAAGAGCAGCGAGATATCCGGGCCCGAGGCGGTGAAGTCCGTATTTGCAGAGCTGCTGCGCGGAATCTGCGAGCGCGGCGGGATGGTCATAGACGGCGAGCAGAAGCGCTACATCATGGAGGTTGCGTTCCTGGACATCTGCGGGCATGGCGTGCTGCAGCCGCTCCTCGCGGAGAAGGAGTTCGAGGAGATTGCGGTGATAGGGATAGGCAAGCCCATCTACGCCTGCCACAGGAAGAAGGGGTGGCTGAGGACGAACTGCTTCTTCACGCGCGAGGAGGCCGCGGTCGCCGTGATAAACAAGATGGCAAGGCAATTAGGAAGAAGGGTGACACTGAGGCAGCCGAGGCTCAATGCCGTGCTGCCGGACGGGAGCAGGCTCCATGCGTCCATACCGCCAATCTCCGGGGTGGAGATGACGATAAGGAAATTCAGGGAGAGCCCGATTTCGGTTGCGGACCTCATCGGCTACGGGACCTACTCAGCAGAGTCGCTCGCGTTTCTCTGGCTTGCGGCACAGAGCGACATCTCGCTCCTCGTCTCTGGGAACACGGCGAGCGGGAAGACGAGCACGCTGAACGCACTCTTCTCCTTCGTCCCGCTGGGCGAGAGGGTTCTCATCACCGAGGAGACGCCGGAGATGAACATCCCCCACGAGCACGCGGTGAAGCTGCTCGCCAACGCCGAGCTTGGGGTGGGGATGCCCGAGCTTGTCGCAGACTCGCTGAGGATGAGGCCCGACCGCGTAATCGTGGGCGAGGTGCGCACGAAGGAGGAGGTTGGGGCGCTTTTCGAGACGATTCTGAGCGGGCAGGCGCGCGGCAGCTTCGCAACATTTCACGCGCAGAGCGGCGAGGAGGCGCTTGCGCGGCTGCGCTCATTCGGGATAGCGCCGATGGACTTGCGCTCCCTGGACCTCATCGTGGTGCAGAGGAGGATGGCGCGCTTCGCGCCCGATGGCTCGCCCCTCGGGGAGGTGCGGAAGTGCGTGGAGATATGCGAGGTCGGCGCAAACGGGGAGGCAGTGGCGCTGTTCGAGCACGACTATGGCGCGGACAGGCTGCGCAGGAAAGCGGAGGGGAAGGTTGCGGAGAAAATCTGCAGGTGCTTCGGCTTCCCGCGCAAAAAGCTGGCGTCGGAAATTTCTGCGCGAGCCGCATTCCTGGGCTCGCTCGCGGAGAGGGAGGCGAACTTCAGCGAATGCGTTTCCGCAATCCAGAGGTACAGGTCGAAAGGGTGATTTGATGCTCGGAGGAATCATAGGGCGCATCCGCGAGGGGAAGCGGGTCGAGGAGATGGAAGCCGAGCTGCCATGGCTTCTGCGGAGCATCGGCATTGAGCTGGACATGGGCTCGCCGTTCGAGAAGGCAATCGCGCAGGCGTGCAGGGACGGGGGCGCGCTCAACGCCGAGTTCAGGAGCGCCGCACGGGAGATGGAAGGCGGCGGAAGCAGCGCGCAGGAGGCGCTCGGAAGGCTCGCGGAGCGCTGCAAGTCGCTTGCCATCAGGAGGGCGGTTTCGGAGCTCGTCCACTGCTACGAGAACGGCGAGAAGGGGGACGGGCTCAAGAGGCTGGCGGCGGAACTGGCGCAGGCAGGGAAGTCGAGAGTGAAGGAGTATGCGGGCCGCGTCTCCCTCATCGGCCTGGCGTTCATCGCGGTTTCCTGCATCGTCCCTTCGCTCTTCCTGGCCTTCGCGATTGTGGGCTCGTCCTTCACTGGCGCGCTTCTCTCCCCGGTGCAGATGTGGCTCGCGTTCGTGGTCGTATTCCCGCTAATCGGAGCCGCGCTCCTCCTGCTTGCGTGGTTCGCCACACCGGCCGGAATGAGGCTGGCGAAGGGTGGCGGAGTGTTCGGCGAAGCGGAGGTGCGCCACATCAACGGCCTGCTGAAGGCAAGGGGGGTGCGCGTGGACGCGAGGGAAATGGCACTGCCTGCATTCTGCGCCTCGTCGCTCTTCGCCGCGTCCGCATACTTCGCGCTCGAGGGCGCCGGCGCAGACATCGCAGTAAGGCTGGTCGCCGCGCTCACGCTGCTGTCCGCGCCCCTCTTTGCCTACTTCTTCCTCGCAAACCTAGTGAGGGGAAGGGGCGCGAAGATGGAGCAGTTCCTTCCCGATGCGCTCTTCCAGGCGTCATCCATGCAGAGGGGAGTCGGGTTTGAGAGGCTCGTCGCCGCGATTGCGCGCTCGGGCTACGGGCCGCTGAGCGAGGAGTTCGCAGCCGCGCACAGGCAGATAAAGGCTGGGGTGGGCGTCGTCCCTGCGCTCGAGGGAATAGCGCAGCGGTGCGACTCCATCCTCGTCCAGCGCGCCATCGGGCTGCTCGCGCAGGCCTACCGCAGCGGGGCGGACATGGGATGGGCGATGAGGGAGGCCGCGGAGGACTCCTTCGAGATGTTCTCCGCGCTCTGGGAGAGGAAGGCGATGCTTGCGGTGCAGAGATATACAGTACTGTTCGGCGCGCTCCTCGCCCCGCTCGTCCTCGGCCTCATCACAAACGCCATTTCGGGCCTCGACTTCTCCGGAGTGGAGGGAATGGGCGTGCCCGCTTCGGAAAGGGCTGCGCTCCTTGGCGCCGCCGTGGGGGCAGCGGAGGCCTACATCGCGCTCTTCGCGCTGCTCGCCTCAATCTTCGCTGCCATGCAGGAGGGGGAGTGGAAAAGATTCGTTTTGGGCTTCGCGGTCCTTGCGCCGGCAGGGCTTGCGGTGTTCGGCGCTGCGAGGGCATACGGTATTTAAAGCAGCCGCGGAAATTGAAGCGAGGGATTTTATGGTTGTGAAGATTGTCGAGACTGCGCCGTTCGACCTTGAGAAGCCGATTCTCATCGAGGGGTTCCCGGGGCTAGGGCTCGTTGGGACAATCGCCGCAACCTACCTTGTTGACAAGCTGAAGATGGAGCCGCTCGGCTACCTTGCCTCGGAAAAGTTCCCGCCCATCGCCGCAATCCACAACAACATACCACTCCACCCGGCGCGCGTTTACAAGTCGAAGAAATACAACCTGGTGGTGCTGTTCTCCGAATTCGTGATTCCGCTGAACACAATCTACCCCCTCTCCGAGGAGATTTACAGGTGGGCGGCGGAGAAGGGGATAAGCGAGATAATCTCGCTCGGCGGGATAGTCATAAAGGGGGAGCAGGACGAGGTCTTCGGGATAGCAAGCACCCCCGAGCTCGTGAAGAAGCTGGATGACGCCGGGGTGAAGATGATAAGGGAAGGCGCGACCACCGGAGTCAACGGCGTGCTGCTTGCGGAGTGCGCGTCCCACGGCTTCCCCGCAATTTCGCTTCTTGCGGAGGCAAAGCAGAATTATATGGACCCGAAGGGCGCCGCGCTCGTGATTGAGGTGCTGAAGAAGATTATCGGCCTTGAGCTGGACACCTCCGCGCTGCTTAAGGAGAGCGAGGAGCTCGAGAAAAAGATGGGCGCCATGATAGACAAGGCGCAGCAGTCGAGCAAGCACTACAAGGCAACCGACGAGCAGCTCGGCACTATGTACGGATAGAAACGCGGTTTCTATCCATCTGGGGCTGCTACGAGACACATCCTCCGGAGCAGGAGGTCACAAACGTGCAATACCTCTTGCTGCACGTGTTCGTCTCATCGTCCGTATTCGAGCCAGAGTTTTCGCACACTATGTCACAGGTATTCCCAGTAATCGTGTTCCCGCTGAGTGTGTTGCCGCTCGACGTGTCGAGATAAAAGCCCTGGTTGTTGTCTTCCATGGTGTTGTCTGTGAACTGCACCCCGATTACGCCAAACCCGTATTCGCCGTCGTTGTCCCCATGCGAGAACTCGTTTGAATGCACCACTCCCCCGTTCACGTAATATAATAAAAGCCCCGCTTCCTGGCCTGAATCCGCGGTGTTTCCCGTTATGTTGATTGCGCTGATGGATGATTCACCATCATTGCCTTCTAGGTCTATACCGTACTGGAAATTGGTGATTGTGCAGCCTGAAATCTTCAAGTTGCTGGCGGTGCCACCTGAGACAACCCCGCCCTGCCAGGTTGAAACCACGCAGTTCCGGACCGTCACGTTGCTTGAGGCGCCGTCTATGCCTATGCCCGCGTAGTCACTCGGCGTTTCCTGGAATGCGCCCGAAACCGTGTTATCCCCACAGTCGAGCACCACGTCATTTGAGCGTATACATATGCATGCCCGCAAGCCCGAGAACGTAGTGATGCAGGGGATGAGGTCGCTCTCCTGCGTCGGTTGCGTGAAGGCTGGGCTGAAGTCGCTTATGATATAGGTGCCGGGCGAGTCTATCAGCGTGCAGCTCCCTATCGGAATTGGAGCCGGAGTTGGGGTGGGCGTTGGAGTAGGCGTAGGCGTCACGCTGCCTTCAGGTGTCGGAGTTGGCGTCTCTCCTACTGGCGTAGGTGTGGGCGTTGCGCCTCCCCCTTCGCCTCCGGCAGCTTCCACGTGGTAGCTCAAATCTCCGGTAATCTTGTGCTGTATGCCGGTCCTGTCATCAACGTAGGTGATGTAGATGGTTCCGCGGTAGAACTCGCCTGTTGCGGGAAGGCTGCCGTCAGCCTTCTCGCAGTCCGGAAGAGTCGTCAGGTTCTTGTGCCTACCGCTCGTGACGCGCACGTTCATGGAGACGTTCCTGAACGGGCCGGTTTCCTTGGCGGAGCAGGCAATGTTCTTTATTATGATGTCACCGCCGGTTGCCTGGCCAATGTCAAGCGAAAGGACGCCCCCGTCCTTCACTGCGTAGCCGAAACAGGACATGCCCTGCTGGAGCACGCATGAGTTTGGCGATGCTGTCTGGGGGTTGAAAACTCCGAGCATGAAGAGGACCGCGACCACGACGAGCATGATTAGGACTGCCCAGCCGTAGGTCATCAGGAATTCCATGGCGGACTGACCGCGCTTGCAAGCCATTGTTTCACCTGCCGCCACTTGGGCGAAAGTTGCTTAAAAATGCATTCCTTATTTTGGCGCCTTGTCCACATTTCCGCCATCAGCCTCGGTAAAATAGATGTAGGTGCTGTCCATCGCGATGTCCCACGGAGTGGTCAGGCCGCCGGCGAGGACGGTCACTTCCCCTCCGCCTATCGGCACTTTGTCCACGGTCCCTTCGCCAGCGACACTTCCAATGTCGGCAAAGTATACGCTGCTGCCGTCAATCGCGATGCCATATGGCTGATTCAGGCCGGTGACAAGCGTAGTCACGCTCCCCCCGCCTATCGGCACCTTGGACACGTTCATGGCGCCAGACTGAGTAAAGTAAACGCTGCTTCCGTCCACTGCGATTTCGTACGGATTGATCAACCCGCTGGCGAGGACGGTCACCTCCCCTCCGCCTATCGGCACTTTGGACACGTTCCCACCCCAAGTGTCGGTAAAGTAGACGTTGCTATCGTCTATCGCGATGCCAACCGGTGTGTTCAGGCCGGTGGCAAGGGTGATGACCTCCCCTCCGCCTATCGGCACTTTGGAAATGTTCCCGGCGCCATAATCGGTAAAGTAGACATAGCTGCCGTCCACCACGAGGCTCTGCGGAGTGTCCAGGCCGGTGGCAAGGGTGATGACCTCCCCTCCGCCTATCGGCACTTTGGAAATGTTCCCGGCACCCTGCTGGGTAAAGTAGACGTAGCTGCCGTCCACCGCGATGTCCCGCGGCCAGTTCAGGCCGCTGGCGAGGACGGTCACTTCCCCTCCGCCTATCGGCACCTTGGACACGTTCCCGCCAATAAGCTCGGTAAAGTAGATGTTGCCATCGTATAGCACTATGCCCTCTGGAGTGCTCAGACCACTGGCGAGTATTACCGGGGTGGGTATGGGTGTTGGCGTGGGTGTTGGCGTCGGAGTTGGCGTGGGCGTTTGCCCTACTGGGGTTGGGGTGGGCGTTTGCCCTACTGGGGTTGGCGTGGGCGTTTCTCCTACTGGCGTCGGAGTTGGCGTTTCGCCTCCGCCTTCGCCTCCAGCAGCTTCCACGTGGTAGCTCAAATCTCCTGTAATCTTGTGCTGTATGCCCGTCCTGTCATCAACGTAGGTGATGTAGAGGGTTCCGCGGTAGAACTCGCCTGTTGCGGGAAGGCTGCCGTCAGCCTTCTCGCAGTCCGGAAGAGTCGTCAGGTTCTTGTGCCTGCCGCTCGTGACGCGCATGTTCATGGAAACGTTCCTGAACGGGCCGGTTTCCTTGGCGGAGCAGGCGACGTTCGTTATCCTTATGTCGCCTCCCGTTGCCTGGCCTAGGTCCAAAGAGAGGATGCCGTCATTCGTTACTGCGTAGCCGTAGCAGGAGAAGCCGGGCTCAAGCACGCAGGAGTTGGGTGATGCGGTCTGGGGGTTGAAGACTCCAAGCATGAAGAGGACGGCGACAACGACGAGCATGATTAGGACTGCCCAGCCGTAGGTCATCAGGAATTCCATGGCG
>CAIXRF010000104.1 GCA_903921825.1 uncultured Microcaldota archaeon | reverse complement strand
TCAATTTCATGCTCAAGGAAAATGAGCGGACCGCTTCCTTCTCCTACTCCACCTCGGAGAAGGAGCACGTCGTCCTGAAGGATTTGGGCGAGTGGGGGAAGAAGGTGTGCGCCTTCTACGCCAAGCCCGCGCCCGAAGACAGGCCGCTGCGAATTGAATACCTCGGCGCGCCGGGCGTCTCCGCGGACGAAATCGCCTCCGCAGTCTGCGAGCTCTCCCGCATAAACAAGAAATACGCCTACCCCGCAGTGCTGATTGAAGCCGACCTCAGGGCGGCGATGGACCCGAACGAGCTCGACCGCACCTACAAGGACCTCTTCGTGAGGACCGGCCTCAGGAGCGCGATGATGAAGCTCCGACGCGACAGCAGGCCGTTCAGATAGGCTTATAGGCAACTTCGGCCAATCCACTCCCGATGGCAGAGCAGAAGCTCCGCGCAGCGAAATTCTCCATAGGCGCAAACACTTTCCTCATAGCCCTGAAGCTCGGCGTCGCGCTCTACACCGGCTCGCTCGGCGTGCTGGCGGAGCTCGCCCATTCCTCCTTCGACCTCCTAGCCTCAGTTTTCGCATACGTGGGCATCAAGAAGGCAGACGAGCCCGCGGATGAGACGCACCACTACGGCCACGAGAGGTTCGAGAACGTCTCCAGCCTCATCCAGACAATCCTCATCGCAATAACCTCGCTCGCAATCCTCTGGGAGGCCTACGGGAAGTGGGCGGGCGGCGGACACGAGGTCGTCGGCGGCTGGATTGGCCTGTTAGTGATGCTCATCGCCCTCGGCGTTGACTACGTGGTCGCAAAATACCTGCACAAGACCGCGGACGAGCACGGCTCGCCGGCGCTCGAGGCGGACGCCTACCATTTCACAACCGACATCTGGAGCACGCTGGCCGTAATTGTGGGCCTCGCATTCGCGGCAGCCGGCTTCCAAATCGCGGACATTGCCGCCGCCGTCATAGTCGCGCTCATAATGCTCCAGCTTTCCGCAAAACTGGGGATGAAAGCGTTCTTGGTAATGACCGACAAGTCGCCAGACGCAGAAACGATGGAGCGCGTCGCGAAGATAATCTCCTCGCACCCGAAGGTCAAGGGATACCACACGCTCAGGGGGCGGATGGCCGGCAGCCTTGCGCTCATCGACGTTTCCATCCACCTCCCGTCGAACATGTCCCTCAGGGAAGCCCACAGGATAGCGGAGGAGCTGGAGGAGCGGGTGGAGAAGGGCGTCCCGTTCGTGAAGGAGATGATTGTCCACGCCGAGCCGACCTCCCCGCATGACGAGGAGAGGGCGAGGAGGAAGGCATCCGGCTAATTATTTTATACCCGCCATAAATTAGCAGGTGGATTATGCCGCAGGAAGAAAAAAAGCCAAGCGCGCTCGCAGGCATCAAGTTCGCCAAGAAGGCGCCGGCAGCCGAGGCCCCGGCCGCGCCGCCCGAGGACAGCTATTCCAAAAAGTTCGGGCAGGCAGTCAGCCTTTTCGAGTCCGGCGTGCTGGATGAGGCGGCAAAGATATTCACCGAGCTTGATTCCGAGGGCTACAGCTCCTCCGAATGCCTCCGCTACCTTGCGATTATCTCAATGAGGAAAGGCGACATCCCGAGCGCGGAGTCGCTTGCGGGGAAATCCCTTGCAGCCGACCCGGCGAATGCGCGCGCGGTCATCGCCGGCGCGGAGATAAACGCGGCTGACGGCGACTACCTTGGCGCGATAGAGCTGGGGAAAAAGGCCATCGCGATGGAGCCCGGCGAGCCGGAGTTCGACCGGAAAATCGGCGGGTTCTACCTCGCGCTCAAGTCGCCTTCGAAGGCGGTGCAGTTCCTGAACTCGGCTGCGGCGAAATACAAAGACCCCTCCAAAATCCCGGAAAGCCTCTATGTGATGCTTGGCGAGGCGGACCTTCTGCTCGGTGACAGGCTTTCGGCCGTGCAGGCGTTCTTCAAGGCGCTCGCCATCAACCCGAAGAGCAAGAAGGCTGAGGAGGAGCTGGCGCGGATGCGGGGCGAGATAGAAGCGAAATACAAGGCCGCGGACGCCAAGGCGAACCCGCGCGCCACCAACCTGCTTGACAAGGCGATGACGCTCTACTCGAAGAACGACCTCGAGGGCATGCAGGCGTCGGTCGAGGAGGCGCTCAAGTTCGCGCCGAAATACTACCGCGCGCACTGGGTGCTCGGCACCATCCACTCGATGTTTGACAGGAGCGAGACTGCGGCAGGCGAGTTCGAGCTCGCGATTGAATGCTACCCGGAGCACTACCTCCCCTACAACAACCTCGGCATAATACACGCGAACCGCGGGGAGCAGCAGAAGGCGCTCGGGCTCTACACCGAGTCCATAAAGCGCTACCCATTCGACCCCATCGTGTTCAAAAACCGCGCCGACCTCCTCTTCAAGATGAAGAGGCGCGAAGAGGCGCTCGACGACTACAACACCGTGATTTCACTCAAGCCCGAAGACGCTGCGCTCAGCGCCTGCTACACCGACCGCTCCGAGCTGCTCGGCACGATGGGGAGGCGCAAGGAGGCGGAAGACGGCCTGGAGCGCGCAATCAAGCTCGACCCTTCAAACAAGCGCGCGGAGAAGCTCCTCGCGGAGATGAAGGCGAACCTCGTAACGGGCTTCGGCGACGTCGCGGGCATGGAGAAGCTCAAGGAAACGCTGATGGAGACGATAATCTTCCCGCTCAGGCGGAAGGACCTCGCCGCGAGATACGGCCTGGCTGCCGGCGGCGGCGTGCTCCTCTACGGCCCGCCCGGCTGCGGCAAGACCTACATAATCAGCGCGCTCGCAAGGGAGGCGAAGGTGAACTTCCACGACGTGAAGATATCGGACCTGATAGGCAACGTGGCCGGCGACCCCATCCAGCTTATGCACCAGACCTTCGACGAGGCGATAGCGAAGGCGCCGGTGATACTCTTCATAGACGAGGTCGACGCGTTCGGCGTGGGGCGGGAAGGGGGCATATCCGAGTCGGGCAGGAAGCTCACGAACCAGTTCCTCACCGAAATGGACGAGGCGATGAAGGTAACTGATGTGCTCGTGATAGGCGCGACCAACGCGCCCTGGGACATAGACACCGCGCTAAAAAGGCCCGGCCGCTTCGGCAAGGTTCTTTACGTGCCGCCACCCGACCCTGACTCGCGGAAGCTCATGCTCAAGATGTACATGCGCGACAGGCCGCACATGGACGACATAGACTTCGACGAGCTGGCGCAGGCAACGGACGGCTTCTCCTCCGCGGAGATAAGGGCGCGCTGCGACGAGGCCGCGACCTACCCGTGGAAGGAGGCGATGAAGAGCGGCGTGGAGCGCCCCATTTCGATGAGCGACATGCGCAAGGCGGTGGCGCAAAAGGCGACGACCATCAAGGAGTGGTTCACCAAGATACAGGAGCACATGGAGGAGCCGGGCGCGCAGGAGTTCTACTCCGGTCTGTTCGACGACCTGAAGAAATACGCGGGCATCGGCCTGTTCGCCAAGCCTACCATGACCTTCGCGGACGTCGCGGGCATGGACGAGGTGAAGAAGAGCATACGCACGAAGATCCTGGAGCCCATAAAGAACCCGAAGCTCTACAAGAAATACGGCATGAAGGCGGGCGGCGGCATTCTCCTCTACGGCCCGCCCGGCTGCGGCAAGACCTACATAATGAAGGCGGCCGCTGGGGAGGGGGGCATCGGCTTCGTGACCGCGAAGCTCAGCGACATCCTGAGCAAATACACTGGCGAAGCGGAGCGGAACATACACAACGTCTTCGAAACCGCCAGGAAGAACGCCCCGTGCATACTGTTCTTCGACGAAATTGACGCGCTTGGCGTATCCCGGGAGGAGGGCATCTCCGAAAGCGACAAGAAGCTGGTGAACCAGCTCCTCACCGAGATGGATGGAATCAGCGGCGGCTCGGAAGGCATCCTGATAGTTGGCGCGACAAACATCCCGTGGAATGTCGACATCGCGCTCAGGCGCTCGGGCAGGCTCGGCGACGCAATCTACATCCCGGCGCCCGACACGGCCTCCAGGGAGGCGCTCTTCAAGCTCCACACGAAGGGCAAGCCGCTTGCGGAGGGAATGGACTTCGCGAAGCTTGCGGGGCTGACCGCCGGCTACTCGTCCGCAGACGTCGCGGACGTGTGCGACAAGGCAATCTCCACTGTGCTCGAGCACGCGATGGAAACCGGGCAGGAGCGCGAGGTCGCGATGGAGGACTTCCTCGCCGCAATCAAGGGGAAGGTGCCGACCATCTCGCAGTGGTATTCGCTCGCGGACAAGGAGCTCGCCGCGCTTCCCGACAAGGACATGTTCAAGGACATGATGAAGGACCTGAAGGTTGCCGGAAAGGTGGGCGTGATGAAGAAGGGCGGCATCACGTTCGAAGACGTGGCGGGCATGGAGGACGTGAAGAAGCAGATAAAGGCGAAGATTCTCGGCCCGCTCAAGAACCCGGAGCTCGCGAAGAGATACGGCGTCAAGGCGGGCGGAGGCATC
>CAIXRF010000103.1 GCA_903921825.1 uncultured Microcaldota archaeon | reverse complement strand
GTGGGGAGGACTGTGAGCTTGCCCGCGAGTAGCGCCTCTTTGCACGCGACGAGCGCCTCATCATAGGAATGCCACGACTCGAGGTTCATGAGGCGCATAAAATCACTCTATTGGCGCGGAGAGGGAACCGCACGCGGTCCTGCTCAGGCCCGTGTCCATCTCCGTGTAGCGGATGCACAGCTTGCCAAGGTAATAGACGTCGTAGCCTTCGGTCGGGACGAACTGGTTTCCCATCATGTCCCTGCAGCGGAGGTTGTTGGTGGAGTTGCCGCCCGAGACGTAGGTCGCTACCCCCTCGTCCATCATTACGGGGGAGGGGAGGTTTTCGAGGAATAGGTTCACGTCCTGCTTCGTGCACCCCATCTGCTCCAACCGTATGCGCGGGTTCAGCGCCTGGGTGAGCACGAGCACGAGGCCGGCGTCGCCTTTGTTCAGCTTGAAAGAGAGGCACTGCAGCCCGACACCCATCTCGCACTTGCTGGTGGGCAGGAGGCCCGGCTTGAGGATGGTGTAGAGCAGCGCAAGGCCAATGGTTACGACGATTATCGCCCAGCCGTAGGTCATCACGAATTCCAAGGCGGACTGGCCCTTCATGAGGTGGAGTTGGTCGCGAAGGGTATTTATAAGGCAGCAGCAGGGCGGCCGGGAGGTTTGGCTATTGTCGAAGTGGGGTTCGTCAGAAGCAAAACCTTTTAAAGCGGAAGGGGTGAAATTTGTGGGTTTGGTGGTAGATTGGACAAGCTCAACGTGAAGATTGCCGGTGAAATCGCGCTCTCGGAGGCTCCGGGAAGCACGATGAAAAAGTGGCGCGAGATATTCGGCATAACGCAGGCCGAGCTGGGCGAACACCTGAAAATCTCCGCCTCAACAATCAGCGACTATGAGGGGAACAGGAGGAAGTCGCCCGGCATAGTAGTCGTGCACAGGTTCGTGGACGCGCTGATAGCGCTGGACACGGGCAAGGGCGGCAGCGTGACGAGGCGCTTCAGGGAGCAGGAGCAGGAGACGAAGTTCTTCGAGGCAGGGGAATTCACGCAAGCGGTGAACGCGGCGGACTTCGCCAAGCTCATAGACGCGAAGTGCGTGGTGAACAGCGAGATTCTCGGGCAGAAGAAACTCTATGGGTATACGCTCCTGGACTCCATCAAGGTGATAATGGAGATGCCCTACACGGAGTTCCCGAAGCTCTTCGGCGCAAGCCCCGAAAGGGCATTCATATTCACCGAAGTCTCAACCGGAAGGTCGCCGATGGTCGTCGTGCGCGTAACGCAGATGAAGCCCAGCGTGATAGTGATGCACAAGCTCGAGAAGGTGGATAAGCTGGCGGTGAAGATTGCGCAGGTGGAGAAGATACCCATTCTCACCACGAAGATTGACATCGAGGAGATGAAGGGCAGACTGCAGAAAATATAGTGGTGCTTATGAAAGTCGGAATTGTAGGCTATGGGTTGTATGTCCCCCGCTTCAGGATTGACGCTGAGGAGATTGCGAAGGTATGGGGCGAAGAGGCAAAGAGGATAAAGGATGGCCTCGGCATCCAGGAGAAGAGCGTGCCTGACATGGATGAGGACTCGGCGACCATAGCTGTTGAGGCCGCGAGGAATGCGCTTAAGCATGCGGGGATGAAGGGGAATGAGATTGGCGCCCTGTATGTGGGCAGCGAGTCCCACCCCTACGCAGTGAAGCCCACCGCAACGATTGTTGCGGAGGCAGTGCAGGCCACGCCGAACCTCACCGCCGTTGACATGGAGTTCGCGTGCAAAGCCGGCACGGCCGGCATGCAGTGCTGCATGGGGATGTGCGCGTCCGGGATGATTAAATACGGGATGGCGATAGGTGCGGACACGTCGCAGGGAAGGCCCGGCGACGCGCTCGAATATTCCGCTGGAGCGGGAGGGGCCGCATTCATAATAGGGACGGAGGGGCTGGTTGCGGAGATAGAGGCGACCTGCTCTTACACTACGGACACGCCGGACTTCTGGAGAAGGCCTGGCGCGGAGTTCCCGAGCCACGGCGGGAGGTTCACGGGCGAGCCTGCATATTTCAAGCACGTGGGCTCGGCGAGCAAAATGCTCATTGAAAAGACGGGGATCAAGCCGGCTGAGCTGGATTTTGCGGTGTTCCACCAGCCCAACGGAAAGTTCCCGCTGCAGATGGCGAAGATGCTCGGCATACCCACGGAGAAGGTGAAGCAGGGGCTTGTGACGCCCTTGATAGGGAATACTTACAGCGCCGCATCGATGCTGGGGCTTGCTGCCGTGCTTGATGTCGCGAAGGCGGGGCAGAGGATATTGATGACGTCGTTCGGGAGCGGCGCGGGAAGCGATGCGTTCCTCATCCGCGTGACCGAAGGAATTGAGGAGAAGAGGGGCAGGGCAAGGAGCGTGCAGAGTTATATTGACGACAAGGAGTACGTGAATTACGGAATTTATGCGAAGCACAGGAGGAAGCTGAAGAGTTTGTGATGATTATGAGGCGTGTCGCAATCGTCGGAGTAGGGATGACCGAATTCGGCGAGCACTGGGAGAAGGGCTACCGCGAGCTTATAGCAGAGGCTGGCGTGCGCGCAATCGAGGACGCGAAGCTGGAGGGAGTGAAGATTGACGCGCTCTACGGCGGCACGATGGCAGCGGGAAGGCTCATCGGCCAGGAGCACATAACTGCGCTCATTGCGGATTACATGGGACTGAACCCAATCCCCGCTACGAGAGTGGAAGCCGCGTGCGCGAGCGGGGGCGTCGCGCTCAGGACGGGATTCCTCGCAGTCGCGAGCGGGCACCACGACGTTGTGGTGGTGGGCGGGGCGGAGAAGATGACGGACGTGCCAACGGGCGAGGCTGCGGCCGCGCTCGGAGGCGCAGGGGACCAGGAGTGGGAGCTGTTCATGGGCGCCACGTTCCCCGGGCTCTATGCGCTCGCTGCAAGGAGGCACATGCACGATTACGGGACCACGAGGGAGATGCTCGCGATCGCTCCCATGACGACGTTGAAGATCCGTTGTGTCTTCTGACTCTGTTCAACAAGGACGTCGGGGACGACCACTTCGTAGTCGTCGATCCCGTAGTGTCTGCG
>CAIXRF010000102.1 GCA_903921825.1 uncultured Microcaldota archaeon | reverse complement strand
GAGCGCGGCCTCAAGCTGCTCCATGAACTTCCCTGCCGGCTTCTTCGACTCCCAGGAGCCCTCGAACGACTGCATTATCCTTATCGCAATCTTTTCCGTTTCGCGCTTCCCATCAGATTGCGGAATCTCCGTGAAGACGAACCTGCGCAGGTAGGCGAGCGCCGGGTCGTCCCGATATTGTGAAAACCAGCCGATGAAATCCGCCCTCAGCTCAGCGCGCTTCCTCTGCTCCGCGAGCCCTATCTTCTCGAACTCCTCCTTCGGCATCGAAAGGTAGGACTCGCTGAACTCCATCCCGAGCTCCCGCACGAGCCTGAGCCTGCCCACCAGCTCAGGATTCTCCTCACCTTTCAGCGCAACCACGAGCGCCTTCGGCACCGCATCCCCTTTTGAGGATTTGAACTCAGCCTTCAGGTGCGCGACAAGCATCTCATAATCCTCTTTCTTCAGGTACAAGTCCCTGAGCGGGTAGCGGTTCTCCGGCTCGTCGACAAGGACCTTGACCCCTTTCTTCTCCAGGATGTCGCCGGCGACCGAGTCCAGGAGGCCCGGGTATATCTTCACCGCGCCCGCAAGCTCCCCTGGCTTCGCATCAACGCACGCCCGTGCCATGTACTCCTCAGTCTCAATGTATTCCTCAAGGCTAAGTGCAGTCTTGAAAGCCCTGTAGCGCCCGATCGCCTTCCAGGTCTGCTCAATCGTCATCTTCGCGTTGTAGAACGCCTCGCACTCCTTCGCCCCGAGCTGCCCCATCAGCTCCGCAGTGTTTCTCTCGGCCTTGTAAGTGTATATCTTGCCCTCCTCCCAAAGGAGCTTGGAGGCGAGCGCAATCCTTGCGGCGAGCTCAGCCTCCTTATCGCCGTTCTCCTCCCACCGGCCATAGTGGCGGGCGAGCTGGAACTCGAGCGGAAGCAGGGGCTCCTTCTCATAATCCTCCATCGGGAAGTCGAAGGAGACATCAACCCCGAGCTTCTCCTTAACCTCGGACTTAAAGTCGGTGTAGAGCCTGAGAGAATACGGCTGCGCCTCAATCCCGATTTTTCCCAGCACCTTCTCCGACTCTATCACCTTCTCGAAGCGCTCCAGGAGCTCCTCCTCGAACTTCTCCAGCCCGGCATGCGCCTTCTTGAGGTTCAGCAGGCCGTAGAGCGTGGTCTCCATCTCCCCGAGGCGGAGGTAGAAGTCGCCGACAAGGGATGCGGAATAATTCTTGCGCATGCCCGTGATGCAGGCGCCTGCCTTGTCCACCGTACTCATTATGTCATGCCACATCGCCTTCGTTGCGTTGCATACCTCCTTATTCTTCTGCAGCTTCTCATCCGACTTCGCGAAGGAGTTAATCACGTTCTGCATTATGGCGCTGAACGTCTTCTGGTCCGACTCCACCACGCTGGCAAGGGTGGCCTTCTTCGTGCTGACCTGCATGTCAAGGAGCGCCAGGCAGTGGGAGGCCCAGAAGTTCGCCAAAATCTTCCTGCATTCCAGCTCCTCCTTCTTCGAGAGCTTCCCTTCCTTCCTCCCGAATTCTTCCAGCCTGCGCGACTCGCCTATCTTCCTTGCTATGAGCTCAATCTTCTCCCTCTCCTCTTCCTCGTAATACTTTACCTTCGCCTTCACCCTGCGCTTCGCGGCCTCGGCCGCCTGGCTGAAGGAATGCGAATTCTTCGGCTTGTTCTCCTCGAGCCTCTGCCCGGTCCTCTCCTCGGCCCTGTTCATGTCCTTCTTCGTGCTCT
>CAIXRF010000101.1 GCA_903921825.1 uncultured Microcaldota archaeon | reverse complement strand
TCCCGTCCCCATCTTGCCGCACGAGAAGATGCCGACGTTCAGCGCGCTCGTGGGGATGAGAATCTGGCGCCTGAGCAGCTTCACGCCGTTCCTTATCTCATTGCCGATGGGGATTCCGCCGCTCAGCTGGTCGGGCACGAGCTTGTCCACCTCAACGCTTACGAGCCTGCGCGCCACATCGGGCGGGAAGCAGAGGAAGTGCGAGGCGAACCTGCCGCTCAGCGTGTCGCCCCAGGCCCTCGGCTGGAACCAGTCCGCGCCCGGCTTCTCCTTAACCACTTCATCGTCAACATAGAACCTGTTCGCGAGCTTTCCCTCCAGCAGCTCGGCGTGGCCCCCGAAATACCTAACGTGCACGCTCCACACGGAGTCGTCCACACCGAGAACGCACATCAGCTGCGCGAGCCTGAGCTTCCTCTCCCTGCTCCTGAACTGCTCCGACTTGACCGTCTGGTGCGTTGTGAGGTAGGTCTTGGAGAATACTGCAGTGAGCTTCTCAAGCTCCTTTCCCGCCTCCCGCTCTATCTTCTTCAGGTCGCCGCGCTCGCTCGGCCAGAAGCTCACAACAAGCGCCGCATCCGAGTATCCCTCCATGTGCGAGAAAAGGTAGCGCAAATGCTCCTCCACATGCGCCTTCTCGCGCATCGTCTTCTCCCTTCCGAGCTCGTTCTCCAGGTCCTCTATCTCCACCATGGGGAACAGCCTTGCGACGCGCATCGGCTCAGCCGCCTTGATTGGGAGGGACTCAAGCCTCTTCAGCATTATCCCCTGTGCCTCGAAAACAGTCGCGACCCTCTCGGCCTCCCCACATAAGGCTGCGATGTACACCTTCGGCACAGAGAAGTCGTATATCACGGAGAAAGGTATTCCCGCCATGAAGCGCATTATGGAGTCATACTCGGGCGTGGTGTCCGGCGCCTCGCAGACCTCCCAGACGCTCACCGACCCAGCCGCTGCGCTCTTCGGCGCCGCGCGGTTGAAGATGGAGAAGAGGCTCAAGCCACCACCGTGACGATGTAGACTGCTATCGCGAGTATCGCGATTATCGCTGCGTTCGTAACCGCCTGCCAGTTTTTCACGGCAGAGCGCGCGAACACGAGGTTCGAGGCCGCGAAAATTGCGTCGAAGAAGGCGGTCGATGCCCCGGTTATGACATCAGTGCTGTACACGTTCGTGCCGAGGGGCGTATGCTCGCCGGTCAGGAAATGCTCGCCGAGACGCGTCATGTCCTTTAGGAACTTCACAATGAAGATGAATGCCAGGAGCAGGGCCACGAACATCCAGTCAATCGTGAACCACAGCAGGTCGCCAAGCCCGAGATCGCTTATCTTTCCGGAAGCGCCCGCAGCAGCAAGCACCCAGCCAAACGCCCTGCCGGTCACCCTGAGGATGGCGAGTATGCTGAACGTGACCGCTATGGAGAATACTATGAGCCCGAGGACCTTGTGCTCTGCCCTGCGCAGGTCTCCCTTCTCATACATCAGCGACGCAAGCTCTGCCATCACTCCACCTTTCAATACGGACCAGATGTTTACGTCCGTCACATATTTATGGCTTAGCCGGGTTAGTGGAGGGAAAGAGGAGGAAAAAGAGAGGTGCTCAGCACCTCTCCCGGCAATCGAAACACCGAATGCCTAATACCCGGGGTCATACTGCTTGAACGGGAAGTTGGACTGCCCGATCAAGTTCAGATACCACAGGTCGTTCAAAGAGATTTCACCGTCAATGTATCTTCGTATAGCTTCAGGCGGAACGTTTGGATAGCGGTCCGCTATGGCTTCGAAGTGACGCTTGACGTCAATCTGCTTGAACGGCCCTCCGGGGCTTTCCTCCTCAAACGTAGGTATGCTCCCACGCTCCTCCAGCCCTCTTGGATGGCTTGCGCCAAAGCAAGAGCCTGGCGGGCAATTATGGTTTTTGCGCTATTTATACTTTCTATCACGCCGAAGAATGAGGCATTAAGAGGATAAAAGAGGAAAAGGAGGGGAAGGCAACCAAAGGCAGCCTTAGTCGTTCTACACAACTTAAACCCCTCCTTCCAAATCAAGGTTTCAAGAGTTCATGTGTTTTAGATTCAACACATGAAGGTCCGTTTCTGTTAGAGTTCCGTAAAGGTACCCTAACATGGCCCATACTGGAACAAACGGATAATTTTCCATCACCCGTAAGATTTCCAGTGCTTCAGCCTCGATTTCTTCATTGGAGCGGTTTTCCGCCTCCTTTTCTTTGTTGTCCATTTGGGGTCAACTCCTGCCATCACCCAGATCAAGTCCAAATGACAGCATAGGATTATGTTTTTCCGCGTATTTATAGGTTCCTGGCTCCGTCGGAACAGCGCATTAGCCCCGCACCTTCCCTTGCTCCCCTTTCACAACTGAGCCCAGGTGGACCGCCAGGTGGTTTATCCCCATTGCAATCGTCCTGTGGGTATCGGGGTCCTTTTCCCTCAGCTCCTGCGCCCACTCCTTTAGACTATCAGCAATCCTCTGGGCCTCTGACTTCTGGCCCGGCTTAAGCTTCTCCGCCGCGGCCCCGAGCGAATCAAGGAAGTCCCAGGCCTCGCGGATGCGAATCTGCTTCTCTGCAAACTCCACGCGCTCCTTCTCCGTGCCGAAGCCTTTCGACTCCAGCTCCTGCTCGAACCTCGCAAGCCTGCGCTCAACCTCCTTTTTCCTATCCGCCGCAGTATGCGCGGAATAGCGCTTCTCAAGCCACTTCCTCATCATCTCGCTTGCCGCTGCCATCATTCCACCTCGTTTCACTTGAACAGCCTCTTCCTAACCGAGCTTTCCCATTTCATCTGTTCCCCAACGGGGTCATCGGATTTCCCCCTGAACCTCATGTCGAACTGCATGTCCATCAGCTTATCGTCCAGTTTCTCGAAGCTGTCGAACCTTCTTTCCGACATGCTTGCCAGGCTCTTCAGCTCATCGACTTCACCTGCAACGTGCTCCCCCAGCTCAGCACCCTTCAGGTTAAGGTGGCGGCCGTGATCCATCGCCACCTTGCTTATCACATCGTCAAACTTCCCGCTCCTCATCCTGGACTCAAAGAACTTCTCGCCCGTCATGTCCTCGAGCCTTGCGCCGATCATTGCGTCGTGCGCGTTCTCGCCGAAAGGACTGCCGGCTTGCTTGGTGCCAGTCATGGCGGTGTCCTTGTATGCGCCGTAGCTCGTGCAGGCTTCGTCCGCGACCGGATAGCGGCCAGCATGGAGATTGCCCACAAACACCTCCGCCCCGCCCTTCAGATGCCGTTTTTCGTGGTTAAAGTCTCCCGAAAAATCATCCGTGAGGTTGCCTTGCGCGTCAAAAACCCTGTCATCGCGCATGAGTATCCTTGCGATTGACGGGTCCTTGCGGGCTGCCAGCCAGTCCCCGTTCGGGACCTTTGTGGATGCGAATTCGCCGCGTGCGAATTCAGGATGAGTCGCAGGAAGGTGCTCGACTGTCGGCATCGGCAGCTTTGACATCTGCTTGTCAACCTTCCACGCGTCGCGCACCCCCTTGTCGAAATTCTTCTCCCTTATCTTCGCAATGTCTGGGGGGG